>NZ_JBQQCD010000008.1:0-288725 GCF_052245555.1 Streptomyces sp. KR80
CAAGGACAAGAAGGGGTTCGGACGGCCCCTTGCGGGCCCGCTCGGTGCGCAGCCGCAGCAGCGCGTCGAGGAAGCGGGTGCTGCCCGGGTTGTGGTCGAGGTCGTCCAGCAGGGCCAGGCAGCTGTGGGGGCGCCGGCCGCGGGCGTATCCGGCGTTGAGGTCGTCGAGGAAGGCCAGGCAGAGCCGACGGTCCACGAAGTCCTCGTCGGCGCGGACGCCGGTGCGGTTGCGGCGGTTGAGCTCGACCAGCTCTTCCAGCGCGCTGCCGGGGCCGGTCGAACCGTACGAGGCCAGCGCCCGGTTGAGGAAGGTGCTCGCGGGCATGTACTCGAAGCCGCGCAGCAGCACGCCGACGATCAGGTCGACACCCGGGACGGGGAGAGGCCCAGGGTCTCCACGAGCCCGGCGATGCCTTCGCCCGCGTCCGCCGTGGCGCTGCGGTTGCGGGCCTGGCGCAGCGCCTGGCGTAGCTCGCGGACGGCCTGGCCCCGATCGGTCAGCGACAGCTGCGGCTGTACCGCGAGCAGGCCCAGCAGCAGGCGCGGGAAGCGGAGCGGCTTGCTGCCGCGGTGCTTGCGCGCCAGGAGGAAGGCCAGGTGCAGGCACACCTCGTGCGGGCGCTGCTCGGCGGCCGCGGCGAAGTCGATCCGCGCGACCGGCGCGCCATCGGTGACGGCCTCGAAGTGGTCGAGGGCGTACGTCTTGCCGCTGCCGGGGCGCCCCAGCAGGACGATCACCGGCAGCGGGCGCTCGGGCTCTGCCGACGGCCGCAGCCAGCACTCATGGGCCAGATCGGCCACCTCCGCCAGCCCTGCGGGTGGCACCTGTGGAGCTTGAACGGCCTGCGGCATGGATCCCCCATTCCGGCACGCGGGACGCCCGTGGTGACACGGGTAGCCAGGCCCTGTCCGGGCGTGATCGCGGACACAGCATGGTGTCACGAACTCGCCTGCCGAACACGGGAATTGACGTCAGAAAAGGGTCCTTCTGCGGGGATGTGGGCGCCGGGCGGTCTCCAACGACGACGGGGTCTCCCGGGTGCACGCGAAGCTCGTCCGCAAGGGCGGGAGCTGGGTGCTGCGCGACCTCGGCTCGACCAATGGCACCTGGGTCAACGGCCGCCGGGTGATCGGGCGGGCCGTGGTGCAGCCCGGTGACCAGATGACCTTCGGCCGGATCAGCCTCCGCCTGGCCGATCGCTGACACGTACGTGTAGAGGGCAGGTATCCGCTGTCCGTCGGATTGCCGGGCGGTGTGCGGACGGTCCGCTGCCGAGAGACCATGGAGACATGGCGAGGAAAGCTACCGCCGGGACCAGGGCGCACCAAGCAGCACTGGCGGCGGTCCGGGAGGCCCTCGAGCGGGGTGAGGTACCGATCGAGGCACCCGAACTGATCCAGGGGAACTACGGCGAGTTCTGGGTGGCGCCGGACGGCCGGGTGTACGTGCGGCCGGCGGAGCCCCTCTCCGCCGAGAAGGCCCGCGCTCAGCAGGTCTCCGAGGTCCAGCTGGTCATCGACCCCGGCGGGCGCTCGGCGGGCGAGCCGCCGGAGGACCTGGAGTGGCGCGGACGTACTCCCTGGACCGATGACATGTCCCGGCTCTCCCACTGGCAGGCGGCCGACGGCAGCTGGCTGGTCATCGACGAGGTCTGAGGACCGGGTCGGTCTCCCACGGGTGGCGTGGGCCGGCGGCAGCCTGCGGCCACTCAGGAGCGGACGAGCAGCGCCACCGGCGCGTCCGCGAACAGTTCGGTGGCCAGGACGCCGCCGCCCCGTACGGTCCGCGCCGACAGCAGGTCCGTCCAGTCGCCTTCTGGGAGCGAGAGCTCCGTGTCACGCCAGCCGCCCGACTCCTCCAGGCGGCGGGACAGCCGGGTGACCGCCGTGACCACCCGGCCCGCGCGGGCGAAGGCCACACAGTGCGCGGCCGCCGCGCCGTGGACGGCCAGCGGCTCGTACCCGCCCGAACGGCCGAACCACTCCCGGTGTTGACGCCGCAGCCGCAGGGCACCAGCCGTGAGGCGCACCTTCTCCTCCGAGAGATTCCGCGGCGGTCGCCCCTCGTCCAGCCCGGCCAGGACCGTGGTGGGGAGGCGGACCGGCCGGCGGTTGTCCGGGTCCACCAGCGCCCGGTACTCCGTCTCCGTGCCCTGGTAGACGTCCGGGACCCCCGGCATGGTCAGGTGCAGCAGGGCCGCGCCGAGGACGTTCGCGCGGGCGGCCTCCATCAGCGAGCCGCGGAAGCGCGCGAGTGCCTCCCGGGGCCGCCCGCCCGGACCGGTGCCGACGAACGCCTCCACCGCGGCCTCGTACGCCGGGTCGGCCTCCGTCCACGACGTCCGCAGCCCGGCCTCCCGTACCGACTTCAGCACTGCCTGGATCAGCCGGTCGCGCGCCGCCGGTTCGGAGTCCGGATCGGCTGGACCGAGCCCGAAGGCCAGCTGCCACGCCGTCCAGGCCACATGCTGGTCGGGGGCGCGTACGCCACCTCCGCGTGCCGTCTCCTTCGTCAGGCGCTCCACCAGGTCCGCCCACCGGTCCGGCGCCTCGGTCAGCAGCGCCAGCCACGCCCGTACGTCCGCGCTGCGCTTGGTGTCGTGCGTGGACAGCGCCGTCCCGGTGGCCGGCCAGTCCCGCTGCAGCCCGGCGCAGAAGGCGTGGAACGCCGCCACGGACACCGCCGGACTCCCCGGGTCCCCACCGACCTCCGCCGCCGACAGCAACGGCGCGTAGCGGTAGAACGCCTTGTCCTCCACCGACTTGGCGCGCAGCGCGGACGACGTCTGCGCGAAGCGCGAGCAGAAGGCGGCGTGGTCGGGTGAGGTGCCGAGCAGCCCGAGCGCCAGGTCTCGGATCAGATCCACCGTGTCCGCCTCCTCCGGCACGGCGAAGGCACCACGCGCGCGTTCCGCGACGTCCCGGATCATCTCGGCGTCGCCTTCGGAGGCCCTCCGTCCCACGACGGCGTACGGCCGGTACACGGGCATGCGGACCAGCAGTTCGCGGATCGCGGTGCGCAGTGCCCACGGCGCGTGGTCGCGCAGCTCGGCGCTCGCCGCACAGATCCGGGCAGCGATCCGGGCCAGGCAGGAGACTTCGGTGGCCAGCTCGTGGGTGACCACCCGGTACGCGGCGTGGCGCGCGGTGGCGGCCCACTCACCACCCCGGTCGTCTGCCTGGGCCGTGAAACCCCGGTAGCCGGCGGCCAGTTCGGCGGCGCCGACCGGGTCGACGAACAGGCCGTCGACCTGCCGCAAGGCGTCGTACCCGGTGGTGCCCGCGACCGGCCAGTCCGCGGGCAGCTGCTCATCGCCCGTCAGGATCTTCTCCACGACAGTCCACCGCCCCCCGGTCGCCCGGTCCAGCCGTCCCAGGTACTCCCGGGGGTCGGCGAGACCGTCCGGGTGGTCGATCCGCAGGCCGTCCACGACGCCCTCGCGGAGCAGCTGCAGCACCTTCGCGTGCGTCGCCCGGAAGACCTCCGGGTCCTGCACGCGGACCCCGATCAGGTCGGAGATGGTGAAGAACCTGCGGTAGTTCAGCTCGGTACGGGCCAGGCGCCACCAGCCCAGCCGGTACCACTGGGCGTCCAGCAGCTCCGGCAGCGGCAGATGCCCGGTGCCGGGCCGCACCGGGAACTCATGGCGGTGGTAGCGGACGACGTCTCCGTCGACCTGGATGTGCCGCAGCTCCTCGCCGAGCCGCCCGCCGAGCACCGGCAGCAGCACGCGTCCCCCGTGCGCCTCCCAGTCGATGTCGAACCAGCGCGCGTACGGCGAGTCGGGCCCGTCCCGGAGCACCTCCCACAGCGGCCGGTTCAGCCGCTCCGGCACGGTCACCGCCATGTGGTTCGGCACGATGTCGAGCACCAGCCCGAGGCCGTGCTCCCGCGCCGTACGGGACAGCGCGCGCAGCCCCTCCTCGCCGCCCAGCTCCGCCCGTACCACCGAGTGATCGACCACGTCGTAGCCGTGCGTGGAGCCCGGGACGGCCTCCAGGACGGGCGACAGGTGGAGGTGCGAGACGCCGAGCGAGGCGAGGTAGGGCACGGCACCGGCCGCGGCGGAGAAGGGGAAGCCGGGCTGGAGCTGGAGCCGGTACGTGGCGGTGGGCGGCGCGGCGGGGTCGGGCTCGGACGTCATGAAAGGCACGTACCCGCGCAGTGGCATTTTGTGCCTTCTGCCCGGGCATCCGAGTGCACCGGTCCCTTGGCGCGACACCCGGAAGCCGCGGCGCCACTACGCCGGTCGTCGCAGCACCAGCAGGCTCCGGTCCAGAAGCGTGAAGCGGTCGCCCGCCTTCACCTTGCGGCCCGTGCCCGGCGCCACTCCCTCCATACGGGCCGTGTCCACCACGACCTGCCACTGCCGCCCGTGATCGACCGGCACCACGAAGTGCCTGACCTCGGGACTCGCGTTGAACATCAGCAGGAAGGAGTCGTCCCTGATCCGCTCACCCCGCGGTCCGGGCTCGGAGATCGCATGGCCGTTGAGGAAGACCGTGATCGAGCGGGCGGACGCCTGCTGCCAGTCGCGCTGGGTCATCTCCTTGCCCTGCGGGGTGAACCACGCGATGTCCGACAGCTCGTCGTGGGTGCCCTCCATGGGCCTGCCGTGGAAGAACCGGCGGCGGCGGAAGACCGGGTGGTCGCGCCGCAGCCACACCATCGAACGGGTGAACTCGAGCAGGCTCCGGTCGCCGTCCTCCGCCGGCCAGTGCACCCAGGAGATCTCGTTGTCCTGGCAGTACGCGTTGTTGTTGCCGTGCTGCGTACGCCCGAACTCGTCGCCGTGGCTGACCATCGGCACGCCCTGCGACAGCATCAGCGTGGCGATGAAGTTCCGCTGCTGCCGGGCGCGCAGGGATCGCACCGCGAGGTCGTCGGTGTCCCCCTCCGCCCCGCAGTTCCACGACCTGTTGTGGCTCTCGCCGTCCCGGTTGTTCTCCCCATTGGCCTCGTTGTGCTTCTGGTCGTAGGACACCAGGTCGCGCAGCGTGAAGCCGTCGTGGCAGGTCACGAAGTTGACCGAGGCGATCGGCCGCCGCCCGTCGCTCTGGTACAGGTCCGAGGAACCGGTGAGCCGGGAGGCGAACTCGGCCAGCGTCCGCGGCTCGCCCCGCCACAGGTCGCGGACGGTGTCCCGGTACATGCCATTCCACTCGGACCACAGCGGCGGGAAATTGCCCACCTGGTAGCCGCCCTCGCCGACGTCCCACGGCTCGGCGATCAGCTTCACCTGGCTGACCACGGGATCCTGCTGTACCAGGTCGAAGAAGGACGACAGCCGGTCCACCTCGTGGAACTGCCGGGCCAGGGTCGCCGCCAGATCGAAGCGGAACCCGTCCACATGCATCTCGGTCACCCAGTAGCGCAGCGAGTCCATGATCAGCTGGAGTACGTGCGGACTCCGCATGAGCAGCGAGTTCCCGGTGCCCGTGGTGTCCATGTAGTAGCGCTGGTCCTCGGCCAGCCGGTAGTACGAGGCGTTGTCCAGCCCCCGGAAGGACAGCGTCGGGCCGAGGTGGTTCCCCTCCGCGGTGTGGTTGTAGACCACGTCGAGGATGACTTCGATGCCCGCCTTGTGCAGGGCCCGCACCGCCGACTTGAACTCCAGCACCTGCTGACCGCGGTCGCCCCACGAGGCGTAGGCGTTGTGCGGGGCGAAGAAGCCGATGGTGTTGTAGCCCCAGTAGTTGGCGAGCCCGGCGTCCTCCAGCCGGTTGTCGTGGACGAACTGGTGTACGGGCATCAGCTCCAGCGCGGTCACGCCGAGTTCGGTGAGGTGCTCGATGACGGCGGGGTGGGCGAGGGCCGCGTACGTGCCGCGCAGCTCCTCCGGCAGCCCCGGATGGAGCATCGTCAGCCCCTTCACATGGGCCTCGTACAGCACGGTCCGGTGGTAGTCGGTCCGCGGCGGCCGGTCGTCGCCCCAGTCGAAATAGGGATTGACGACGACGGACGCCATCGTGTGCGGCGCCGAGTCGAGGTCGTTGCGCTCGTTCGGTCGGCCGAAGTGGTAGCCGTAGACCGCCTCGTCCCAGTCGATCCGGCCGCTCATGGCCCGGGCGTAGGGGTCCAGCAGCAGCTTCGCCGAGTTGCAGCGGTGGCCGCGGGCGGGCTCGTACGGCCCGTGAGCCCGGAACCCGTACCGCTGGCCGGGCATGATGCCCGGCAGATACGCGTGCCGCACAAAGGCGTCGGATTCGCGGAGCTCCACGGCGGTCTCCGAGCCGTCGTCGTGCAGCAGGCACAGCTCGATTCTGGTGGCGGCTTCGGAGAACACCGCGAAGTTGGTTCCGGCGCCGTCGTACGTGGCTCCGAGCGGGTACGCCTGTCCCGGCCAGACCTGCATGATGTCGACTCTTCCACTTCTGATCCGGGATCCGCGACACGGCGAATCCCTGGGCCGAACAGCAGAACAGGAATCCTCGCCCCATCATCGGACGTGTGCGGCACTTTCGTCAGATCCTCCTTGAAAGCGGGGCGACCTCCTACGACAACGGCTCGTCCTACCGGGTGACGCGGCGGCTCGCCGCCCGGGGTTGCGCTCGGCGAGCGAGAACGTGACGGCCGGGCCGGGGCCGACCGGCGTCGAGCGGCGGGTCAACGGATAGTCCCTCCGGCAACCCGTCGTATGGGTGAACGTCGGCTGCCATCACGTCGCACCCGACGCGGACCATTCCCGATGCCGGTCCAGTGGCAGGCATTCCTGCTCGCGCCACGTGACGTGACGGCCATGAATCCCCTCACTCCGGCCGGCCTTGACAGCCAGAACGGACAACCGGCCCATGCCTGGGGAGAGTTGGTGGACGAGTGAACGGATGAGGGTGCACCGCCCTCCGCGCACGCAGTACTCTTCCTTGATCGTGGAACTGGGGGGGCGGAAGGCGGTGCGCAGGTGAGCTCGGGCGGCGGGCTGGAGCTGCCCCCTGGTGACGGAGGTCAGCAGGGCGGAACCAATGACGTCCCCCCGGGCGCCGTGTCCCTGGCACGGCCGATGGAGATCGGAGCGGAGCTGGACTGGGGCGCCGACGCCTGGACCGAAGTGCGTACCCGCGCCCGGCGGGCCGGCCGGGCCTACATCTGGCTGAACCTCGTCGAACAGCGTCTACGCGCGGTGGTCGCCGCGGTGCTCCGCCCGATCTACGAACCCGTCCACGGCGACGAGTGGGTGATCGCCGCCGCGGGGCCGGCCGGGCACGAGTGGGTGCAGCGGGCCGTCGCCGTCCGCGAGGTGAGCCGCCGCAAGGGCTATCTGCTCGACCCGGCCGACGACAACGTCCTCAGCTTCCTCACGCTGCCGCAGCTGCGCGAGCTGCTGGTCCAGCACTGGCCCTGCTTCGACCCGTATCTCGACGACCGCCGCGACCTCGAACTCGCCCTGGACGAGCTGGAGGTGGCGCGCAATGTCGTCTCCCGCAACCGCGCGCTCTCCGAAACGGTCCTCGCCCAGGCCGAGCGGGCTTCCGCGCGGCTGCTGGAGATCCTCGGCAGCGGGGCGGGCTCGCCGTCGGCGGACCGGCTGCCGGTCGACGCCGTGGAGGACCTGGTCGGCGACCGGTACGCGGATGTCGTCGGGATCCACCCCGATCGGGTCCGGCTCCAGCGTCAGTTGCCCGCCGAGGACTTCTTCGGGGGCGCCCGGCGGCTCGACGCCGTGGGCATAGGCCTGAATCTCCTGGTGCAGAACTACTCGGGCCGCAGGCTGGTGCGGCTGGCCGAGGCGGGCTGCAGGACGCGGCTGCTGTTCCTCAACCCCGCGAGCAGTGCGGTGCGGCGCAGGGAGCGCGAACTCGCCCTGAAGAAGGGCGAGCTGAGCCGCTCGGTCGAGATGAACATCATGCACATGCGCCGGGTACGGGCCCGGCTGCGGGACACCGGGGGCTTCGAGATCCGCGTCTTCGACGAGACGCCCCGCTTCACCGCCTATCTGGTCAACGGCGACGGGCCGGACGGCCTCGCGGTGGTCCAGTCGTATCTGCGCCGGGCACGCGGCATGGAGGCGCCGGTCATGGTGCTGCGCGGCGGCGGCCGTCATGTCGTGCGGGAGGGCGACAAGGACGCGGACAACGGGCTGTTCCAGACCTATCGCGAGGAGTTCGAGAGCGTCTGGTCGGACTCGCGTCCGGTGTCCTGAGTCCTTCCTGTCGTGAGTCCTGTCGTCAGTCCTCGGAGTCCGTCGGTGTCCGTCGGTACCCGAGTGCCGTCCCCGGCCTCGCCGTTCGACTGTCAGTGCCGCGTGGGAGGGTGGAAGCACTGGGGGAGCGCGACAACTTAAGGGGGGCGTCCGGATGAGCTGGCACCGGAAGTTGCTGATCGGCTTCGATCTGGAGACCACGGGGACCGATCCGCAGGATGCGCGGATCGTCACGGGGGCGGTCGTGGAGGTCGAGCGCGGGGAGCCGATACGTCACCGGGAGTGGCTGGCCGACCCCGGGGTCCCCATTCCGGAAGAGGCGGCGGCGATCCACGGTGTCACGACGGAGCGGGCGGCGGCCGAGGGGCGGCCGGCCCGGGAGGTGGTCGGCGAGATCGCCGACGCGCTCGCCGGATACTGGTCGGCGGGGGTGCCGGTGGTCGCGTACAACGCCGCCTTCGACCTGACGATGCTCGCGGCGGAGCTGCGGCGGCACGGGCTGCCATCGCTCGGCCAGCGGCTGGGCGGGGGAGAGGTCGGCCCGATCGTCGATCCGTACACGATCGACCGTGCCGTGGACCGGTACCGCAAGGGGAAGCGCACTCTGGTCGCGGCCTGCGGGGAGTACGGCGTGGTGCTCGCCGCCGCTCATCAGGCGAGCGCCGACGCGGTGGCGGCGGTCCGAGTCGCCTGCGCGCTCGCCGAGCGGCACGCGCGGGTGGCGGAGCTGGAGCCCTGGGCGCTGCACCGCAATCAGGTGAGCTGGTACGCGCGCTGGGCGGCCGGCTATCAGAGGTGGCTGCGCAAACGCGACCCGGAGGCGATCGTGGACGGCAGCTGGCCCTTGCGGGTGCTGCCGTCCTGACGATTCGTCCTGGGTGAGGCGGGCCCTGGAGGCGGGCCGGGGGCCTGCCGGATGCGGCGGAAGAGGTCAGAAGATGGACATGATCCGGCGCGGCGCGTCCACGAGACGGCTGATCGCCTGGATCGGCAGCGGCGGCTGCTCGCTCGCTTCCTTGGTCAGGTTGAGCACGTAGTAGATCTGCTCGGGCGAGGGCGGGCCGACGGCGAGCGTACGGACCACGGCCTCCTTGGCGTCCGCCTGCTCGGTGCGGACCAGGTAGGCGGCGGTGATGGAGCCGGTGCGGCCGACGCCGGCGCCGCAGTGCACGAACACCGGACCGTCGGACTCCTCGACCGCGCGGAGGAACCTGGAGACCTGCGCCTCCGTCGGGGTCTGGCCGTCGCGGATGGGTATCCGTTCCAGTTTCAGTCCGGCCTTCTCCGGGCCGGCGATCTGCTGGGCCGTGAGGTTCTCGGCGCGCAGGTCGATGACGGTGTCGAAGCCCTTGTCGGCCAGCGCCTCATACCCCGCGCGGCCCGGTGCGGAGCCGCGCCACATCCGGTCGTCCACCTTCTCGAAGTGGTTGATGCCGGACATCCTGATGCCCTGCGGCTCGAACTGGCGCGACGCAGCGGTGGCGGCCAGCGTGCCGAGCACGCCGGTCAGCCAGAGAGCGAGATAGCCGAGAACCGCGACGAGCATGATGCGGATCAGGATGCGACGCCCGCGGGGCGTCGACGAGCCGGAGGGCCGGGATGGGCGGGGAATGCGGGGGAGTCGGGCGAGCTGATGCAGCACGTCGGCAGGACCACCAGTAAGGATCGGGGGGCTGATTGGGCCGCCCCGTCCTCTTTTCGGAGCAGCAATTCACCTAATTGTACCAATTGCCTGTTCTGTGTCTAGAGGTCGCCTGGTGGCCCCCTCGGCGAGGGTGTACCGCAGCATCGGATCAGCCGTGGCCCGTCTGCTCACCGGTGGTCGATATCGCCTTCGCCGACCAGCGTGAAGTGGGCCCGGTCGATCTGCACGTCCACCAGGCAGCCACGCAGCCGCATCTTGTTGTGATCCGTGAGGGCGGGACTGACCACGCCCGCGTAGACATTCCCTTCCACATGACTCAGCGGAGCGTTCTTGAGCGGGGTGGGTGTCGCACCGCGGCAGCTCTCCCACAGCTGCTGGGCGCGCAGCTCACGCCGTTCCTGGTCGGGGTTCGCATCGCGCACGGCGAGCTGCAGCAGGAAGGTGGTCGCCGCCTCGTCGGGGCGCTCCTGGGGCCTGGTCTGGGTGGCTCCGGCGAGTGCCACGACCATTCCGGCGAGCAGCGTGCCGACGATCAGCGACACGGTCGCGGTGAACCAGACGCGCCGGGGCGAGCCACCGAGTGCGGGCCCGTCCTCCAGATCGGCCGGCCGGCCGGCGATGCCCTGCGGGGGCGCGGCCAGTGGTGCGAGGCGGCCGGAGAGCCGGCGGTTGGCCGCGGGCCGTACGACGACGGTGGCGATCCGCTGCACCACCCAGGCGAGGGCGGAGAGCAGCGCCCCGGTGGCGAGCAGGACGGGGATGAAGACATAGGTGCTGTTCGAGCTGCCGCTCCACGGCAGGCGTCCGTCCCCGTCGAGCCAGCGGAAGGTCGGGTCCGGCAGCTGCGCACTCTGATCGAGCCGCTGCCGAACGGTGTCCGACCTGCGCTCGGAGGCCGAGATGCGCTGCTCGAGCCGGGAGATCCGGTCGATCACCACGACACACGCCAGGAACACCTCGACGACGATCAGCAGCACCCCGGCGAGCACCGCCCGCTGCCACTCCCACCGGTACAGGTAGACGGCGAGGTAGACGGCGGCCCCCGCCGTGGTCAGGGTTCCGATGATGTAGGCCACCCACTTCATGGCCGGGTCACCTCGCTCTCCCTCAGGGCGATGGCGCTGACCGTCGCCCGTGTCACGGCCGTCGGCTGTTCGCCCGCCTCCGCCCGTACCTCACCGGTGATGCCGTCCACCGCGAGCCGGGTCCCCGGCCGGAACCGCTCGAGGGCCCCCGGCACTCCCACCGCTGTCGGCACACCGTTCTCCCGCGCCAGCACCGCCAGGTGGGACAGTGCGCTGCCGGTCTCCGCCACCAGTGCGGCGAGGCCGGGCAGCAGCGGGGCGAGCGCGGGATCCAGGGTGCGCGTGACGAGGACGGCGTCGCGGGGCCGTACGCCGGTGCCGTCCCATGCGGTGCCGCTGCCCCGGCCGCCGCCTGCACCCTGGCCTGCCGAGGAACGGCGGTCGCGGGTCGTGTCGGCCACCGGTACGCCGTCCGCCAGCCGGAACGCCGCCGGCAGCGGCTGCGCGTCGGGCCGCGGAGTGCGCTCCGGCAGATCGGCCGGCAGCGGCTTGCCCTCCAGCGCGCCCATCAGCTCGGGCCAGCGCAGCAGCCGTATGCTCGCCCGGTCCTGGAGTCTGCCCGTACGCACCATCCGTTCCGCCAGCTCCCACATCACCCTCGACTGCATCTCCTGGACCCACCGGATGCGCAGCCGCAGGCCCTCGCGCAGCGGCAGGGCGCCCACGCCGCGCGGCAAGCCGGCCGGGCCGACCGTCGTGGGCAGTCGGGGAGGTACTCCGAGCGCGGGCGGCGTGAGGGCCAGCACCACGGGGCTGCGCAGGACGACCTCGTGGTCGGGGATCTTGTTGCTTCTGGCCTCGTCCAGGACGGACAGGGCCTCGGCCACCGCCGTCAGGCCGCTCCCGGAGCCCAGCAGAGCACCCGCCAGCGATTCCTGGGCATGCAGTGCCACCAGCGTCGAACGCCCCCAGGCGAGCGCGGCGACGAGTTCGCTGCGGCCGGCCTGCGCCGGGGAGGACATCGAGGCGAGCTGCTTGTCGACGTCGGCCAGCAGATCGATGCCGAGCGCCGGAAGCGTCGCGCTGAGCCGTCCGACGCGCCAGGCCGCGGACAGCCGTCGCGCCCCGGGCAGTGGATTGAGCAGCGCCAGGGCGGGGTGCCGCGGCGGTACGGCGCCCAGCAGCCCGAGGTCGGCCGCCACCCGCCCGCCCACGGTGGTGACCACCGGACGGGTCGCCAGCCGGCGGCGCGGCACCGCACCTGCGATGTCCAGCGCCGCGGTCAGCCCGCGCGCCATCGGTGCCACCCACAGGTCCTCCTCCATGGGCTGCAGCACGCCCGGGAACGTCTCGGCCACCGGACCGGGGCCGAGCAGCCGCGCACCGCGCGGCGGACACGCGGCCATCGCGGTGATCGGACGGCTCTGGAACAACCAGAGCCGGTCCGCCGAGTCGAATCCGAACTCCATGTCCTGCGGTCCGCCGAAGATCCGCCTCGCCCGTCGTTCCATCCGGACCAGCCGGTACAGCCGCCCCGCCCCGAGCGTTCGGTCCCCGCGCCGCTCGTACGGCTCGATGTGCAGCAGGCGGCCCAGGGAGCTCAGCTGATAGCGGGTGCCGGAGACGGAGCCGCCGACGAGGGCATCCGGCCCGCCGCGCACGGCGCTGATGAGCGTGCGGTCGGTGCGCCCTTCCACTGGGTCCGCGCCGAACAGCACGCCCCCGGCGACCGCATGCACCATCGGCTGGACCAGGACGGCCATCGCCGCGTCGCCGGCATCGGTCCCGTCGGCGCCAGCATCTCGCGGAACACTCGCTTCGCCCCGGCCACGTTCGGGTCCCTCCGCGGCCGCAGCGTCGGCCGACGCGAGGACCGTCCGGACCGCCGCGGTGAACGCGTCCCACCCCGCCACGTCCAGGACCGACGTGAAGCGACCGGCCATGGAGGAGGTCTCCGAGTCCTCGTGCACCGAGGAGGAGCGCACGACGAGTGGGCGGCGGCCACCTTCGCTCAGCTCCTCCCAGGCTGCGCGCAGCGAAAGGCCCGGGGTGAGAGGGGGGCCCGCGGTGCCGGGGCCGGTGCTGGTGCCCGGGCCGGTCCGCTGCTGCGACACGATCACGAAACCCGGGAGGACGGGCAGGCCCGCGCGCGCTGCACGGGCCAGTGGGGCCGCCTTGCCTCCGGTGAGCGTCGGGTCGACCGCGCGGGCGTCGTCCAGCGGCACGATCACCACGTCGTGGGGAAGGTCTCTGTCGGGGATCACGCCGTTCATGCCCTCGGCTCCGCTCCGCTCCGTTCTCTGCCATGAACGTCGGGCGGTTTGTCTGAATTCCCCTATTCTGCCCCAGGTGATCCGAGGGGCCAAGTGATCTCAGAAGGAGCGCCAGCGTACGGTCGGGTCGTCCGCTCGCAGGGACGCGACCCGGCGACGGAACTCCGTGAGGGCGGCCGGATTCCCCCGGGCGTGCTGGGCCATCCAGGCGCAGCTCGCGGTTTCCCGCGCGCGGCGCAGTACGGAGCAGCCATCCCACTCTCGTACGTCCCAGCCGTAGGTGGCCGAGAAGGCCGCGTACTCCTCCGCGGGAAGGCCGTATCGGTCCAGGCTCAGCGCCATCACCACCAGATCGTGCTCCCGCAGATCATGGGAGAACGTCTCCAGGTCGACCAGCGCCGGGCCGTCGGGGCCGATGTGCACATTGCGGGGGAGCGCATCCCCGTGGATCGGGCCGGGCGAAAGCCGGGGGGCGAGGCCGGTCATCGCCTGTGCGAAGCGGTCCCGGCGCTCCCGGAGAAAGGCGGCGTCGGCGGGGTCGACGGCTTCGCCGGCGAGCCGCAGCCAGCGCTCCACCCCGTCCAGCAGGTCACGCCGCGGCAGCGGGAAGGGAGGAGCGGGCAGTCGGTGCACGAGCCGGAGCAGCGCGGCCAGATCGGCGGCGCCCGCCGGACGTACGGCGGGCGGAAGCCGGTGCCACACGGTCACCGGATGCCCCTCGGTCAGCCGCGCCTGCGGATCGGCGGGACGTACGGTCGGCACCCCCTGCTCCGCCAGCCAGACGGCGGTGCGCAGCTCGCGCCGCATCCGGTCGAGCAGCTCGGCGCTCCGGCCCACGCGGACGACAGGCCCGCCTCCGGCGAGTCCGAACACGGCGTTCTCGCCGAGCGCCAGCAGCGTCGCGTCCCGCTCCGGGAACCCCGCGTGTGCGAGGACGGCGCGCGCCCGCTCCTCGTCGAAGGGCGCCTCGGGCACCCGCGCCATGCCGACCTCCACGGTCCACTTCACTGACCGGATCAGTCTCGCAGGCTCGCGCCGCATCGTGACGTCGGCTTTGTTTGCGTACCCGGCGCGATGCCGGGATGGGCAGCGGTCAGGGAGCAACTCTGTGCGGCAGCCCGGCCCGAGCGGTGGCCTGAAACGTCCATGGACCCCGTCGCAGAGGAAGACGGATGACCCCTGGCAAAGGTTGTGCTGGGCGAATCTTGTCTCTTGGATGGCGGCGTTCCTAACGTCAGGTGAACTCGAACCTGCCGCCGGGAAGTTGACCATGGACCGAGAGATACCGTCCCTTGCCGAGGTGCGCCGCACCACGGAGAAGAAGCGCGATGCCTGGTGGACCGTTCTTCTCGTGGACCCGGTCGCCACTCCACTGGTGCGCTGGACCGCGATGTGGACCCGGGTCACCCCGAATCAGATCACCTGGCTCGCGCTCCTTCTCGGCCTCGGCGCCGCCGGGTGTTTCGCAGTCGGCAGTTGGGGGTGGCTGCTGGCCGGCGCCGCGCTCTACCACCTGAGCTTCGTCCTCGACTGCATGGACGGAAAGCTCGCCCGGCTCACCGGCACCGGCTCGGTGTTCGGCGCCTGGCTGGACTACGTCTTCGACCGGGTGCGCGTCCTCGCCTGCGCCGTGGCTCTGATGGGGGGCCAGTACGCCCGTACCGGACAGGTCGTCTATCTCTGGCTCGCGCTCGCCGTCGTCTTCCTTGACATGCTGCGCTATGTCGACGCCCTGCAGATCTTCAAGATCCGTCACGGGATGCGCAAGCAGATCAAGGCCCGGGTCCGGGAGGCCCGGCGCGCCGAGGACGAGAAGGAGCTCTCCTTCATGGAGGACCTGCTCCGGCAGAATCCCGAGTCAGACCTCGAACAGGACCTGATGGCCCGGGACGCGGCCGTACAGGAAGAGTCGGGGGCGGTGCCCGCGCCGGAGCGGCGTCCAGTCCAGGTCGTCGACCTCCACCAGGAGTTCCGACACCGCTTCCCGTGGTACCTCCGCTTCCGGTCGTTCCTGCTGCGCCACCGCATCCGAACACATCTGGTGAGTGGCATCGAGTTCCAGATGGCCGTCTTCATCGTCGCCCCGGCGCTCGACTCCGTCGCCGCGGTGACCGTCGGTGCGGGCGTGCTGCTGCTGGTCTTCGAGCTGGCCATCATCTATAAACTGCTGCTGTCCACGCGCGACTTCACGCGCACGCTTGAATCGTTCGAGACGACGGCCTGATTTCGCCCAGAAGTTGAGGCCGGCCGCCTCAACTTTGTCCGTTTTGCCCGGCGTTCTGGATTATGCAAGGTTGTTGCATATCTCACACCGGTCAACGGGCATTGAATTGTACGCGCCAATAAGACAGGGTTTCGAGCCACCCGGGTGCGGATTTTCCCGTGCACCGGGGCGATTGCAGCAACTTCAACCCCCCACACAGCAATCGAGGAGACCCCTCTTCATGGCTACACACAAGCGTTACAGCAGGCGTCGGCTCGCCGTGGCGATATCCGCCGCGGCCGCAGTGATCGGCGGGGCCACCCTGCTGACCCTCCCGGCCGGTGCCGCCCCCGCCGAAGGCAAGATCTACGGCGCGAACGCCGAAACCGCCATCGATGGCAGCTACATCGTCCTTCTCGACGAGAAGGCCGACAAGAGCGACCTGGCCGAGGAGTACGGCGGCAAGCTCAAGCGCAGCTACTCGTCCGCGATCAACGGTTTCTCCGCCAACGGCCTGACCGAGACCGAGGCCAAGCAGCTCGCCGCCGACCCGTCCGTCGGAAAGGTCGTGCAGAACAAGAAGTTCAGCATCAACGCCACCCAGGAGAACCCGCCGTCCTGGGGCCTGGACCGCATCGACCAGGCCGACACCGAGGGTGACAAGAAGTTCACCTACCCCGACGCCGCCGGCGAGGGCGTCACCGCGTACGTCATCGACACCGGGGTGCGGGTCAGCCACAAGGACTTCGAGGACCGGGCCAGCCACGGCTTCGACGCCATCGACGGTGACGAATCGGCAGACGACGGGAACGGCCACGGCACCCACGTCGCGGGCACCATCGCCGGTGCCGAGCACGGCGTCGCGAAGAAGGCCAAGATCGTGGCCGTCCGCGTCCTGGACGACCAGGGCTCCGGTACCACGGAGCAGGTCGTCGCCGGCATCGACTGGGTCACCAAGAACCACCAGGGCCCGTCTGTGGCCAACATGAGCCTGGGCGGCGGGGCGGACGAGGCCCTGGACGCGGCGGTGCAGAAGGCGATCGCCGCCGGCGTCACCTTCGGTGTCGCGGCCGGCAACGAGTCGGCCGACGCAGGCGAGGGCTCCCCGTCCCGTGTGAAGGAAGCGATCACCGTCGCCTCCAGCACCGAGAACGACGAGCAGTCCGACTTCTCCAACTTCGGCAGTGTGGTGGACATCTACGCGCCGGGTTCGGAGATCACCTCCGCGTGGAACGACAGCGACGACGGCACCAAGACCATCTCGGGCACCTCGATGGCCACTCCGCACGTCGTGGGCGCCGCCGCCGTCTACCTCGGCAGCCACAAGGAGGCCACTCCTGACGAGGTGGCCACCGCACTGACCGAGGGAGCCACGCCGGACAAGATCTCCAACCCGAGCGAGGGCACTGCGAACAAGCTCCTGAAGGTCGTCGAGTAACTCCTCGCGCAGCACAGCAGCACAGCAGCACAGCAGCACACGGCAGAACGCCGGCCGCCGCGCCTTCCCCCACGGGCGTAGCGGCCGGCTCCGTTTTTCGGGGCGCTGCGCGGATCGAGGCCGAGTTATCCACAGGACGTAGCGCGGTGGAGCGCAATGTGGCGAAGACGGCTACTGTCAGTGATGAACGACGTGACGAACCGACGTCACGTCATGGGGAAGCAGGGGGCGGGGGAATCGGGATGCACGGGGGTCTGCCGTTTATCGGCTTCAGCACCGTCGTCTACGGCGTCATCGGACTGGCCACGGTCGTGGGCAGCGGAGTTCTGAAACTCGGGGGAATCAGCCATGCGGAGCGTCACGGTCATCGTCCCGGCACACAACGAGGAGCAGGGCCTTCCGGCCACTCTGGAGTCCCTGTCCCGGCAAACGGTCCCGGCGGATGAGGTCATCGTCGTCGACGACGGCTCGACCGACCGTACGGGAGAGGTGGCGGCGGGCTTCGGCGTGACCGTGCTGCGGCCGCCGCGCAACCTCGGCAGCAAAGCGAAGGCGCAGAACTACGCACTGCCGCACTGCGACACCGATCTGGTGCTCGCCGTCGACGCCGACACCGTGCTCGCCCCGGACTACATCGAGCGGATCGGGCCGGCGTTCGACGACCCGGGCGTGGTCGTGGCGGCGGGCAATGTGCAGACGCGTTTCACGCGAACGGTCTGGGAGCGCGGTCGATCGGTCGAGTACCTCTTCGGATTCCACTGGCACCGGCCGATCCAGAACCGCGCCAACAGCCCCATGGTCTGCTCGGGTTGCTGCTCGGCATTCCAGCGCGACGTCCTTGTGGCGTCCGGGGGCTTCCCCGAGCGCACGATCGTCGAGGACATGGACTTCACCTGGTCCCGGCAGATCGAGGGCCGAAGAGCCGTCTACGTGGGCGAGGCGGTGGCCTGGGCGGCCGACCCGGAAACCCTCAGGTACCTGCGCAAGCAGGTGTGGCGCTGGATGGCGGGCTTCTGTCAGAACGTGCGCCTGCACATGGGGTCACTCGTCACCAGAAAGCCGCTGCTCGCCCTGTGGATCCTGCTCGCGTTGCTGGAGATCCTCACGGCGCCGCTGTGGTGGGCGACGCCCTTCGTCCTCGCGGCGACGACGGAACAGTCTCTGGCATCGGCGATGGCGTGGTGGGTCGCCGCCGAAGTCCTACTCACGGCACCCCCTCTTGTCTACGCGGCCCACCGCCGCAGACTCTCCGTCCTCGGCGTCCTGATGAACATCCCCTGCGTCTACCCGACCAAGGTCGTCAACCTCTACTACGCCTGGAAGGCCCTGGTGGTCGAGCTCCTCCTGGTCCCGCTCCGGCTGTCCCGCGGACTGACGGTGTACGAGAAGGGCCGCGCGTCCACACCCTGCGCGGCACGGTGAGCACCCGTGTGCGGGGGCAGGGCGGGCCGGATTCCCGTAGGGTGCCCGCGTGACGACGTACGTGGCGCTGCTGCGCGGCATCAATGTGGGTGGCCACAAGAAGGTCCCGATGGCGGCTCTGCGCGAGCTGCTGACCGATCAGGGGTACGGCGAGGTCCGCACGCTTCTGCAGAGCGGAAACGCCGTGTTCACCGCTTCCGAGAAGGCCCCGGCCGCCCTGAGCCGCGAAATCCAGCAGGCGATCGAGGAGAGTTTCGGCTTCGAGGTGCGGTGCGTCGTCCTCAGCGCGGCGGAGCTCCGCGGAGTTGTGGAGCGCAACCCCTTTCCGCGCTCCTCGTTCGAGCCCTCGAAGTTGGTGGTCATCTTCCTGTCCGGGCCCGTCGACCCGGAACGGCTGAGCGGTATCGATCCGCAGGGATATCTGCCGGACGAATTCCGCCTCGGAGAGCGCGAGATCTTTCTGCACTGCCCGAACGGGCTCGGCAGGAGCAAGCTGGCCGACGTTCTCGGCGCCGCCGACCTCGGCGTCACCGCCACCGCCCGTAATTGGAACACCGTCACCAAGCTCGTGCTGATGACGGAGAGCTGACCGAGCCGGCCCTCAGTGGTGGCGTCCGGAGTGCTGCCGCCAGGAGAAGGCACCGGGCTCCGGTACGGCGCCGGTCGCCGCGGCCGGTCGTCGGATTGCCGCCACACCCGCGCACGGCGAAACTGGCCGTGTGACCGCCGCTCGCGAGATCGCGCTGGTGGGAGTGCCCATCGACTGTGTGAGCATGCCCGAACCCGGCGACCCGCCCCTCGGCACCGAACTGGCGCCGGCCGCCCTGCGTGCCGCCGGCCTGGCGAAGGCCGTCGCCGCCGTGACGGATCTCGGTGACCTCGACGTGCGGCTCGTCGGGCGCGACAGGGACGCGGAGACCGGTGTCCTGGGGTGGCCGTCGGTGCGTGCCACGACCCGGGCGCTGCGGACACGGATCGGCGCGCTCGTCCGCGACGGCCCGGTGCCGCTCATGCTCGGCGGCGACTGCAGCCTGCTGCCAGGAGCGCTGGCCGGCGCCCGCGACGCCCTGGGAACCGTGGGTCTGGCCTATCTGGACGGACACCTCGACCTCTACGACGGACGGACATCGCCCACGGGCGAGCCTGCCGACATGCCGCTCGCCGTGGTCATCTGCACCGGCCCGCAGGCATGGTCCGCCGAAGTGGCCGCGCCCCTCGTGGCATCCGACCGGCTCGCCCTGCTCGGGCCGCGGGACCGCGCAGAAGCCGCTGAACTGTCCTCCACGCTGCCCGAAGAGGCCGGACTACGGGCGGAACTGGCCCCCGCGGACCTACGGCGGCAGGGCATGGCCCAGGCGGGGGCGGAGGCTCGGGACCGACTGGCCGCCGGCACACCGGGCCGCTACTGGGTGCATCTCGACGTGGACGTCCTGGACGAGCGGGTCTTCCCTGCAACCGACTACCTCATGCCCGGAGGGCTGACCCTCAGTGAACTCAGCGAGCTCATGAAGCCGTTGACCACCGACCGGAATCTCGCGGGCCTCTCGCTCGGCTGCTACAACCCGGCCAAGGACCCGGGCGGATCCGGAGCCGAAGCGCTCGTCGCGCTGCTCGGCGACCTGCTGGGCAGACCGTGACTCAGGCGATCAGCGCGGCCGGCCGGCGTGCCGCTCGCGCCCCGTCATAGCGCTGGAGCAGGAGCCGGGCCAGCTCGGGGGCCGGGCCGAGGACGCCGGCCAGCACGTTGGCCCCGGCTCCGCGCGCGCCTGCCGCGATCCGGTCGGGCAGCCGGCCGGGGGCGATCACATACGGCGCGACCGCGATGCGCTCGATGCCCTCGGCGCGCAGCTGCCGCACCGCGTCCTCGGTGCGGGGGACCCCCGTCACGGGGACTGAGGCGGAGGCGAACGCAGGCCGCACGGCGCACCAGCCGGTGTGCCGCCACTCCCGCGCGATGTCAGCGATCACTGCGATCGCCTCCGGGTCGGAGGAGCCCGCCGAGGCCAGGACGACCCCGGTCGAGCGTCGGTCGCCGGGGCGCACCCCGGCTTCGTACAGCCGCCGTTCGAGGGTGGCGGTGAGGAGTGGGGACGGGCCGAGGACGTCCGACTGCTGAATGGACAGCCGCGGGAGGCGGGCCTCGGCCTCACGCAGAACCGACGGGATGTCTGACTTCGCGTGGAAGGCACGGGTGAGGAGCAGCGGCAGCGCCACCACATCCCGTTCACCCTCAGCCGCCAGCCGCTCCAGTACCTGAGGCACCCTTGGGGCGTTGAAGTCGAGGAAACCGGTCTCGACCCGCAGCCCCGGCCGCAGCGACCGTACGCGCTCGGCGAGCGCGGTGACGGTCGCCGCGTGCCGCGGGTCGCGGCTGCCGTGGGCGACGATCAGCAGAACGGGGTGGTGCATGACAGTACGGTTCCTCAGCGGGTACTCACGAGCAGGCCCCGGCTGCGCAGCACCCGCCGCTCGATGGGGGCGAAGACCAGCAGCTCGATGCCGATGCCGACGACCAGGATGAGCAGGATCGCGGCGAGGACGGTGGACATGTCCGAGAAGACCCGGCCGGTTTCCAGCAGCTGGCCGAGACCGGCGCCGAGGTCGGGGGACTTGGCGATGATCTCGGCGGCCATCAGGGAGCGCCAGGAGAAGGCCCAGCCCTGCTTGAGACCGGCGAGATAGCCGGGCAGAGCGGCGGGCAGCAGCACATGCCGTACTCCGTGCAGCCCGGTGGCCCCGATGACCCGGGCCGCCCGGAGGTGCAGCGGCGGAATCTGATCGACACCGGCGACCAGACCGTTGGCGATGGACGGCACCGCGCCGAGCAGCACGACGGCGTAGATGGTCGCGTCGGTGAGGCCGAACCAGATGATCGCGGCCGGGACCCAGGCGACGGACGGCAGCGACTGCAGTCCCGAGAGGATGGGGCCGATCGCGGCCCGCACCAGCCTCACCCGGGCGACGATCAGACCGAGTGGCGTGCCGATGACCAGGGACGCGGCGAAGCCAAGCGCACCACGGGACACGCTCTGCCAGATGGTGTCCAGGATGGTCCCTTCGTACCACCGCTCGGCGAGGACGCCCCAGACCTCGAGCGGGCTGGGCAGCATGTGATGCGGCTGGACCTCGAGTACATACGCGAGCTGCCAGACGGCCAGGACGACGACGATCGCGGTGAGCGGCGGAAGCGCCTTGGCCACGACGGTACGAGCGAGCGGCTGCCGGCTGATCACCGTACTGTCGAGGGCGTCGAGGCCAGCCTCCAGGCCGGCGAGATCGCCGCCGTCCGCCGAGACCCGGGCCTGGGTGGTGTCGGGTCGGGTATCAGTGCTGGCCATGTCGGCGGATCTCCCCCCGCAGCTGTTCGGTGATCTCCACGGACAGGCTGGCGACCGCGGCATCCTCGATGCGGCGCGGCTGCGGGATGTCGACCTGCCACTCGCGGGCGATGCGTCCCGGGCGGGACGACAGCAGCACCACGCGCTGCGCGAGGCGGACGGCCTCACGGACGTTGTGGGTGACGAAGAGGACCGAGACGCTCGTCTCCGCCCAGATCCGGGTCAGCTCCTCGTGGAGCACATCGCGGGTGATCGCGTCGAGCGCGGCGAACGGCTCGTCCATCAGCAGCAGTTGGCTGTCCTGGGCGAGCGCCCGGGCCAGCGCGACGCGCTGCCGCATACCGCCGGACAGCTCGTGCACCCGCTTGCCGTACGCGCCCTTCAGCCGGACGAGCTCAAGCAGCCGCTCGGCCTCGTCGCGGCGCTCGGACTTGGGCATGCCCCGCATCTTCAGAGCGAGTTCGACGTTCCTGCCCGCGGTGAGCCAAGGGAAGAGGGCGTGCTCCTGGAACATCAGGGCCGCTCGTCCGCCGGGCACCTCGATGGTCCCGGCGGACGGCTTGTCGAGCCCTGCGACCAGATTGAGCAGGGTGGACTTCCCGCAGCCGGAGGCTCCCAGAAGGGTGACGAACTCACCCGGAGCGACATCGAGGGTGATGTCGTCCAGTACGAGCTGCTGGGCACCGGGCCGGCCGAAGGACTTCGAGACGTGCTCGATCCGGGCGGCGTAGGACGGGACGACCGGGTCGGTGTCGGCGATTCTCGCGGCCTTGATGAGTGTGGTGGGCATGGGTGTCACCTCCTGGGTGGGGGTGCCCCCAGCGTCAAGCTGGGGGAGGTCGTCGGTCCGCTTACTGGACGCCGAGACCGGCGTCGTCTACCTGTGGCAGTCCTTCGGCCTTCAGCACCTTGTTGAGGAGCGTGAGGTCGTAGATGCCTTCGAGCTTCGGGTCCTTGAGCAGGCCTGCCTTGACCGCGTGGTCGGCCTCGGTCTGCAGGGTCGAGGCGAGTGGATCATCGGTGAGGTCGACATGCTCGAACGCGGGGTCGAGGACCTCGTCGGGCAGCGCCTTGCCGGCCTCCTTCTGCAGCTTGGCGTTGATGACCTGCTTCGCCTCGTCGGGGTTCTTCCGGATCCAGGCGTTGGTCCGCACCGAGCCGCGCAGCACGGCTTCGACCACGTCCGGGTGCTGCTTGAGGAACTTCTGGGAGACGATCACGTTCGTGATGACGAACTTGCCGTCCTTCCAGAGCTTCTGCTCGTCGAGGAGGACCTTCCCGCCGCTCGCGACGAGTTTGGCGGCGGTGGGCTCGGGAACCCAGGCGCCGTCCAGGTCGCCCCTCTCGAAGAGCGCGGGCGTCTCCTTGTTGTCGACGCGGAGGACGGACACGTCGCCCTTGCCGGTCTCGGGGTCGACCTCGAGCCCCTTCTCGGACAGGTAGTTGAGGAGTGCTACGTCCTGGGTGTTGCCGAGCTGCGGGGTGGCGATCTTCTTGCCCTTGAGGTCGTCCAGGGACTTGACCTTCTCCGGGTTGACCACGAGCGATACGCCGCCGGACGCCGAACCGGAGATGATCCTGAGGTTGTTGCCCTGGGACTTGGTGTAGCCGTTGATCGCCGGGGAGGGACCGATCCAGCCGATGTCGATGGAGTCGGCGTTGAGTGCCTCGATCTCGGCGGGGCCCGCGTTGAAGACCGCGGGCTCCACCTTCGTACCGCCGAGCTCCTTCTGGAAGAAGCCCTTCGCGTCACCAACGAGCGCGGTGGCGTGCGTGGTGTTGGCGAAGTAGCCGATGCGCACCCGGTCGAGGCCGCCGAGCTTCTTGCCCTTCGCGACCGGGGCCGGGTCGTCCTTCTGTGCCTTGGAGCCGTAGCCGCAGGCGCCCAGGGCGCCGATGAGGAGCGGGAGGGTGACGGCAGCCGCGAACCATCGGTGACCGGCTGGTCGAAATCGGGTGGTGCGATCGGCAGACACGGGAGGGGTTCCTCTCGTAGGGGCCGGTGCGTACGTCAGGTGACGCCCGGCGGTTCAGGGGGGATGTCGGAGTCGATGGTGATGCACGGCTGCGTGGTGCTCAGTCGTCAGCACACACATCGTCCGACTCCGCCCGTACCGCTGCCGAGGACACCGCTGCCTACGCGGCCGCCCTCCTTCGCGAACGTGGAGAACACATCGATAGTGGTCATGTCAGAAGTCCCACCCGTCGTCATCGGCCTCGTCCTTAACCGGCTCCGGGGAGGCGAAGGACTCGCCGACCATGCCCGCGGTGAGCGTGGTGCCCTCGGCCGGGTCGATCAGGATGAACGAACCCGTGCGGCGGGAGTCGGCGTAGGAGTCGACCGGCAGTGGCTCCGCGGTGCGGATCTTCACACGGCCGATGTCGTTGGCGACGAGCTGTCCCGGGTGCGGGTGCAGCGACAGGTCGTCGAGCGTGAGACGGGACGGGATGTCCTTGACGATCGCCTTGACCGTGCGGGTGCCGTGCTTGAGCAGCACGCGGTGACCGACGGTGAGAGGCTGGTCGGCGACGTGGCACACGGTCGCCTCGATGTCCTGCGTGGTCGTCGGCGCGTCCTTAGTCGGCACGATCAGGTCGCCGCGCGAGATGTCGATGTCGTCCTCCAGCAGGACGGTCACCGACTGCGTGGTCCAGGCGACGTCGACCGGCTTGCCCAGCAGGTCGATGCCGGAGATCCGCGAGGTGCGGCCCGACGGCAGCACGGTGACCACCTCGCCGATGCGGAAGGTACCGGCGGCGATCTGGCCCGCGTACCCCCGGTAGTCCCGGTCCTTGGCGGTCTGCGGCCGGATCACGTACTGCACGGGCAGCCGGGCGTGGCAGTGGCTCAGGTCGTGGCTGACCGGAACCGTCTCCAGGTGCTCCAGGACCGTCGGGCCGCCGTACCAGTCCATGTGCGCAGACGGCTCCACCACGTTGTCGCCGGCGAGTGCCGAGATCGGGATCGCGGTGACCTCCGGGACGCCCAGCTCGGTCGCGTACGCCGTGAACTCCTCGGCGATCGCGGCGAAGACCGGCTCGGCGTAGTCGACCAGGTCCATCTTGTTGACCGCCAGCACGGCATGGGGCACCCGCAGCAGCGCGGCGATGGCCGCGTGGCGGCGGGTCTGCTCGACCACGCCGTTGCGGGCGTCGACCAGGATCACGGTCAGCTCGGCCGTCGAGGCACCGGTGACCATGTTGCGGGTGTACTGCACATGGCCGGGGGTGTCGGCGAGGATGAACCGCCGCCGCGGGGTGGCGAAGTAGCGGTAGGCCACGTCGATGGTGATGCCCTGCTCCCGCTCCGCGCGCAGCCCGTCGGTCAGCAGCGCCAGGTCCGGGGCCTCCTGCCCGCGGCCCAGGGAGGCGCGCTGCACGGCCTCCAGCTGGTCGGTGAGGACCGACTTGGAGTCGTGCAGGAGCCGGCCGACGAGCGTCGACTTGCCGTCATCGACGGACCCGGCGGTCGCGAACCGCAGCAGCGTGGTCGCCGACAGGCCGGCGAGCTGCTCGGAGGTGCTGGTGGTGCTCGTCATGGCTAGAAGTACCCCTCGCGCTTGCGGTCTTCCATCGCGGCCTCGGACAGCTTGTCGTCGGCGCGGGTCGCGCCCCGCTCCGTCAGCCGGGATGCGGCGATCTCGGCGATCACGGCGTCCAGCGTGGTGGCGTCGGAGTCGACGGCGCCGGTGCAGGACATGTCGCCGACCGTGCGGTAGCGGATGAGGCGCTTCTGAGGCGTCTCGCCGTCCTTGGGGCCGCCCCAGTCGCCGGCCGTCAGCCACATGCCGCTGCGCCGGAAGACCTCGCGCTCGTGCGCGAAGTAGATCTCGGGAAGTTCGATGTTCTCGCGGGCGATGTACTGCCACACGTCCAGCTCGGTCCAGTTGGACAGCGGGAAGACCCGGACGTGCTCGCCCGGCGCGTGGCGGCCGTTGTAGAGCTGCCACAGCTCGGGCCGCTGGCGGCGCGGGTCCCACTGCGAGAACTCGTCCCGCAGGCTGAACACCCGCTCCTTGGCCCGCGCCTTCTCCTCGTCGCGCCGCCCACCGCCGAAGACGGCGTCGAAGCGGTGCTCCTGGATTGCCTCGGTGAGCGGCACGGTCTGCAGCGGGTTGCGGGTGCCGTCGGGGCGCTCGCGCAGCTTGCCCGCGTCGATGTACTCCTGCACGGACGCGACATGCAGGCGCAGCCCGTGCTTGGCCACCGTGCGGTCGCGGTAGTCGAGGACCTCGGGGAAGTTGTGCCCGGTGTCCACGTGCAGCAGCGAGAAGGGGATCGCGGCCGGTGCGAACGCCTTCAGCGCCAGGTGAAGCATGACGATCGAGTCCTTGCCGCCGGAGAAGAGGATCACCGGCCGCTCGAACTCACCCGCCACCTCGCGGAAGATGTGCACCGCCTCGGACTCCAGAGCGTCCAGGTGGCTGAGCGCGTACGGGCTGTCGGTGTCCTCGACTGTGCCGGCGACGGTCGTCATGCTGCACCCCTTTCGTTCTCCCCCAGAGCTGACGCCTGGGCGGTGCCCCCATCTCCGCCCGCGCGGCGCAGAGGCGCGGCAATCGTCGTCATCAGCGGCCGGGCGGCCGCGCAAAAGGAAAGGGCGCCTGGCGCCTTCCTTGCAAGGGCGGTGGTGGGCGACGGGCGGGCGCTCACAGGAGACCCCTCTCGGTGAGCAGTGCATGCAGCGCGGCGGCGGACTCCTGCACGGTCTGGTCCTGCGACTCGATCCGCAGGTCCGGCGACTCCGGCTCCTCGTACGGGTCGTCGACCCCGGTCAGCCCCGAGATCTCGCCCGCGGCCTGCTTCGCGTACAGACCCTTCACGTCACGCACGGAGCACACCTCGACGGGGGCCGCGACATGCACCTCGAGGTACGGGGTGCCCTCTGTCTGGTGGCGCTTGCGCACCGCCTCACGGGAGTCCGCGTACGGCGCGATCACCGGGACCAGCGCCTTCACGCCGTTGCTGGCCAGCAGTTCGGCGACGAAGCCGATCCGCTGCACGTTGGTGTGCCGGTCCTCGCGGGAGAAGCCGAGCCCGGCGGACAGGAACTCGCGGATCTCGTCCCCGTCCAGCACCTCCACCCGGTGCCCCTCGCCCCGCAGCTGCTCCGCCAGCGCGTGGGCGATCGTGGTCTTGCCCGCGCTCGGCAGACCCGTGAGCCACACCGTGGCGCCCAACTCTGGCCCGCTCATCGATATCTCCTGGTCCGTCATCAGCCATGCAGCCCGCACTCGGTCTTGCTGCGGCCCGCCCAGCGGCCGGCCCTCGCGTCCTCGCCCTCCAACACCCGGCGGGTGCAGGGCGCGCAGCCGACGGAGGCGTAGCCGTCCATCAGCAGCGGGTTGGTGAGCACGCCGTGCTCCGTGACGTAGGCGTCCACGTCGTCCTGCGTCCAGCGGGCGATGGGGGAGACCTTGACCTTCTGCCGCTTGACGTCCCAGCCGACGACCGGGGTGTTCGCCCGGGTCGGGGACTCGTCGCGGCGCAGGCCGGTCGCCCATGCGTCGTACGCCGTCAGGCCCTCTTCCAGCGGCTTGACCTTGCGCAGGGCGCAGCACAGGTCCGGGTCGCGGTCGTGCAGCTTCGGCCCGTACGCGGCGTCCTGTTCGGCGACCGTCTGGCGCGGCGTGAGGGTGATGACGTTGACGTCCATCACCGCCTCGACCGCGTCGCGGGTGCCGATGGTCTCCGGGAAGTGGTAGCCGGTGTCCAGGAACACCACATCCACGCCCGGGTGGGCGCGGGAGGCGAGGTGTGCCACGACCGCGTCCTCCATGGAGGAGGTGACGCAGAAGCGGCTGCCGAAGGTGTCGGTGGCCCAACGCAGGATGTCGAGCGCGGACGCCTCTTCCAGGTCGCGGCCCGCCTGCTCGGCCAGCTCCTGGAGCTCGACTGCGGTGCGCTGCTGTGCGACTGTCATGCCGTGGTGCCCCCTTCGTCGCGGTTCCGCTGCAGGCCCCTGGCCAGCAGCCCGAGGAACGACAGACGGAACGCGCGGTTGCACGAGGCGCATTCCCAAGCGCCGTGGCCCTCTTCGGACGGACGCAGGTCCTCGTCCCCGCAGTACGGGCAGTAGAACGGTGCGGCACGCTCACTCATGCTGCGCCCCTTTTGCTCTCCCCCAGAGCTGACGCCTGGGCGGTGCCCCCATCTCCGCCCGCGCGGCGCAGAGGTGCGGGGGTCGTCGCTGTCTGCGGCCCGGCGGCCGCGCGTGCTCCCCCAGCTACCGCTGGGAGGTGCCCCCTGCTCACGACAAATCCGCCTCACTGGCCCGGGCCGCCCACTGGGCAAACCTTTCTCCGTCCTCGCGCTGCTCCTGGAACCGCTTCAGCACGCGCTCGACGTAGTCGGGCAGCTCGGCGGAGGTCACCTTCAGGCCCCGCACCTTGCGGCCGAATCCGGGCTCGAGGCCGAGGGCACCGCCCAGGTGCACCTGGAAGCCCTCCACCTGGTTACCGTCCTTGTCCAGGACCAGCTGGCCCTTGAGACCGATGTCCGCGACCTGGATACGCGCGCAGGCGTTCGGGCAGCCGTTGACGTTGATGGTGATCGGCTGGTCGAACTCGGGGATACGGCGCTCCAGCTCGTCGATCAACGACGCGCCGCGCGCCTTGGTCTCCACGATGGCGAGCTTGCAGAACTCGATACCGGTGCAGGCCATGGTGCCGCGCCGGAAGGGCGACGGCTTGACCCGCAGGTCCAGTGCCTCGAGCTCTTCGACCAGCGACGCGACCCGGTCCTCCGCCACATCGAGCACGATCATCTTCTGCTCGACGGTGGTACGGACCCGGCCGGAGCCGTGCGCTTCTGCGAGTTCGGCGATCTTCGTCAGGACGGTGCCGTCGACGCGGCCGACGCGCGGGGCGAAGCCGACGTAGAACCGGCCGTCCTTCTGGCGGTGCACGCCGACGTGGTCGCGCCACTGCTCCACCGGCTGGTCCGGCGCGGGGCCGTCGACGAGCTTCCGCTGCAGGTATTCGTCCTCCAGTACCTGGCGGAACCGTTCTGCGCCCCAGTCGGCGACCAGGAACTTCAGCCGGGCGCGGGTGCGCAGCCGGCGGTAGCCGTAGTCGCGGAAGATGCCGATGACGCCGCCGTAGACATCCGGCACCTCGTCCAGCGGCACCCAGGCGCCGAGCCGGACGCCGATCTTGGGGTTGGTGGACAGACCGCCGCCGACCCACAGGTCGAAGCCGGGCCCGTGCTCGGGGTGGTTCACGCCGACGAACGCGATGTCGTTGATCTCGTGGGCCACATCCAGCAGCGGTGACCCCGAGACGGCGGACTTGAACTTCCGCGGCAGGTTGGAGAAGTCCTTGTTGCCGATGAAACGGCGGTGGATCTCCTCGATGGCCGGGGTTCCGTCGATGATCTCGTCCGCGGCGATGCCGGCGACCGGCGAGCCGAGGATGACGCGCGGTGTGTCGCCGCACGCCTCGGTCGTGGACAGGCCGATGCCTTCCAGCCGCCGCCAGATCTCGGGCATGTCCTCGATCCGGATCCAGTGGTACTGGATGTTCTGCCGGTCGGTGATGTCCGCGGTGCCGCGGGCGAACTCCTGGGAGATCTCACCGATGACCCGCAGTTGTTCAGTGGTCAGCCGGCCGCCGTCGATCCGGACGCGGAGCATGAAGTACTCGTCGTCCAGCTCCTCCGGCTCCAGGATCGCGGTCTTGCCGCCGTCGATGCCCGGCTTGCGCTGGGTATAGAGGCCCCACCAGCGCATCCGGCCCCGGAGATCGGCGCCGTCGATCGAGTCGAAGCCGCGGTGGGCGTAGATCGTCTCAATGCGTGTCCGCACATTGAGACCGTCGTCGTCCTTCTTGGTCTGCTCGTTGGCGTTGAGCGGGGTGAAATGACCCTTGGCCCACTGACCTTCGCCGCGGTGGCGGCCGACCTTGCGGCGGGTCGTGGCAGCGGTGGCGCGATCTGGGCTGGCGGCCATGGGGTTACGTCCTTCGGGGCGGTTCACAGGGCGGCTGACGGCTCGCGGCACGCTCCTGACCTGCTCGGACGCAGGCATCCGCGGCGCGGTGGGAGATCACACACGCTAGCGGGGATCAGGGGTGTTCGCTCGTCTGCGGCGGTGGTAACGGCGTTGGGTGCGGGTGCTGTCCGGGGCCGGAAGCCCCTCATCGATGCAGCATCAGCCCGCCGGACAGATGGCGCTGGACATGCGGCCGAGGTCGACGTGCCGCCGACTCACCAAGGCAATTCCAGCTCGAGACATGACGGAAGGGTGTCACGCGGGCCTTTGGAGCGTCCACCGGTATCCATTATGTGGACAGCTATGTCCCGTTTGGCGAGACGGTGTGTCGCCGGTCACGCAGACCCTCGCTTCCAGGATGACAGGGGCGGGACGCGCGTTCGCCACGGGCCGGGGTGTCCTCCTCGACCCGGCCACGGGCCGTGGCATCCGTCCGCTGCAGCCGGATCACCGCACCTGGACCAGCCTGGCGAACACGACGACGTTCCCGTCGTAGCCACCCGCCTCGGAGAAGTCACCGCCGCACGTGATGACCCTCAGTTCAGGATGCCCGGTGTCGTCGTACACCCGGGGCGCGGGGAAGGACTCCTTGGCGAACACCTCGATGCCGTACATCCCGAACACGGCGGTCCGCCCGTCCTTCCGGACCACCTCGACGCGGTGGCCCTTCTTCAGGGCCCCGAGGTCGTAGAAGACGCCCGGTCCCCTGGCGTTGTCCACGTGCCCGACGACGACCGCGGTCCCCTTCTCACCCGGGGTGACGGCGCCCTTGAACCACCCTGCGAGATTCCGTTCCTTCGTCGGCGGGGAAGCGAGCCAGCCCTCCGCGTCGAGACCGACCGCCGTCAGCGGGGCGTCCACTCTGATCGCGGGGATCTTCACCCGCGCCGGCGGGGACCCGGGCAGCGCGGCGGGCGACGGGGGAAGCCCCAGGACCGAGACAGCTGCGGAGTCACCGGTCGGCTGCGGCGGCCCGGACGCCTCGTGCACCCCGTTACGCAGTAAAGCCACACCGACGAGGAGAACGAGCGCCATCAGGCCCCAGGGTGAGCTCTGTCTCCGCTCCTGCCCGTAGGCGCCGCGGATCTGGCGGTCCGTCGCCGGCATGTCTCTCCCCTCGGCCCGCGCCGTACGGGTGGGGGCACCATACGTCTGAACCGCACGGTAGGCCGGGCACGTTCGCGCTGCGACAACAGACGGGCGAACGGGTGGCGGGCTCGCGAGTGCGCTCCCGGCAGCGCCTCGCGGCCGCCGCCGGATGGCGTACCGCCGCATGCGTGCGAAGGAGAGCGGCGCGAGCGTGAAGGTGCGCGCCCGCGCCCGTGGGAGGACCTCCCCCAGCTACCTCCCCCAGCTACCGCTGGGAGGTGCCCCCAGGGAGGTGCCTCCCTCCCCTCGCGGCCGGGACGGCCGCACGGAGCACGTCCACCGGAGGAGTCCATGCTGCACGCCACCCGCACCGCCGCTGCCGCCGTCCTGGCCGGAGCGGCGTTCGCCGTGCCCGCTCCGCTCGCCGCGGCGGACCCCGGGGACGCGGGCCCGAGCAACATCGTCGTGCGACCGGACACGGTCGAGCAGGGCGGCTCCGTGACAGTCACGGTCGACGGCAGGTCCTGCCGCGGCGTCCGAAGGGCGTACGACGCCATCGTCGAGTCCAACGCCTTCGCGCGCACGCAGCTCGAAGGCATGCCGCACGCGGCGGCCTCGGTCGCCCGCCCGGAGGTCTTCGCGGCGGTGGAGCCCGGCCGGCACACTGTCGCCGCCACCTGCGGCGGCAAAACGATCGTCGGCGGTCACTTCCAGGTCGTCCGGCGAGGGGAGCCGGGGGCGGCGGGGGAGCGTGACGCCGCCGGAGCCGACGTGCAGGAGGGCGATGGAGGCGCGATGACGAGCCCGACCGCCGTCGAGGAGGACAGCGGCGCGGCCGGTGACCACTCGGCGGGCGGCGAGGACGACCCGGGGACGACCCCGCGCCGCGATGCAGGACCGGCGCCGCGCTTCGCCCCCGGTGCCTCGCCGAGTGTTCCGGCCGCAGTCCCCGAGCACGGTGTCCGGGCCGGTGTCGGCAGTTCCGAGCGCGTGCATCCGCTGGCGGTGGGGCTCGGCATCGGTCTAGTCGTCGCGTCCGCGGTGGCCGTCGGCTGGTGCCTGGTACGCCGGCGCACACGCGGGGACTTCCGCTGAGAGGGGGAGTGGGGCGCGCGAGAGGTCGTCGTGGCGACCCCGGACCGGTCAGGGCACCCGGGGTGAGGAGCGCGCGGCGAGCACCGCGGGGGCGCTCGAATGCGGCAGCAGGTCTTCCGGTTCGGCGGGTTCCAGCAACTCCACGCGGACTCCGTCGGCGAAGCGGTACGGCCGGTGGTCCAGCACTCCCGAGAGTGTTCGCCGGACCCGCGACAGTTCGGCCCGTACCGTCACCGTGCGGGTGGCGTCCCCGAACAGATCCGCGGCCAGCTGCGCGGCCGTGCGTCCCTCCGGGTGCCGGGCGAGGACGTACAGCAGCTCCGCATGGCGCGGCGTCAGATCCTGGGCCCAGCTGCCCGCCCCGCCGGAGACGGACACCGTCCACTGCCGGGGCTGTCGCAGGTCCAGGACGACGCGGCTCGCCTCCGTCCCCTGTTCCCTGCCGCCCGGCCCGTACTCCTCGACCCGCACGAGCCAGCCGTCCGGCAGCGGTTCCACCGCACACATGCCGAGCGAGGCGAGCCAGACCCGTCCCGGTCCGAAGGCCTTGGGCAGGGGCACCCGGTCGACCGGCAGCATGCCGGTGACTCCGGCCGTCCAGCCGTTGCGGTCGACCGCGAGCGCCCGGCCGCCCACCCGGGCCAGCACCGGTGCGGCCAGCGACCGCAGCCGGTCGATCGACTCCCGGTGCCGCTCCCGCATCTCCCCCTCGGCGACCCTGGCGACCGCGGTCACCAGCGCCAGGGTCGCGGGACGGATGGCGGCGGCCGGGCCGCTGATGTCCGCTATGCCCAGCAGCCGGCCGTCGCGCGGGTCGCGTACCGGAGCTGCGGCGCAGGACAGCGGGTGATAGACGCGGACGAAGTGCTCGGCGGAGTGCACCTGAACGGGGCCGCGGGCGACCAGTGAGGTCCCGATGGCGTTGGTCCCGGCCACCTCCTCGGTCCAGCTCGCACCCACGCTGAAGCCGAGGTGGTCCGCCTTCCTCTGCACCGCGAGATTGCCGTCCCGCCACAGCACGCGGCCCTCGGCATCAGTGATGACCATGATGTGCCAGGCCTCGTCCGCCGCGGCCTTCAGCCCGTCGCGCAGGGTCGGCAGCACCGCGCCCAGCGGCGAGGACTGGCGCCGGTGCTCGACCTCGTCCAGCGCCAGCAGCCCCGAGTGGGCGCCCTGGTCGGGGTCGAGGCCGTGCCGCCGCACGCGCCGCCACGACTCGCTGATCACCTTGCGCGGCCGATACGGCGGCGACTCGCCGGACAGCGCCGCCGCGTGGACGCCGCTGAGGAGGTGGGAGGCGTGGTGTGGCTCCATGGCGGAGAGCCGGGTCATGTCCAGCGGTTCGTCGTTCACGGATCGTTTCTCCGAAAGACCGGTCTGATCGCTGCAACCTCCCTATCCTCCCGCCGGATCCGGCTCCCCACACCCCTTGGGAGCAAGTCCTGCAACTCCTCGCAACGTTTGTCCCCGGCTCCCCTCGGGACGAGAGTGGCCAGTACGCCGCTCGATGCGCACGGCTGTCCGCAGCGGTGGCGTTCCCCGGACGAGGGTGGTGCCGTGTCGGCGCAGCACCACCCTCGGTTCCGGAGGGAGCGGCCGGCACCTCCCCGCGCGAGCCCTGGCGAAGGGCAGCCTCAGACCGGCACCCGCGCCCGGTCCACGATCGACGCCAGGTCCAGGGTGTGCGGGAGCGTGCCGAACGCTGCGCCCCCGTCCCGTCCCAGCCGGGAGGCGCAGAACGCGTCGGCCACCGCCGGCGGTGCGAACCGTACGAGCAGCGACCCCTGCAGCGTGAGCGCCATCCGCTCCGCCAGCCGCCGCGCCCGGCTCTCGATCCCGCTCAGATCGGCCAGTTCGGCGAGCATGTCCTTGATCGCGCCGTCCAGCCGGTGGTCGGCGCCGCGCGCCCGGCCGAGTTCGGTCAGGAAGGCGTCCAGTGCGGCGGGTTCGCGCTGCAGGGCGCGCAGCATGTCGAGCGCCTGGACGTTCCCGGCGCCCTCCCAGATCGAGTTGAGCGGCGACTCGCGGAGCAGTCTCGGCATCCCCGACTCCTCCACGTAGCCGTTGCCCCCCAGGCATTCGAGGGCCTCGGCCACCAGCGGAGTGCAGCGCTTGGTCACCCAGTACTTGGCAGCCGGCACCGCAAGCCGGAGGAGCATCCGCTCGCCCTCGTCGCCCCCATCGGCCTCACCACCGCCGGTTCCGGGGCGGTACGCCGCGTCGTAGGCCGCCGCCAGCCGCAGGGCCAGGGTCGTCGCCGCCTCCGACTCCAGCGCCAGGTCCGCCAGAACGTTGCGCATCAACGGCTTGTCGATCAACGGGCCGCCGAAGGCGCTGCGGTGCGCGGCGTGATGCACGGCCTGGGTGACCGCCTGCCGCATCTGCCCGGCCGCACCGATCACACAGTCCAGCCGGGTCGCCGCGACCATGCCGATGATGGTGCTGACACCGCGGCCCTCCTCGCCCACCCGGCGCACCCAGGTCGTCCCGTCGAACTCCACCTCGGACGAGGCGTTGGAGCGGTTGCCCAACTTGTCCTTCAGACGCTGGATCCGGAAGGAGTTGCGGGTGCCGTCCGGGAGGACGCGGGGGAGCAGGAAGCAGGTCAGGCCCCCCGGAGCCTGAGCGAGGACCAGAAAGCCGTCCGACATCGGTGCCGAGCAGAACCACTTGTGCCCGGTGAGGACGTACTCGCCTGCTGCGTCCAGCGGCTCGGCGCGCGTGGTGTTCGCCCGCACATCCGAACCGCCCTGCTTCTCCGTCATGGCCATCCCGAACAGGGCGCCGGGCTTCCCTTCCGGGGGCAGCAGCTCCGGCTCGTACACCCGCGAGGACAGCCGCGGCTCCCATACGGCGGCCAGCTCCGGCTCCGCCCGGAGCGCCGGGACCGCCGCGTGGGTCATCGACACCGGGCAGCAGTGGCCGGCGTCGGTCTGCGTCCACACCAGGAAGCCCGCCGCGCGGCGCAGGTGCCCGTCCGGCCGAGACCAGGCGTCGGTCAGCCCGTACGCGAGCGCCTTGCCCATCAGGCGGTGATACGAGGGGTGGTACTCGACCTCGTCGATGCGGTGGCCGTAGCGGTCGTGGGTGTGCAGGGCGGGTGGCTGGTCATTGGCCTGCCTGGCCCACTCCTGGACCTGGGCCGAGCCGGCCGACTGCCCCAGCTCGCTCAGCTCCCGCAGGATTCCGGCCGACCGGTCGCTTCCGGCATGGCGAGCGGTGCCCTCGGCGAGGGCGGCGTCCGAGGCGAAGACGTCGTAGCCGACCAGAGGCGGGGGTTGATTGGTGACGGTGTGAGTCGAGGCTCCCATGGCAGATACGTTAAGGAGGTGCAAGCAGCCGAGTCATCCCCCAGGCGGTCTACTGGCCGCCTGCGTCGTGCCCGTGCCCTTTATCCGCATGTGTCCAAGCGTAAGGTGGCATGGCTGCTTCTGAAGGACACGGTCAACTCCTGCATCGAGTACCGCATCCTCGGCCTCGCCGCGGAGGCGGCGTTCTTCACCCTGCTGTCGCTGCCGCCGCTGCTCCTCGGCCTGATCGGGCTCCTGGGCTACCTGGACTCCTGGATCGGGACCGAGACGATCGACAACATCCGGCAGAACATCCTCACCGCGTCCGGGACGGTGCTCTCCGACCGGGGCGTGGACCAGATCGCCCGGCCGCTGCTGGACGACGTCACGAGCGGTGGCAGACCGGACGTCATCTCGCTCGGTTTCGCCTTCGCCCTGTGGTCCGGCTCCCGGGCCGTGAACGTCTTCATCGACACGATCACCGTGATGTACGGGCTGGACGGCGTGCGCGGGATCGTCAAGACCCGGCTGCTCGCGTTTCTGCTCTATCTGATCGCGCTGAGCGTCGGGGCGGTGGTGCTGCCGCTGATGGTGGCCGGTCCGGACGCCGTCATGGACATCGTGCCGTGGAGCGAGGCGGTGGTACGGGTCCTGTACTGGCCCGTGGTCCTCGTCCTCTCGGTGGTCTTCCTGACCACGCTCTACCACGTGTCCGTACCGGTCCGCTCCCCCTGGGAGGAGGACATTCCGGGTGCGCTGGTGGCGTTGGCGATGTGGGTGCTCGGCAGCTTCCTGCTGCGCATCTACCTCATCAGCACGGTCGAAGGACCGACCATCTACGGCTCGCTCGCCGCGCCCGTGGCGGTCCTGCTCTGGATCGGCGTCTCCGCCTTCGCGGTGCTGGCCGGTGCGGCGGTGAACGCGGCGATCGACCGGGTCTGGCCGTCGGTCGCCACGGCCGCGGCACGTGAGGCGAACGAGCGGGTCCGGGAGGAGGCGGCCGCGGAGCTGATCGCCCGGGCGGCGGCGCAGCGCGCGGCCCGCGCCCGCGGGGACGACGTGGACGGGCTGGACGGCGACTGGGACGAGTCCATGGACTGGCCGGACACCGAGCCGCCGTCCGAATTCCCCGAACGCTGGGCGCAGTTCCTGCCCCCGGACGACATCCGCTCGAGACTGCACGCGAAGCGGGAGCGCGGCGAGCGCGACGGCTCGCCGGGCAAGGAGTCGGCCGCCGAGGGAGCGGGACACCACGACGCGCCATGAGCCGCCCGGCGGGGGCGCGACGGGAGGGGATTTGCCGCGCGGTCCGGCGGCGGGAAAAGCGGTGGCACCGGGGTCTGCGCCGCGGCTAGGGTCGGCCCGACGGCGACGTTCGGTCCGCCGTCGCACCGAGCGAGCCGGCACCGGGCCCAACCGTCCGGAGGCGCGCGAGGTTCAACACTGCCGTGAGGTTCAGCAGGAGGTGAGGACGATGACGGTCGCCGTGAAGGGCACTGCCCGCATCCAGCAGACCATCCTCCCCACCACCGTGGTCTCCGGCTGACCTCACACACTTCCCTCCGCGGCCTCCGCGGGCCTCGCGCCCGGTCGGCGCGCTCAGCCGGGACCACCCCTTTCGAAGGGCCATCCCGTTGAACGAGTTCACCGCCGCGCACCTGCTCGCCCCCTACGGCTGGGACGAGGGGTTCGACGCGGACTTCACCCCGTACGCCGCCGCCGGGCTGGTGCCCGGCCGGATCGTCCGTGTGGACCGCGGCCGCTGTGATGTCGTCGCCGCTGACGGCGTGCACATCGTGACCGTACGGGCGGACGCCGCCGCCGCCGTGTGGTCGAGAGATCCGGTGCGGATCGTCTGCACCGGCGACTGGGCGGCGCTCGACCTCGGCGAGCTGGTCGTACGGTCGCTGCTGCCGCGCCGCACCGCCTTCGTCCGCTCCACGTCCTCCAAGCGGTCGGAGGGTCAGATCCTCGCCGCCAACGTCGACCACGCGATCATCGCCGTCTCGCTCGCGGCCGAGCTCGACCTCGGCCGGATCGAGCGATTCCTCGCCCTGGCTTGGGAGAGCGGCGCGCAGCCGGTGGTCGTGCTCACCAAGGCCGACCTGGTGCCCGACCGGGCGGGTCTGTCGTATCTCGTCGCCGATACGCAGGCGGTGGCGCCCGGAGTCGACGTGCTGCCGGTCAGCGCGTCCACGGGCGAGGGCCTGGATGTGCTGACCGCTCTCCTCCGCCAGGGCACGGCGGTCCTCCTCGGCCAGTCGGGGGCGGGGAAGTCCACCTTGGCCAACGCCCTGCTGGGCGAGGAGTTCCAGGCCGTCCAGGCCACGCGGGACGCCGACGGCAAGGGCCGGCACACCACCACGACCCGCGATCTGCTGCCGCTGCCCGGAGGTGGCGTCCTCATCGACACCCCAGGGCTACGCGGGGTCGGGCTGTGGGACGCCGAGGCCGGCGTCACGCAGGTCTTCGCCGAGATCGAGGACTTGGCCGAGGCGTGCCGGTTCCCCGACTGCTCCCACACCGTCGAGCCGGGGTGTGCCGTGCTCGAGGCGGTCGACGGCGGAGCGCTACCGGAGCGGAGGCTGGAGAGCTACCGCAAACTGCTGCGGGAGAACGCGCACATCGCCGCCCGCACCGACGCCCGGCTGCGGGCGGAGCTCCGGCGCGGCTGGAAGCAGAAACAGGCCCTGGGCCGGCACATGATGGAGCGCAAACGCGGCCCGCGCCCCCAGGGCGGGTCGTAGCCCGCCGGGTACGGCTCAGGGGGTCTCCACCGGCCCGGCTGCCGGCCCGGTGGCGGCACCCAGGGACTGATCACGCCCGACGGCCCGGCAGAGGTTCGCCTCCAGGCGGCCGAGCAGCCGCTCGGCCGCCTGCCGCTCCTTCTCGCCCAGACCGTCGAGCGTGGTGGCTTCCAACTCCTCCCACGCCGCGGTGACCTGGGCGCGCAGCGCCATGCCCGCGGGCGTGGGCTCGACGATCATGGACCGCCGATCGCCCGGGTCCGGGCAGCGGCGGACGAACCCGGACTGCTCCAGCCGCTGCACCATCCGGGTCAGCGTCGAGGCGTCCTGGTCGAGAACGCGCATGAGCTCGCTCTGCCGCTGCCGCCCCGTCTCCCACAGCCGCATCATCAGAACTTCCTGTCCGGCGTGCAGGCCGAAGCTGCGTAGCAACTGCCCGGCGAGCAGCCGGTGCAGCCGGGCCACCCGGAAGATCGCCCGGCTGACCGGACCCGCGGGCTCCGCCCCGCACGCTGCCCATGTCATGGCCGTCTCCTTCCCTTCACAGCCCATTATCCTGCCCGGCCAATGAAATGCGCCGATCAGACCTCAGTAGCCGGGAATAGCACACGGCAGGCCCTTTGTTGCCCGAGCAAGCAAGTCGCTGACCTGCATCTGCATACCGTGACCAGGAGCCTCACATGACGATCGCCTTCGACCCGATCGACCTCGCCGGCCTTCCCCTGAAGAACCGGATCGCCATGGCCCCGATGACCCGCAACCGCGCGGACGCCCCTGGGGCCGCCCCGACCGCCTCCATGGCCGAGTACTACGCCCAGCGGGCCTCCGCCGGACTGATCGTCACGGAGGGCATCCAGCCCTCGGTGGTCGGCCAGGGCTATCCCAACACTCCGGGACTGCACAGCGACGAACAGGTCGAGGCCTGGAGCAAGGTCACCGACCGGGTGCACGCTGCGGGCGGGCGGATCTTCGCCCAGCTGATGCATGCCGGCCGGATCGGCCACCCGAGCCTGCTGCCCGACGGCCTGACCCCCGTTGGCCCCTCGCCGATCGCCGCGAAGGGCCAGGTCTTCACCTCGGACGGCCTGCAGGACTTCGTCACACCCAAGGAGCTGACGGAGGACGAGATCCTGCGGACCATCACCGACTACGCATCAGCCGCGCGCAACGCGGTGGCCGCCGGGTTCGACGGAGTGGAGCTGCACGGGGCCAACGGATATCTGCTGCACCAGTTCCTGGCCACCGGCACCAACCGGCGCACCGACCGCTGGGGCGGCTCCCTGGACGGCCGCCTCCGGATGGTCGTCGAGACGGCCCGAGCGGTCGCCGAGGCCATCGGCGCGCACCGCACCGGTCTGCGGATCTCTCCCGGGAACCCCTTCAACGACATCTCCGAGGACGGGGTCGAGGAGACCTACGGTGCGCTGGTCGAGGCGGTCGACTCGGTCGGCCTGGCGTATCTGCACCTGTTGGAGAGCTCGGACCGCACGCTGACGAACAGCCTCCGCAAGAACTTCTCCGGCACGTTCGTGCTCAACCCCCACACCCCGGAGCGGGTGACAGGAGAGGCGGAGCTGGCCCTGATCGAGGACGGCACGGCGGACATCATCTCCTTCGGCGCCCTCTTCCTGGCCAACCCCGATCTCCCGGCCAGGCTCGCGGCGGGAGGGCCGTACAACACGCCGGATCCGGCCACCTTCTACGGCGGCGACGACCGGGGCTACACCGACTACCCGGCCCTCGCACCGGCGTAGTCCGCGCGGCATCGCGCCGAGCGGGCTCAGCCCGGCAGTCCCCAGCGCGGGGCGGGCTCGTTCGGCGCGACCGGCTCGATGCGCATCGGAGGCCGGTCGCCCTCCGCCGTGATCAGCGCCGTTCGCCCCTTGCGCAGGGCGATGCGGATCGCACCGCCGCCCGCATCCTCGTACGGGACCGGGCGCCCGTCCTCATCCCGCACCTCGGTCGCGCCCGGGATCCCATGCCGTACGACGCAGGGTGCACCGGCCTCGCTGCGCAGCCGCACCCACCGGGTGCGCCCCGCCTCACGGGCCGCGCTGAGCAGGAAAGCGCCCTGGGTGCGGAAGTCGTGCACGACGAGATCGCGCCACGCCGCGGGAACGGCCGGGAAGACCCGGATCACATCGCCCCAGCTCTGGCAGACCATGTCGTGCAGCGACTGGGCGGCGGACAGCGGGGTCTCGATGACCGGACCCGACTCCTTGTACATGGTGTTGGGCTGGATGAAGCGGCGCATCAGCTCGCCGAGATAGTTGATCGCGTCCTCGCCCCGCCCCATCTGCGCGGACATCGAGGCCGCGCCGGTGAAGGTGTAGCCCTGCAGCGCGCCTTCGAAGCCGACCCAGTGGTTCAGCGAGGTCTCGATCAGCTTCCACTGCGACGGGTCTTCCCAGGTCACCTCGTACAGCGGATAGACGGCCAGCAGATGGGAGTAGTGGCGGTGCGACTTGGCGAAGGGCACCCCGGCTCCGATCATGAAGCCGTTCTCGTCGACGGGGTACGGCGTGAGCTTGGTGAGGACCTCGCGCCAGCGCGGGGCCTTCGGGTCGTCGATGCCGAGCGTCCTGGCCGCTTCGAGCAGGGTGGTACAGCCCCAGCGCAGCAGCTGCAGGTCGTAGTTGCAGTCGGGGGCGTCCACGCCGTACTCGGGCGAGAAGGTCTTGGGCAAGTGCAGCTTCCCGTCCGAACCCGGCTCCAGGAAGTGCAGGTAGTAGTTGATCGCCTTGCGCAGGAGCGGGAAGAGGGTGTCGCGGAGGACGGACTGGTCCATGGTGTGGCGGTAGCTGAGCCAGACGTTGTGCAGCGCCCAGGTGAGGTTGCCGACCTCGGGGGTCGGGGGGTTGCGGCCGGGGATGCCGACCGCATAGCCGCCGTTCGCCGCGTTCCCGCCGTTCTGCAGATGGATGTCGGTCGTCCGGGGGATGCCCGCGGAGTCCTTGCGATAGGGGGTGTCGAGCTGGCTGGAGAGGTTCTCCCGGTACTCGCTCAAGGCCCGGGTCACGGCGTCGAGTTCCAGGTGGTTGGAGCCGTGGATCAGCCAGTACTCGAGCTGGACGTTGAGATTCCACCAGGTGGCGGGCCAGGGGGTGGGCTCCAGCCAGGGACCGCAGGTCGCCATGACGGGCGCGTCCGCGCGGGCCGCCGCCGCGACCTTGTAGAGCTGGATCCAGTAGAAGCGCTGCAGCCGGGCGTCCGGAACGGACAGGAAGCTCTTCCGGTAGTACTGGTGCCACCAGGGGCGATGCGTATCGGCCAGCGCGTCGTACGGCAGGGCGGCGGCGCTCCGTACGGCCTTCACGGCGCGGTCGCGCGCGGTCGTCGCGGGGTGGGAGTGCGCCACGGCCGCGACCAGGGTGCGCCGGCTGCCCCGCTGCCGCTCCTGCCAGGCCGTCGCATGCTGTCCGCCGGCGTGCAGCGGCTGGACGGCGGCGGTGGCGCCGGCGTGCTGCTCGATGCGGGCCGGCGGATTGGCCGTGTAGCCCTCGGGCAGCGGTTTGAAGGCGGCGCGCGGGCTGATCGCCTCGGCGGGGTGGAAGGCCCAGCGGTGGTCGCGCTCTCCGCCGGTCGTGGTGGTTTCCACCACCAGGACGGAGCGGGTGTTGTGGATCAGCGCGCGCAGGGTGAGCGTGCCGGCGTCGGTGGTGATCGTGCCGGTGAGTTCGGCGTCGTGGAGGCGGAGCCGCCAGTCGACCGCGGTGATGGTGCCGACGGGCTCCAGGGTGAAGTGGCCGATCGGCAGCCGGGCGAGGCCGAAGAGCGAGCCGAATTCGGGGCGGTGGTCCTGAACTTCGCTGTGCTGGACGTTGAACCGGATCGCGTTCTTTCCGGGCTCGGCGTAGATGCCGGAGCCGAGCAGGGCGTTGCCGAGATACGGGCCCTCGTACCAGGTGGCGGGCAGTCTTTCCCAGACCATGTCGGCGTCGTCGAGGACGCGGCGCCAGACGTCCTCCTCGCGGATGGCCGCCGGAGCCATCAGGGCCGTGGCGGGCGCGGCGACGGCCTGCCGGTCCTGGGAGCCGAGGGCGAGGGCACTGCCGAGGGCGGTGCCGGTGGCGAGGACGGCCCGTCTGCTGGGACTGGGGGACGGGGACGGTTCGCCGACGGTGACCATGCTGCCTCCCAGGGCTGCTCGTTCCAGGATTCATCCGAGCTATCTGCCGTCGGAAGGTAGAGATGGCGGAGGTGATCGTCAACAGTGGCGGAGAGGTCCGATCAGTGATCGGGCGGTGGATCCGACTTCAGTACTCCGACCCGAACTGCGCGAGGCCTCAGCCGGCGATCACCGCACCCGTCCAGATCCCCACGACGACCAGGCAGGCGAAGAGCTCGATCAGCACGGCCAGGCCGATCGCCCGCATCGCCGTGCGCGTCGACGTCCAGGCGTTGCCGTGGCTGCCCAGGCGCACCCGCTCGGCGCCGTAGAGGCCCGCCACGAAGCCGATCACCGCCCCCACCACGGGCAGCAGGAAGAAGCCCGCCACACCGGCCGCCCCACCGATGTAGAGGGTGCGCCACGGAATCCCCGCCTCCTTCATCCGGCGGGCCGGGAGCAGCCACTTGAGCGCCTGGTTGAGTAGCAGCACTGCGGACGCGACGATCAGCACCCACCAGGCGGTCGCGGTCTTCTCGGTGAACGACCACCACAGCACCCCGGACCAGACGACCGGAGGGCCCGGCACCCCCGGGACCAGCACGCCGAGGAGACCGAGCAGCATCACCAGTCCCACTGCGACCAGTTGCCAGGTCTCCATGGCCCCAGCGTGCCGGAAGGTGTCCGACCGCGCTTCCGGAGCGAGCTGGCCCGGGCGCGGTCAGGACCGGCCGGTCCGGCGGTCCTCCCGCGCCACCCAGCCGAGCTCGTACGCGTGCCACCCCAGCTGCAGCCGGGTCGCCACACCGGTCAGTTCCATGAGCCGCTTCACCCTGCGCTGCACGGTGCGCAGCCCCAGGTCCAGTTGCTTGGCGACGCTCGCATCCGTCAGCCCCGCCAGCAGCAGCGACAGAATCTCCAGGTCGACGCCGTCCGGACCGTCCGGCCCGTCCTCGTACGGCGCCCCGTCCGTGCCCAGGCGCAGCGGCAGCGCCTCCCGCCACACACTCTCGAACAACCCCATCAGGGACTCCGTCAGCCCGCGGGCGTGCACGACGAGCGTGGCGGGCTCGCCGGCCCGGTGCGTGAGCGGGACCATCGCGGTCGCGCGGTCCGCGATCAGCAGTTTGGTCGGCACCCGGTCGATCACCCGCACCTGCTCACCCCGGCCGAGTGCCCTCTGAAGCTCGGCGATCCCGGACGGGCCGGTCAGCACCTCGCGCTCGAGCACCACGCGGTACCGGACGCCGCGGCGCGTGGCCTGCTCCTCGGCGTGGTTCTCCGCGCCGGTCACGGCCGTCGGCGCGCCGGCGACGAGGGCACACACCTCCTCGGTCGCGCCGAGCTGCAGCTGGAGGAACCGGTGGGCGACGGCGCTGGCGCCCTGCACGACCTCCACGAGGTCGTGCGCCTCGGACTCCGTGGCCTCGGCGCGGTACTCCTCGGCGAGCAGCGCCGCTGCCAGCTCGGCCTGCTCCAGCTCATGACGGTGCCTGGTGAGCAGCGCGCCGAGCGCGACGGCGGGTGGCGCGGCCACCCATCGGTCCGGGCCGGCGGAGGACTGGGCGGCCAGTCCCCGGCGCTCCAGCCTGCGCAGCGTGCGGACCGCCTCCTCCTCCGGCAGGGTCAGCCGGTGCGCGAGGTCGGAGACCTTGGCGGCGCCGAGACCTACCAGTGCGCGGTACGCCGACTCCTGCACTTCGTCCAGCCCGATCGCAGTCAGCATCTGACTCCCCCTGCCTGGCCCTCGAGACGGTGGTGGTCGGTGTCGGCGGAAATCGGCCAGGCACACACCGCCGCCGGACATCATCCCCGTATCACGGGTCACTCTGCCAAGGTGTCTGCACCGCAGTACAGGCCGGAGATCCGGGCATGCGGGACACCTCGGCGGTTCTCCCGGGCGCCCTTCCCCCCTGGGCGTGGGGCGGGACAATAACGGCATGAGCCAGCAGGGGGAGCGGAGTGGCCACGAGGACGACTGGTGGCGGGAGTTGTACGACGAGCGGACGTCGGACACGGGGCCCGCCGCCGCGGCGGACTCACTGGACGACCGCTTCGACTCGGCCGCACGGGCGGTCGGCCGGGCGGACCCCACCGAGCCCGACCCCGCGCAGCGCGTGGCGGAGGAGGGGGAGTGGTGGCAGGGCTCGCCCGGCCTCCCCGACACCTCACCCGCGGGACCGGCCCCTGAGGAGTGGCCGGAGCCGACCTGGAGCCCGCGCGGCCGGGCCGACGCGGACGATGACTCCCGTGCGGAGCCGTCCCCAAGCCCCCGCACCGGACGCCCGATCCCCGGCGCCCGTACCCCCTGGGAGCCACCGTCCACCTCCGAAGGTCCAGGCCCACAGCCGTACTCCCCGCCGACCGGGCAGCGCCCCTCCGGCACCACGGAGCGGTTATCAGACCTCTCGGCGGACGAGCCGGAGCAGGATCTCCCCGCCGGCGGGCGGGGCGCCGTCGAGTCGCGGGAGTCCGGCTCGCCGCCCGGCACCTTGGACGGGCCGCGACCGCCGCAGGAGGGGGAGTTCGTCGGGGACCGGCCGCCCACGTACGAGGCGGAGCCGGTCGCGCTGCCCGTCGCCGATCCGCAGGATCTGGGCGCCCTCGTGCCCGACACCGTGCTCGATGGAGCCCGGTACGGCTCGGTCACGTTGCGGGCGGCGTCCCTGCGCGGAGATTCCGCCCGCTACCGCGGGGAGCCCCGCCGCGATGCGCTGCTCATCGCCCGGTTCGGCAGCGGGGAGCGCGCGCTGCTGCTGACCGCCGTGGCCAGCGGGGCGCGGGCCGCGACGGGGGCGCACCGGGCCGCGGCGGACGCCTGCCGCTGGATCGGCTCCGCCGTCGGCCGCAGCCACGCCCGGCTCGCCGAGGACATACGGGCCGGCCGGCGCGGCCCGCTCAAATCCGGGCTGCACCGGCTCACCGACCGTTCTTACGGCCGACTGCGCGCCCGGGCGGCAGAGCTCGGCCTGGACTCCGCCGAGTACTCCGCCACCCTGCGCTGTCTGCTGACCCCGGCCGACTCCGGGTGCCGTACGCGGGTGTTCTTCGGCATCGGAGAGGGCGGTCTGTTCCGCCTGCGGGACGGGGCCTGGCAGGACATCGAGCCTGCCGTCCCGGACGATGCGGAATACGGCGAACCGGTCGCCGGACACGGTTCCGCGCTGTCGGGCGACGATCGCCTCACCGTCGACCTCGGCAGCATGCCGCCATCCTCCCCCACGGCCGCCGACGCGGGTGGTACCCCCACGGACAGCCCGCGGCCCTCGCCGCACGCCGAGCCCTTCCGCTTCCGCGAGACGGTCGCCCGCCCGGGGGACACCCTGCTGCTGTGCAGCAGCGGCCTGGCCGAACCGCTGCGCGGCGAGCCCGCCCTCGCCGGACTCCTCGCCGAGCGCTGGGCCGCCGCCGACCCGCCGGGCCTCGTCGCATTCCTCGCCGATGTGCAGCTGCGCGCCAAGGGATACGCGGACGACCGTACGGCCGCCGCCGTCTGGGAGCGGTGACGCGGGGGAGGAGGAAGGCGGACTGGACGCCCATGGAGAGGCGCCCATGAACAGGCGCGACCGGGAGGTCCATCCGCGCCAAAATCCATAACCGTCCACATTCCTGACGCGAAGACAGCGAGCTACCTCCCCCTGGGGGTACCACCCGGGCCGTCAGGCCCAGGGGGACTACCGCTGGGGGTGCCCCCAGGGTGCCCCCAGCGCGCGGAGTCCGTGCGCCGTACGGGTGGAACGGACGCTCCGGCGACGTGCTCGGGTGCTACAGGTGGAATGTCCTGATTGTCGACTGTTGTGCCAGCGGGGTCACCCGCAGCGACCGTCCTCCCCTGATGCCCGGCACTGTTCTCCCGGCGGTGCCGGGCATTGCCGTGCGTGAACGGGGCATGCATGAGCGTGAACCAGTTCGACTGGTTCGGACCGATTCGAGCAACGGGGCGGGGTGGATGGCGCAGCAGCGCGTGGAGTCCGTACTGAGCAGACGTCTGAGGCACTCGGACCTGACGGCGGTGTCGGAGGTGCGCGCGGCACTGCGCGAACTGCTCCGGTGTCAGGCATGGGGGGAGCGGGACCAAGCCGATGTCGCCGAGCTGCTCATCAGCGAGCTGGTGACCAATGCCCTGGTCCACACCGATCAGGGCGCGGAAGTGACGGCGACCCTCGTCCGCGGCCGGATGGCCCAGGCGGCGTACCGGCTCCGGGTCGAGGTCCGCGACTTCGTGACCCGGCGGCCGGTACCGCGCAAGTCGGGTGGGGAAGCCACGGGTGGCAGGGGCCTGCTGCTCGTGCAGTCGCTGGCGGACGCCTGGGGTGTCCGGCCACAAGGGACGGGCAAGGTCGTGTGGTTCGAGCTGGAGGGCGGGCCGGCCTGACGGCGTGGGAGCCGGGCCGGGCCCGCCGCCCGGGTCAGCGGTTCAGCCGAATTGCTGCTCGAGGTCCTTGAGTTTGCGTTCCAGGGAGTCGAGCCGGGGGATCGTCAGCGTGTCGTCCTCGGCGGTGAGGTCGACGGTCCGCGGCCGGTCCTGCCGGCCGCCGTTCTCGTCGTCACCTCCGCTCAGGGCCTGGAGAGCCGGACGTGAGTGCGTGGGAAGTGCTCCCTGCTCCGATGGCGGCGTCAGGCGTCCCGCTATGGCAGGTTCCGCGCCGACCTGGGCGGAGGGCTGGGTCAGTCCCGGCGCGTCCACTTGGCGCCCGCCGCGGGCCCGGCCCCACATCCGGTGCTGCCGGTTGAGGGCCCTGATCTTGGCTCGCTCCAACTTCTCCTGGTCGCGCCGGTGATGGCGGCGCTGCTCCTTCTGCTGCCGGTCCTCGCGCACGTCCTCCACGGCTTCGTCCAGCGACCGTACGCCCTCCAGGAGCATCAGCGACCAGGCGGCGAAGGTCTCGCGAGGCGCGCGCAGCCACCGGACCACCCGGATCTGCGGCAGCGGCCGGGGTACGAGCCCCTGCTCGCGCAGCGCCGATCTGCGGGTCTGCTTCAGCGCCCGGTCGAAGAGGACGGCGGCAGAGAGTGACATGCCGGCGAAGAACTGCGGGGCGCCGTCGTGGCCCAGGCCCCTGGGCGCGTGGACCCAGTTGAACCAGGCGGCCGCACCGGCGAAGAGCCACACCAGCAACCGCGATCCGAGCGCCGCGTCGCCGTGGCTCGCCTCGCGCACGGCGAGCACGGAGCAGAACATGGCGGCGCCGTCGAGGCCGAACGGGACGAGATACTCCCAGCCGCCGGAGAGGTTGAGGTTCTGCCGCCCGAAGCCGACCAGCCCGTGGAAGGAGAGTGCGGCGGCGACCGCGGCGCAGCAGAACAGCAGGGCGTAGGAGGCGGTGCCGTAGACAGCCTCCTTCCGTCGTCGGCGCTCCTCGCTGCGTTCCCAGGTGTCGGAGGCCGCACCGTCCTCCGCGGTGCGGCGACCGCGGGTGAGGACCACCACCGCCACCAGCATGCCGGCGAGCAGCACCATGCCCGGAAGGAGCCAGCTCAGCGATATGTCGGTCAGTGTCATCGGCGCCCCTCGCCTCGTTTTGCGTCACGCTCTGCCGTGTGGTCCGGCACTGTCGGCGTCATCTTGGCGGAATCCGTCCTTGTGCCAAGGGGTTTCGGCGCAAGTGGACGCCAAGGGAGGCCGGGTGCGTGCGATGAGGACCGAACGGTTCGAACTCCCATAAGGAGACAGGGAGTTGTGTTCGACCCCGAGGCGCGGGGGCGTGGGTTCGGGGGCTCAGTTCGCGGTGATCCGTGCGATGCGATCGGCGTCGCAGGTGCGCGGGCAGGTCACGCAGGTGTCCTCGGGGCGCAGCGTGTAGAACAGGCAGCAGCTGGCCCGGTCGCGGGTCGGCAGCGCCTCGCCGTTCGGTCCGGTCAGCTCCCGGAAGGCGGCCGCTCCGACGTAAGGCGCCGTGGAGCCCGGCAGGAGCCGCTCCAATTCGGACATGGCGCGGCGCTCTTCGCCGAGCAGCTGCCCGACGTACCACAGGCCCTCGACGATCTCGTCCGTCACCATGCCCCACAGGGCTCGCGGTCCCCGCCGCATCCGTGGCCGGAAGCCCTCAAGCACCGGCGCGAGATGCTCGGCCACCGCCTCCCGCACCTCGGCCCGCAGGGCGTCCTCGTCGGGTACGACCCGGGAGTTCGGCAGCGCGGCGGCCGGGTCGTCCGGCAGACAGGCGACGTCCCGGATCCGCGCGGTCACCCGTCCCAGGGCGCGCTGGAAGGACACCTGGCCGGCCGGGAGCCTGGGCACGCGGCGCAGCAGGAACCAGGGGACGGTGATCAGCAGGCAGGCGGGCCAGGCGTACCGGTGCAGTCCGAAGGTCGCGACGACATCCGGCCGGGCCTGCTGCCCGTAGTCCCGCAGCACTTGCGCGTTGTCCCAAGCCAGGAAGGCGTCGAGGGCGGGGCCACCCGCGGCCAGCTCTGTCGCCCGGACCCAGCCTCCGCCGGAGCGCGGCGGCTCCTCGGTCACCCGCAGCTCGGGGAGGGCCTCCGCCAGCCGGGCGTACGCCGCGGCGACGGGTGAGGAGGCTGGGGCGGCCGGAGCGGCCGTTGCGGAGGGCATGCGGAACCACCGATCGGCGATCGTTAGCAGGTTAGCCTTACCTTACCCGATGTGATCGAGGTTTGACCTGCGCCGGGGGCGGCCTATCGTTCTGCAGAACGTGCGAGAGAGGACCGCGATGAAGCAGGCAAGAGCCGAGGTTCCTCGTCCGCGTTCGCGGACGGGTACGCGCGTGCCCGCACCGGAAGAAGGCCGGGCAGAGGAACCGTCTTCGGCGTCTGAGCGTTCCGGGGCGGGGGCTTCCCGGGAGGTGCATTCGGCGCCGGGGGTGCGGGCGGCAGCCATGGATGGGGTGCCCCAAGGGTTCCGGGCAGATGAGGCGGCGCGCGGCGAGCACGGCCACAGCGAGCCTCCGGCTCCCCTGCTGCCCTCCGGTCCCGCCCGTCCGGCGAGGACCGCAGGGGCACCGGGGCCCACGGTCCCGGCTCCCGCGACCCCGCGTAGGGTGCCGCGGCGCCACTCCGTCCGCGGACAGGTTCTCGTCGCACTGCGCGAGGCCCTGGTGGGCGGCGAGCTGACCCCTGGCGAGGTGTACTCCGCGCCCGCGCTCGCCGAGCGGTTCGGGGTGTCGCCGACCCCCGTGCGCGAGGCGATGCAGCAGCTCGCCGCCGAGGGCGCCGTCGAGGTCGTCCCCAACCGCGGCTTCCGCGTGGCGCAGCGCAGCGCCCGCGATCTCGAAGAGCTGGCCGAGGTGCGGGCGCTCATCGAGGTGCCCGTCATGCTCGCACTGGCCGGCACGGTCCCGGCCGAGCGGTTCGAGCAGCTGCGTCCGCTCGCCGCGGACTCCGTCGCCGCCGCGGCGCGCGGTGACCGCGTCCGCTACGCCGAATGCGACCAGGCCTTCCACCGCGCACTGCTCTCCCTCTCCGGCAACCGCCAACTCGCTCTGATCGGTGATGAGTTGCATCGCCGGGCGCAGGCGCCGGTGGGCGTGGGCTCCATCGTCCGCGCCGCCGATCTGCTGGCCGACGCGGCCGAGCACACCGCGCTGCTCGACGCGCTGGCCGCGCGGGACCTGGCGGTCGTCGAGCAGTTGGTCCGCGAGCACTTCACGGGCGCCCGCCGCACGCGCTGACCCCGCTCGGCCGGGCCGAGTGCAGCGACAGCCAGACAAGAGTTCATACATCAGTCTGGTACATACGCTACTCTTGGTACATGTCGATGAAGCGCACCAACGTCTACGCCGACCCGGAAGACCTCGCCATCATCAAGGAAGCGGCGAAGCGTCGCGGGATCAGCGAAGCCGAGATCATCCGCCAGGGGATTCACCTCGCTGCCATGGCCAATCGCGTCTGGGACGAGCCCCTGTTCTCCCGCACCTTCGCAGGCCACGGCCGCACGCCCACCAAGGACGACGTGCGTGGCGCCGTGGCGGATGCGGTCCAGCGCGAAACCGAATCCGGAACCGCTGCGTGATCGTCGTTGTCGACACCTCCGGTCTCCTGGCCGCGCTCGACTCCGCACACCCCGAGCACCGGGCGGCAAATGAAGCGATCATGGGCGCCGGGCTCCTCGTCATGTCCCCTGTGCTGCTTGCCGAGATCGACCACGTCGCCACGCGTGAACTCGGCCGCGAGGCAGCAGTCAGCGCGATCGACGACATCCGGCACTGGATGCGCAGGGGCCGCATCGTCGTACCGGAGATCACAGAGGACCACCTTGGGGCCGCGCAGTCCGTGCGTGCCCGCTACAACGGGCTCGACCTCGATCTTGCGGATGCCGTGAACGTCGCCTTGGCTGCCGACTACGACACCGATGCGGTCCTCACTCTCGACCGCCGAGACTTCCGGGCCGTGCGCCCCCTCGGTCGTCACCAGGCCTTCCGGGTCCTGCCCGACGATCTCCCGCTCTGACACCGCAGCCTGAACCGCTCACCACGGAGCCGGCCGCCCGCAGGCGAGCCGCTGGCTCCGCGCCGCACGGGCATCGCGGGAAGCGGCTTCGGCCTACGCCACGACCCCCCGCGGAGCCGGGGGTTCCAGTTGAGGGGCCAACCAGGTCGGGATGGAGCCCAGGAGGCGGAAGAGGCGGGCCGCCTCCGCACGCAGCCGGGAGGCTTCGGGCTCCGGCTCGGCCTCCGCGAGGGCCGCCAGTGCCGGGGCCGTACCGATGAGGTAGCCCAACTCCTCTCGGATGCGCAGGGATTCCGCGAACCCGTGCCGGGCCTCGGCCAGCTCCCCTTCGCGCAGCGCCAGCCCTGCCAGGTGCCGCCAGGTGAACGAACACAGCAGTAGGTCGCCCTGGGCGGTGGCCCCCGCGTGGGCGCGGCGATAGGCCGCCTGCGCGGCCTGCGGGGTGTCCGAGAGGTGTTCCGCGATCAGGCCGCGCCGGAAGTCCAGCAGCGGTCGCCCGGGCGCGGTGGGGGCGACCAGCGCCGCGGCCCTGCCGAGCGCGGCGCGCGCCTCGTCGGCCCGGTCGCGGACCCCGAGCACCGTGGCCGCGTACGCGAGATGGCCCCGCTCACAGGCCGCCGCGCCGCGCTCGTCGGCGGAGCCCGCCACCGCCTCCGCCGCGCGCAGCGCCTCTTCGGCCTCGGCCCATCCGACGGCGGTGAACAGACAGCGCTCGACGAGCAGGGCGGCCCGCTGCAACGACAGCGAGGGGTCGCCCGCGGCGTGCGGCGCGAGCAGCGCCGCCGCGTCGTCCCAGCACCCGCGCGACCGCAGTCGCCATACGGCGACCCGGCGCGGATGGTGCCGGTCCTCCCCCTCGACTGACTCCGGCCGTCCCGAATGTGACATGGCGGTATCCGCCACATTCCCTCCCCTTGCGCGCGCCGTCGAGCCCTAGGTCGTGGGCGAATCTCAGCACGGATTCCGTCGCACAGCCAAGGGGGACGAGTGAACGGATTCACAAACCACCGGGAGAGCGACGCTCAACTCATCCGGAGCGCCAGGAAGAAATCCAGTTTGTCCTCCAGCCGCGACAGATCACGCCCCGTCAGCTGCTCGATCCGCCCCACCCGGTACCGCAGCGTGTTCACATGGAGGTGCAGCCGCGTCGCGCAGCGGGTCCAGGAGCCGTCGCAGTCCAGGAACGCCTCGAGCGTCGGGATCAGCTCCGCCCGGTGGCGCCGGTCGTAGTCCCGCAGCGGATCCAGCAGCCGGGCCGTGAAGGCGCGGCGCACATCGTCCGGGACGAAGGGCAGCAGGAGGACGTGCGAGGCCAGCTCCTGGTGTCCCGCCGCGCAGACCCGGCCGGGCCGCGCCGCCGCGACCCGGCGGGCGTGCCGGGCCTCCTCGAGCGCGCCGCGCAGCCCCTCCGCGGAGTGCACCACCGCGCTGACACCCAGGGTCAGCCGCCCGTCGCCGTCCAGTCCACGGCTCAGCGGCCCGCCGACCGCCGTCAGCAGCTCGTCGGCCTGCAGACCCGCCACGGAGGTGCCGTCGGTGGTGTCGACCGACGGCAGCGGTACCAGCGCGATCGCCTCGTCCCCGGTGTGCGCCACCGCGATCCGGTCCGACGGCTCCGGCTCCTCCGCCTGCGGGTCGACCAGGATCTCTTCGAGGAGCGACTGGGTGACCGGGCCGGAGTCGATGTCGCCGTCCTCCCACTCGACCCGGCCCACGACCACCTGCCAGTGCGGCGTGCTGCCCAGCCCCGGCAGCAGCACGGGAGCGGCGACCCGCAGCCGGGCCGCGACCTCGGCGGGCGGCGCCGCGGTGTGCAGCAGCTCCAGCACCTCCTGAGCCAGCCGGCGCCGCACCGTACGGGCCGCGTCGCGGCGGTCGCGCTCCACCGCGATCAGCTGGGTGACGCCCTGCAGCAGGTCGAGCCGCTCGGCCGGCCAGTCTCCGGCGTCCGCCTCGACGGCCAGCAGCCAGTCCGAGAGCACCGTCTCGCGCACGTCCCGGGAGCCCGGAGCGGCCCGGCCACCGCCCGCCGCCGGATGCTGCCCCCCGCTGCGGATCGGGAAGAGTGAGTACGTGCCACCCCCGGTGATGTGCCGGAACGGCGCGCGCCGACCGGTGCGGGTCGCCGCCAGATGCTCCCCCGCCAGGGCGGCGCACGCCTCCGGCGGCAGCTGGTGTCCGGGGTCGGTCAGGCCCGATCCCGCGATCTGCCGGCCGGTGGGCGAGAGCACCCACGCGCGCAGATCGAGGTCGCTGCCGAGCAGGTCGAGCACCACTTCGGGGCCGCCGCCCGCGGGCCCGGAGGTCATCAGCCTGCGGTGCCGGTCCACGACCGCCGCCAGATCCCCGGCGCGCTCGCCGGAGACCTGGCGCACCACATGCTCGGTGATGCTGGCGAAGGCCACGGACTCGTGGACGGCGAACAGCGGCAATCGGTTGCGGGCGCAGGCCACCACCAGGTCGTCGGGGATCGCTCCCAGCTCGGCCTCGCCCGCCGCGAGCCCCGCGACCCCCGCCTGGGCGAGGATCCGGACGAACCGCTCGGAGTCCTCCGGCTTACGGCGCCAGGCGAGGCCGGTCAGCACCAGCTCGCCGCCCGACAGATAGCGGCTGGGATCGCGCAGATCGGTGGTCATCACGCCACGCACGGTGCGGTCGAGCTCGTCCTCGCCGCTGAGCAGCCGCAGGCCCAGGGCATCGGTCTCCAGGAGTGCGCGCAGCCGCATCTCGTCGCCGCCGATCTGTCGTGTGCTACCGGGGGCCCCGAGGTGAAGCCCAGGGGACAAAGCCGCGAGCTTTCCGATCCCCCTCTTTCGTTCGAATCTACAAGACTGAGCACACGGCCAGCCAATCGCTTCATGGTTTCGGTGACTGCACCCAGGAGGGCGTACCTCGGTGTACTGACAGCACGCCGCGTTAACAGGACATGAACGACCAGCGAGGACCCTCACCCAGCCACCTCCCCCAGCTACCTCCCCCAGCTACCTCCCCCAGCTACCTCCCCCAGCTACCGCTGGGAGGTGCCCCCGGGGAGGTGCCCCCGGGGAGGTGCCCCCAGGAGGGTGGCCATACGTCCTCCCCGCTAGTCCCGCCCGACCCGAATTCGAAGAAGAGAGCCACGGATGGACTTCCTTCGCCCCGCCAGCTGGGGGGAGGCGCTCGCCGCGAAGGCCGAGCACCCCACAGCCGTGCCCATCGCGGGCGGCACCGATGTGATGGTCGAGATCAATTTCGACCACCGTCGGCCCGAGTACCTGCTCGACCTGAACCGCATCCCCGAGCTGCGGGAGTGGGAGGTCGGCGAGGAGAACGTCCGGCTCGGCGCCTCCGTGTCGTACACCCAGATCATGGAGCAGCTGCGCGCCGAGCTCCCCGGTCTCGCCCTGGCCTCGCACACCGTGGCCTCCCCGCAGATTCGCAACCGCGGCGGTGTCGGCGGCAACCTCGGGACGGCTTCCCCGGCCGGTGACGCCCACCCCGCCCTGCTCGCCGCGGGTGCCGAAGTCGAGGTCGAGTCCGTGCGCGGCAGCCGCTTCATCCCGATCGACGAGTTCTACACCGGCGTGAAGCGGAACGCCCTCGCGGCGGACGAGCTGATCAAGACGGTGCACATCAAGAAGGCGGCGGGCCCGCAGCAGTTCTCCAAGGTCGGCACCCGCAACGCGATGGTCATTGCCGTGTGCGCCTTCGGCATCGCGCTGCACCCTGAGACGCGCACCGTACGGACCGGCATCGGCTCCGCCGCGCCCACTCCCGTCCGCGCCCACGAGGCGGAGGCCTTCCTGGCCGCCGCGCTGGAGGAGGGCGGCTTCTGGGAGAGCGGCAAGACGATCACCCCGTCGGTCGCCAAGCAGTTCGCGGAGCTCTGCTCCGGCGCCTGCAACCCCATCGACGACGTGCGCGGCAGCGCGAAGTACCGGCGCCACGCGGTCGCCGTGATGGCCCGTCGCACCCTGGGCTGGACCTGGGACGCGTACCGCGGCTTCGGCAACAAGAAGGGGATCGAACGATGCGCGTGAACTTCACGGTCAACGGCCGCCCGTACGAGGCCGATGACGTATGGGAGGGCGAGAGCCTGCTCTACGTCCTGCGCGAGCGCATGGGGCTGCCCGGCTCGAAGAACGCCTGTGAGCAGGGCGAGTGCGGCTCCTGCACGGTCCGCCTCGACGGCGTGCCGGTCTGCTCCTGCCTCGTCGCCGCCGGCCAGGTCGAGGGCCGCGAGGTCGTCACGGTCGAGGGCCTGGCGGACTACGCCAAGCAGCGCGCCGAGGGCTGCGCGTCGGGAGCCTGCGGTACGACAGTCGACGCCGCCCGTAGGTGGGAGTCGCGCCCGTCCAATAGTGAGCTCCGCTCACGGGCGGCCGCCGACAGCCAGACCGGCGAGGCCGCCGATCTGTCCCCGATCCAGCAGGCCTTCATCGACGCGGGCGCCGTGCAGTGCGGCTTCTGCACCCCGGGCCTCCTCGTCGCCGCCGACGAGCTGCTGGAGCGCAACGCCCAGCCCTCCGACGCGGACATCCGCGAGGCGCTGTCCGGCAACCTGTGCCGCTGCACGGGCTACGAGAAGATCCTCGACGCGGTCCGCCTTGCGGCCGCCCGCGGCGAGGCGGATCAGTCGGCGACTGCGGGAACGGGGGCCTGACCACCATGGGCGTCACTCGTACACCCACCAACCTCACCCAGGGCAGCGAGACCAAGGGCGGCATCGGCGAGTCCACGCTGCGCCCCGACGGCACCCTGAAGGTCACCGGTGAGTTCGCTTACTCCTCCGACCTCTGGCACGAGGACATGCTGTGGGGCCACACCCTCCGCAGTCCGCACGCGCACGCCGAGATCAGGTCCATCGACATCTCCGAGGCGCTGCAGCAGGCCGGCGTGTACGCCGTCCTGACCTACGACGACCTGCCGACCGAGACCAAGAACTACGGCCTGGAGATCCAGGACACCCCGGTCCTGGCCAACGGCCGGGTGCGCCACCACGGCGAGCCGGTGGCCCTCGTCGCCGCCGACCACCCGGAGACCGCTCGCCGCGCCGCCGCGAAGATCAAGGTCGAGTACGTGGAGCTGCCGGTCGTCACCGACGAGGCGTCGGCGCTCGCCGAGGACGCGCCGGTGCTGCACCCGGGCCGCGACGACCACCACGCAGGCCATGTGCCCCACCCGAACGTCGTCCACCGCCAGCCGATCATCCGTGGCGACGTGGCAGCCGCCGCCGAGCGCGCCGATGTGATCGTCAGCGGCGAGTACGAGGTCGGCATGCAGGACCAGGCCTTCCTCGGTCCGGAGTCGGGCCTCGCCGTGCCCGCTGAGGACGGCGGCGTCGACCTCTACATCGCCACCCAGTGGCTGCACTCGGACCTCCGGCAGATCGCCCCCGTCCTCGGCCTGCCCGAGGAGAAGGTGCGGATGACGCTCTCCGGCGTCGGCGGCGCGTTCGGTGGCCGTGAGGACCTGTCGATGCAGATCCACGCGTGCCTGCTCGCGCTGCGCACCGGCAAGCCGGTCAAGATGGTCTACAACCGGTTCGAGTCCTTCTTCGGGCACGTCCACCGGCACCCGGCCAAGCTCTGGTACGAGCACGGAGCCACTCGGGACGGCAAGATCACGCACATGAAGTGCCGGATCGTGCTGGACGGCGGTGCCTACGCCTCCGCCTCCCCGGCCGTCGTCGGCAACGCCTCGTCGCTCTCCGTCGGTCCGTATGTGATCGACGACGTCGAGATCGAGGCCATCGCGCTCTACACCAACAATCCGCCCTGTGGCGCGATGCGCGGCTTCGGCGCGGTCCAGGCGTGCTTCGCGTACGAGGCGCAGATGGACCGGCTTGCGGCCGAACTGGACCTGGATCCGGTCGAGTTCCGCCAGCTCAACGCCATGTCGCAGGGCACGATCATGCCCACCGGCCAGCTGGTCGACTCTCCGGCGCCGGTCGCCGAACTGCTGCGCCGGGTCAAGGCGATGCCGCTGCCGCCCGAGAAGCAGTGGGAGAGCGCCGGCGAGACGGCGGATGTGCGTGCCCTGCCCGGCGGTCTGTCCAACACCACCCACGGCGAAGGCGTGGTCCGCGGTATCGGCTACGCGGTCGGCATCAAGAACGTCGGCTTCTCCGAGGGCTTCGACGACTACTCGACGGCCCGGGTCCGCCTGGAGGTCGTGAACGGCGAGCCGGTCGCGGTCGTGCACACGGCGATGGCCGAGGTCGGTCAGGGCGGTGTCACCGTCCATGCCCAGATCGCCCGCACCGAGCTCGGTGTCACCCAGGTGACCATCCACCCCGCCGACACCCAGGTCGGCTCGGCCGGCTCCACTTCCGCCTCCCGCCAGACCTATGTCACCGGTGGCGCGGTGAAGAACACCTGTGGAGCCGTCCGGGAGACGGTCCTGGAGATCGGCCGGCGGAAGTTCGGCTCCTACCACCCCGCGTGGGCCACCGCCGAACTCCTGCTGGAGGGCGGCAAGGTGGTCACCGACGGTGGGGAGGTCCTCGCCGATCTGGTGGAGGTCCTCGAGGGCGAGGTGGTCGACATCGAGCTCGAGTGGCGCCACCGCCCGACCGAGGCCTTCGATCTGCACACCGGTCAGGGCCAGGGCCACGTCCAGTACTCGTTCGCCGCGCATCGCGCCGTGGTCGAGGTCGACACGGAGCTGGGCCTGGTCAAGGTGATCGAGCTGGCCTGCGCACAGGACGTCGGCAAGGCGCTCAACCCGCAGTCCGTGACCGGGCAGATCCAGGGCGGTACGACCCAGGGCCTCGGCCTCGCGGTCATGGAGGAGATCGTCGTTGACCCGAAGACCTCCAAGGTCCGCAACCCGTCCTTCACCGACTACCTGATCCCGACCATCCTCGACACCCCGACCATCCCGGTCGACGTGCTGGAGCTGGCCGACGACCACGCGCCGTACGGCCTGCGCGGGATCGGGGAGGCGCCGACGCTGTCCTCGACCCCGGCCGTGGTGTCCGCCATCCGCGCGGCGACCGGCCTGGCGCTGGCCCGCGTACCCGTACGTCCCGAGCACCTCACCGGGACCTGACGACTCTCCGGGCTGTGCGGAAGGAATGTGTCCTCCCTCGGCCTTCGGCACGGGGAATCCCGATCGCACCGCCCGGAGTCCCCACAAACACCGCACCGCTCGCGGTCACACCCAGGCAGTACCCAGCAAGACCCCGTTCGTCTCGGGCCGTTCCCCCGGGTCGTGCAGCCAACTCAATACATCCCAAATCCCGCACAAACACTGCCCCCCCACGCAGGCGGGTGCCCCTTTGAACCTTGGGAGTAGGCCCCATGACCCAGTCGTCAGTAGAGCCGCAGACCACGGCGGAGGAGGCGGGCTCCGGCTCGCGCCCATCCGCCGGCCGGTCCTGGCTCGACCGGTACTTTCACATCTCGGACCGAGGATCCACGATCGCGCGTGAGGTGCGCGGCGGCATCACCACCTTCATGGCGATGGCGTACATCCTCCTGCTCAACCCGCTGATCCTGTCCGACGCGGACGCCAGCGGAAACACCCTGGCCCGTACCGGGCTGATCACCGCGACGGCGCTTGCCGCGGCCGCCACCACCCTGCTGATGGGCTTCATCGGCAAGGTGCCGCTCGCCCTCGCGGCGGGGCTCAGCGTCTCCGGCGTCGTGGCCTCTCAGGTGGCCCCGAACATGACCTGGCCGCAGGCCATGGGCATGTGTGTGATGTACGGCGTCGTGATCATGCTCCTGGTGGTCACCGGGCTCCGCGAGCTCATCATGAACGCCATACCACTGGCCATGAAGCACGCCATCACCATCGGCATCGGCTGCTTCATCGCCTTGATCGGCCTGGTCAAGGCGGGCTTCGTGCAGGCGGGCAAGGCCACGCCGCTCACCCTCGGCGCGGGTGGTGAACTGGCCGGCTGGCCCGTCCTGATCTTCTCGGTCACGCTGCTGCTGATCTTCATGCTGCAGGCTCGCAACATCCCGGGCGCCATCCTGATCGGCATCGTCATCGGCACCGTCATCGCGGTCGCCGTCAACGCGTTCGGCGGCCTCGACCCGAAGGTGTGGAAGGGCGGTGCCCCGCAGCTCGACGGCAGCGCGGTCTCCATGCCTGACTTCTCGCTCCTCGGCAATGTGGAGTTCGGCGGCTGGGAACAGATCGGCGTCATGGGCGTCGGCATGATCGTCTTCACGCTGGTGCTCGCCGGCTTCTTCGACGCGATGGCCACCATCATCGGCGTCGGCACCGAGGCCAAGCTGGCGGACGAGAAGGGCCGGATGCCGGGGCTGTCCAAGGCGCTGTTCATCGACGGCGCGGGCGGTGCGATCGGCGGCGGCACGGGCGCCTCGGGACAGACCGTCTTCATCGAATCGGCCACCGGTGTCGGCGAGGGCGCCCGGACCGGCCTGTCCGCCGTGGTCACCGGCCTGTTCTTCGCCGCGTGCCTCTTCTTCACCCCGGTCACCCAGATCGTGCCGGGTGAGGTCGCGGCAGCGGCCCTGGTCGTCATCGGCGCGATGATGATGCAGAACGCCAAGCACGTGGACTGGGGCGACCGCGCGGTCGCCATCCCGGTCTTCCTGACCGTGGTGCTGATGCCGTTCACGTACTCGATCACCGCCGGAGTCGGCGCGGGCGTCATCGCCTACTGCGTCATCAAGGCGGCGCAGGGCAAGTGGCGTGAGCCCGGTGCCTTCATGTGGGCGCTGACCGGGGTGTTCCTCATCTACTTCGCCCTGAACCCGATCGAGCACTTCCTGGGCGTCAAGTAGCGCCCTCCGTGCCCTCCACGCAACCTGAAGGAGAGGTGATCACCATGCTGGACATCGCCGACGAGCTGAACCGGTGGTGTGCGCAGGGACGTGACTTCGCCGTCGCCACCGTCGTGGCGGTGGGCGGCAGCGCGCCCCGGCAGCCCGGCGCGGCCCTCGCGGTCGACGCCGACGGCACGGCGATCGGCTCCGTTTCCGGCGGCTGCGTGGAGGGCGCGGTCTATGAACTGTGCGGGCAGGCGCTCGAGACCGGCGAGTCCGTGGTCGAACGCTTCGGCTTCAGTGACGAGGACGCGTTCGCCGTCGGTCTGACGTGCGGTGGGGTCATCGACATCCTCGTCACCCCGGTACGTGCGGGCAACTCCTCGGTGGACAGCACCAACCGGGAGACGCTCGCCGCCGCGCTGACCGCCGCCGCCGGTGGGGAGGCGGCGGCGGTCGCGCGGATCGTCGACGGGCCGGCCGAACTCATAGGCGGCGCCCTGTTCGTACGGCCCGACGGCTCCTTCTCCGGGACCCTGGGCGGTCACCCCGAACTGGACCGTACGGCGGCGGGCGAGGCCGGTGCGCTGCTCGACGCCGGCCGGACCGAGACCGTCGAGATCGGCGCCGACGGCAGCCGCTGCGGCCGGCCGGTCGTGCTGTTCGTCGAGTCCAGCGTGCCGCCGCCGCGAATGATCGTCTTCGGCGCGATCGACTTCGCCGCGGCCCTGGTCCGGGTGGGCAAGTTCCTGAACTATCACGTCACGGTGTGCGACGCCCGCCCGGTCTTCGCGACCGCACAGCGCTTCCCCGAGGCCGACGAGATCGTCGTCGACTGGCCGCACCGCTACCTGGACTCCCAGGAACTGGACGGCCGTACGGTCCTGTGCGTGCTCACCCATGACGCGAAGTTCGACGTCCCGCTCCTGGAGCGCGCACTGCGACTCCCGGTCGCCTACGTCGGTGCGATGGGCTCCCGCCGGACCCATCTGGACCGTCAGCGGCGGCTCCGCGACGTCGGCGTCACCGAACTGGAGCTGGCCAGGCTGCGCTCCCCGATCGGCCTCGACCTCGGCGCCCGGACACCCGAGGAGACGGCTCTGTCGATCGCCGCGGAGATCGTCGCGAACCGCCGTGGTGGCACGGGCGTCCCGCTGACGGGTGCTCACACTCCGATCCACCACGACACGACACCGTCGCTGGGACGGATCGACTCGGTGGCCTGACACCGCCGTCGACCTCTGAGGTGCCCTCCGAGGCGCCTACAGGAGCCCCAGCGTCCGAAGGCGCTGCCCCCGCTGCCCCCGTCTGCGGGGGCAGCGTCTTTTTTGCGTTCAACGGAATTCGGCGTCTTTGGTGCGATCGTCCAAAACCCCTGAGATTTGCACCTGGGAATCCTGTTGGAATCTGCTAACGACGGAAAGTGGTCACGCTGATACTCTTTCGAAGCGTCGGAAGCGGTCCGGAGAAGGGAATCAGGGACGTGTCGAAAGGCATGAACGGCGTTTCCTTGAAATCCACTGCTGAATTATTTCTGCGGCAAGACGCGGTATTCCTGGAGACCGCTGACGGGGTGTTCCTCAGAGGTGCCGGCGGGGATTTCTTCCTCAAGGGCAGATCCGCCTACCGGTGGCTCACGGCGCTGGCACCGCGGCTCGCCGCGGGGTGCGCCCTGGACGAGCTGCTCTCGGGGCTCCGTGAACCGCAGCGCAGCACGGCGGAGCACCTGCTGGGCCGGCTCGTGGACAGCGGCTTCGTGCGGGAGCGCCGACCGGAGCCGTCCGGCCTGCTGTCCGACGCGGAGCGGAGCCGGTTCGCCCAGCAGATCTCCTTCCTGGCCCACTACTCGGACCGGCCGCAAGCGTGCTTCCGCCAGGTGCGGGAGGCCCGTGTGCTGGTGGTCGGGGGAGGCGTCGCCGCGCGTGCGGCCGCGGTCGCGCTGTTGCGCAACGGGGTACGGCGGCTGGCGCTGTCGGAGCCCTCGTCCGCGGTACGGGGCGCCGGGGACGGGCTGGAGCGCGAGGTCCGCGAGTTGTCGGAGGCCGGCGTTCCCCCGCAGCTGGACCGGTTGCGGCCGGTCGGCGACGAACTCCTTGTGCCGGCGATCGAACAATGGTCACCCGACGCCGTCGTCATCACACCGCAGGGTGCGTCGCTCCCGCTGCTCGACGAGATTTCCGACCATGCCCGTAAAGGCCAGCGGGTATTTCTTGCCGCCCGGCAATTCGGTGGTGTGCTCATCAAGGGCCCACTCGTCCCGCCCGGTGACGGTCCTTGCTGGACATGCCTGCAATTGCAATTAGCTGAATTCGGTCCTCCCGAGGCGGCTGCCGCGGCCTGGCGCGAGAAACTGTCCGGTGGCCTGTCAGACGCGACGTCCCAGCTCCACACAGCAGTGGCCGCCGCCACCGGCAGCGAGCTGGCGACGGAGCTGTTCAAGCACCTCTCCGGCTGCATCGGCACCGATCTGGCGGCAGGAGTCGTCGTCCAGCAGCCGCTCTCCCTGGAGAGCCGGCGGGAACCTCTGGCGGCGCACCCCGCCTGCCCCGGCTGCTCGCGCTCGGACGAGGCCGAGGATCCCGGCGAGCTGCTGCGGGCCCTTGCCGGAGGAGACCGCGACCTTGCAGGGGACATCGCGGCGCGTTCGGCACGCTACGAGGGCGCGATGGCCGAAACCGTGGGCCCGCTGCGCGGTTTCGGCGACAGTGCCGTACCCCAGACCCTCGTCAAGATCGGAAGAGTCCGTTGCAACGGGACCCCGGGCGGAGCGGTCCTCGGGTACCACGCCGAGTCGGTGACGCGGGCCAGAGCGGACGCGGTGGAGCGCGCCGTACGCCGGGCGGCGGCCGTCGCGCCGCTCTCTCGGCCGGCCAGGAGGTGCACCCGCAAAGAGCTGGCAGACCAGGGCGAATCCGTGCTGTCTGCAGAGCAGTTCACGCTGCTTGCGCCCGGTGCGCGGATCCCGGACGACCAGGAGAGCGTGCCCTGGGTGCCCGCGCTGTCGCTGCACCACCACACCGTGGTGTGGATCCCCGCGGATCTCCTGGCAGCTGCCGCCCCTGGGCCGGCCGTGGCCGGCGGCGTGGCGGGGCACGGCGTGGGCGCGACGTTCGCGGAGGTCGCGACCCGGGGCCTGGTCTCGGCCCTGCTGCACGACCGGCTCCGGGGATGGCTCACGGGAGCCGTACCGGCCCGGGTGCTGGAGCCGTTCGCGGCCCAGGCCGGGGGAGGGAGCGGGAGTCCCGCGGAACTCGGTCTGCCGTTCCTGCCCGCCCTGCGGCGCCTCAGCGGCGGCCTGTACGTGGCGGAACTGCCCGGCGACACCCCCGTACATGTCGTCGCGGCAGGTGCCACGGCCCCGGCGACGGGAACCCCCCTGCAGGTGGCGGCGGCGGGGCTGAGCCGCGGCGACGCCGTGTGCACCGCGCTCGTGGAGCTCTCCGGCTGTCTCCAGCACCCCCTGCCGTCGGAGTGGGCCGAGAGCTCCAGGGCTCTCGTCTGCCCGAGCGGGTGGCCGTCCATGCGCCCTGAACCTGACCTCGCGTCAGAGTCCGAGCCGGATCGGGACCATGACCCGGGGCCTCTCGAATCCAGCTCTTCTGGTCCCCGCTCTTCTCGTTCCAGCCGATCCGCCGCCGAGAGCCTGGACGACCTGCTGGCGTCCCTGCGCACCACCGGCCGCGACGCGCTGCTCGTGGATACGACACCCAGCACTCCCGGCACCACCCCCCTGGCCCTGACGGGCCGGGTCCTGGTCATCTCCTGAACCCCGACTTCCCGGCGGGAGACCGACGGGAGCACTCCGGGGCATCCGCCCCGGGGGCCGCTACGAGGAAGGAGCACCATGAACATCGAGGAAATCGACCTCGACAGCCTGAGCATCGAGGACTTCGAGCTCGAGGCCGTCTCCGTGGACGACAAGGCGATCGTCGCCTCCGGGCCCGGTTGGTGCTGCACCGGCTGCGCCGGTGCTCCGCAGCTCTCTTCCTGACGTGATCGCCCCCAGCACCTCCCCCTGGGGGCACCCTCCATGGCGTGGTGACGGGCCCCGTCCGGCCCGTCACCAGGCCGCACCCGAGAGAACACGGCAAACATTGTTGACGCCCATGGACATCGTGACGCTGCCCACAGGAACTCCGCTCGACCTCGGCCAGGAAGCCCTCCGGCAGGCATTGGGCCACGACCCGGTGTTCTCCAGTGCGCCGGCCGCGAGAGGCCACGGCACCGTGGAGATCGGGGTGTTCGGGCTGTCCGCCGCAGCCGCCCGTGGTAAACGGACCGCGGCACGGGACACCCTCGTACTCCCGGTGCGGCTGCACGGCGCCACGGCCCTGGTCGGCCCGGTCCACGACCGGTCCTCGGACGGGCGCCCCTGCAGCACCTGCCTGCACCGGCGGTGGATACGGCTCCGGCCCGTACGGGAGCGCCAAGCTCTGGAACGGAACGGGGACCATCACGTCGTCGGCCCCCTCCATCCCGTGCTCGTCGCGTGGGGGACATCGGCGGTCGCCGCCGCACTGCTGCGGCTCGCGACGGAACGGACCGCCCGTGCCGAGGGCGGCCGGGCCGGGACCGGCCGGGGCAGCCAACTCGCCGCCGTACTCGAGGTGGACCTCGCAACCGGCCGGACGACACGGCACTCGCTGCTGGCCGAGCCGGACTGCCCGGACTGCGCCTCCAGGTGGCCGGACACGCCTCTTGCGATGACGGGCTTTCCCTCCTCCCGCCCATGGCCCCGCCCCGGCAGCACCCGGATGCGCGGCTGGCGGGAGTACCGCATACCGCAGGACGCCCTGGTGAATCCGGTGTGCGGGGCGCTCGGATCCGCCGCGATCCCCATCCTCGACGCGGCCGTCAACGCTCCCGTCGGCGGACTGCTGCGCCTGGGCGGCGAGTCGACGGACGGCGCACCGCTCTACGAGATCAAGTGGGGCGGCCATGCCGAGACGTATGCGGAGAGCGAAGTGCTGGGACTCCTGGAGGCCCTGGAGCGATACGCGGGGCAGAGCCCGCGCGGGCGGAGCAGAGCCGCCCGGGCCTCCCTGCGAGAGCTGCGCGACCTGGCAGTGCCCGCACTCGACCCGCGGAGTGTCCCCTTGTACCGCGACGACTTCTACGCCCGGAACGCGGGCACATACCAGCCGTTTCACCCCGAGCGCAGACTCGACTGGGTCTGGGGACACGCCGTGCTCGACGACACCGCACTCCTGGTGCCCGAGCAACTCGCCTACTACGGGCACGGCCGCCCAGGCGAAGCCTTCGTCGCCGGTTCGTCCAGCGGCTGCGCGACCGGTAGCTGCCTGGAGGAAGCCGTGCTTTACGGGCTGCTGGAACTCGTCGAGAGAGACGCCTTCCTCCTCACCTGGTTCAGTGCCAGGCACCTTGAGGAGATCGATCCGGCGAGCTGCGTCGGCCTCGGGACGACCGCCCTCGCCGACCGGATCGCAGGCCTCGGCTATCAGCTCCGTCTGTTCGACCTACGAGTCGACCTGCCGATTCCCGTCGTCCTCTGTGTGGCCCGGCGGCGCGACGGCGGCTTCGGCCAGCTGTGTCTTTCGGCAGGGTCGGCCCTCGATCCCCAGGACGCCGTGGTGTCGGCAGTCCGCGAAGTCGCCACCTATCTGCCGGGCTTCGCCGCCCGGGTCGAGGCGGAGCAGGAGTCGCTGCGTGCCATGGTCGCGGACTACGCCCTGGTCAGGCAGCTCGACGACCACGGTCTCCTCTACGGCCTGCCCGAGATGGCGGACCGGGCGGCCTTCTTATGGGAGCCGTCGACCACCGAACCCCGCGCCCTGGACGAGGTGTTCGCGGACTGGACCCGCACCAGGCCCGCGAGTACCGACCTTCTCGAGGATCTCCGGCACTGTGCGCGGTTGGTGGGCCGGGTCACGGGCGGCGATGTGATCGTCGCCGACCAGACCAGTCCCGAGCAGAAAGTGATCGGGCTGAGCACAGCGGTGGTGATCGCCCCTGGTCTGCTCCCGCTCGACTTCGGCTGGGAGCGGCAGCGGGCCCTGGACAGCGACCGGTTGCGCACCGCCGCGTGGCGTGCCGGGCTGCGGCCGGCACCGCTGCGCGACGCGGACATCCACCGCCACCCCCACCCGTTCCTCTGACCGGACCGGACGCCCGGACTCCACCAGGAGCAGGAGATACGACGATGCCCGAGACCGACGCCGCGCAGTGCGTCCTGGAATACGTCGAGGCGGTGCACCGCCGCGTCCGCCACCCCATCGAGCCGCCGGGGTTCACTCCGGACTGGGCGGACCGCCCCTCCCCGCACACCTTCCACCCGTCGGCCGAGCGGATCCCGCTCCCGTACGTCGACGCCGAGCCCGCAGGGGCCGGCGGCTTCGGACTGCCCTCGCTGGCCCACTGCCTGCGGCTGTCCGCCGGTGTGCTGTCCCGGCGTTGGGAGATCGACTGGAACGGCGACAGCGGCACCCGGGCACGACTCACGGGCGCGCGCTGGGGACGCGGCACGCCGTCCGGCGGTGCCACCTACCCGCTGGAGCTCTACTGGGCGACGGGCCCGGCCGGTCCGCTGCCGCCCGGGGTCTTCCACTACGCCTCCGGATTGCACGCACTGGAGCGCCTGTCGTGGGGCGACCCGAGCCACGCCGTATGCACCGCCCTGAGCATGAAGAACGAGGAGCCCGACAGCAGCGACCAGTTCCTGTTGTGCACGCTGCGCTTCTGGAAGAACTCCTTCAAGTACCACAATCTCTCCTACCACTTGATGACACTGGACCTCGGAGCCTTCCTCGGCACGTGGGAGATGGTGTGCCGGGAGCGGGGGATCGGCTGCCGCGGGCGGCTGTGGTTCGACGAGGAGCCGCTGAACCGGCTGCTCGGCCTGGATCCGCAGGAGGAGTCCGTCGTCGCCGTCCTTCCGCTGCCGTGGCGGTCCGGACCCCGTGCGGTGGCGGGCCGGTCCACTCCGCCGGCCCGGGCGGCACGGCTACCGCGGTACGAACGCTCCCGCAGGACCCGGACGTTCGCCCTGGCGCAAGCCGTCCACCGGGCTGTATCGCAGTCCAGCCGTCCGGTTCCGCAGCGCCGTACGGGAAGCCCTCGGCCGCCTTCCGGGGAGGCGGTGCCGCTGCCCCGAGTGCGCCCGGTGCCGCCGGCCGGTGGTGTGGCCGCCGTCCTGGCCCGCCGCTCCTCGGCGGGCGGCCGGTTCAACGGCGCCCGGGCGCTGAGCCGGACAGCACTGGGCGCCCTGCTCCAGGACGCGGTCGACGGCCCCCGGCAGGGCGCGGAAGACCCCGCGGAAACCCCCGGGGAAACCCCCGCGCAAGATGCCGGGGAAGATCCGTCCGACGGCGAGCCACGGCGCCTGACCCGCCTGACCGTCGTCGCCAACCGTGTCCGGGGTCTGAGCCCGGGTGTCCACGCCTACGACCCCGACCGCCATGCGCTCACCCCGGTTTCCGGCGCTGTGCTGCTGGAGCAGCGCCACTACGCGATGTCCAACTACTCCGTGCCGCACGCCGCGGCCGTCCTCGTCCTCGACTGGCGACCCGCGGCGGCGGTAGCCGCCTTCGGGCCCCGCGCCTACCGTGCCGCACACGCGGAGGCGGGAGCCGTCGCCCAGCGCGTCCATCTGGCCGCCACCGCACGGGGACTCGGCTGCGGGATCGTCCTCGGCATGGACGCCCCCGCGGTGGACACCGCACTCGGGCTGGCCGCGGAGGGCCGCCGCAGCCAGCTCTACCTCCTCCTCGGCCATCTGCAGGAGGGCACGGCCGCTCTTGACGACCGCCTGTGCTGAACCACCACACCACCGCGTCACTTCGGGAGAACCCTTGCCGGACACTGAGCACCGCACCGACAGCGCCGACGCGTATCTGCGCCACCCCCATCCCCACGGTGATCTGCTGACCTTCGTCGCCGAGGACGATGTGTGGACCGTTCCCGCCGCAGGCGGGCGTGCATGGCGGATCAGCGCGGACCGAGTGCCGGTGAGCCGTCCGCGCATCAGCCCGGACGGAGACCGGATCGCCTGGACGTCCAGCCGTGACGGCTGCCCCGAGGTGTATCTGGCCCCGGCCCAGGGCGGCGCGTCCGTCCGGCTGACGTACTGGGCCGACAAGCGCACCCGGGTGGCGGGCTGGACCCCGGACGGGGAGGTGCTGGTGATCAGTACCGCGGGTGGGCACTCCACGCGGCGCGGCTGGGCCTGGGCCGTGCCCGTCGACGGCGGCCCCGCCCGGCGCCTGCCGTACGGCCCCGTGGGCGGGGTGGCCCTGGGCCCCGGCGGGGCGGTGCTGCTGCAGACGCCGTCGATGTTCGAGGAGGCGGCCTTCTGGAAGCGCTATCGCGGGGGAGCCGTCGGCAGACTGTGGATCGACCCGCTGGGCAGCGGGGAGTTCACCCGTATCCACGCCCCCATTGGCGGCACCGGAGGCATTGACGGCAATGTCGAATGCCCCATGTGGGTGGTGGGGGCACCGCGAGGCGGACGGATCGCCTTCCTCTCCGACCACGGCGGCAGCGGCCAACTGTGGTCGAGCCGGCCGGACGGCAGCGATCTGCAGTGCCATACGGACCACGCCTGTTACGTCCGCAACGCCGCCACGGACGGCACCCGGATCGTCTATCAGTGCGCGGGAGAGCTGTGGCTGCTGGACGGGCTCGCACCGGGCGCGGAACCGGTGCGCGTGGACGTCCGCCTGGGCGGACCGCGGACGGCGTGTACGCCGTACACCGTCGACGCCTCGGCCGCCCTGGACGACTTCGGCACGGACCGGGTGGGCCGTGGGCCCGTCCTGGCCGTACGCGGTGCCGTCCACTGGCTGGACCGCCCGGACGGGCCCGTACGGACGCTGTCCGCACAGCCCGGGGTGCGGGCCCGCCTTCCCCGAGTGCTCGGGGACACCGGCCGAGTCGCGTGGGTCACCGACGCCGACGGCGTGGAAGCCCTCGAGATCGCTCCGCTCTCCCCGGCAGCCGGGGCACCGCGCGGCGTACCCCGCGGCGAACTCCGGCCGTACCGGATCGGCGGGGGGAGGCTGGGGCGGGTGCACGAGCTCGCGGCCTCACCGGACGGCCGCCGACTGGCCGTCACCACACACGACGGCCGAGTGCTGCTCGTCCATGTCGCCTCCGGCGAGATCACCGAAGTGGACCGCAGCGACCACGGGGAGGCGACGGGACCGGTGTTCTCCCCGGACTCCTGCTGGCTCGCCTGGTCGCATCCGGGCGCAGGGGGCCTGCGGCAGCTGAAGCTGGCGGATACCCACAAGCACACCGTCGTCGAGGCCACCGCGCTGCGGTTCTGCGACTACTCGCCCGCGTTCACCTCCGACGGCCGTCACCTGGCGTTCCTGTCCGAGCGCACCTTCGACCCCGTCTACCAGATGCACGCCTTCGACCTGGCGTTCATCACCGGCACCCGTCCGCAGCTGCTGACGCTGGCCGCGGCGACCGCCTCCCCTTTCGGTCCGCAGAGCGGCGGCGGCCCCGGCCACCCGGCCGCCCGGCCCACGGTGGTGGACCCGGAGGGACTCGTCGACCGGGTCGACCCCTTCCCTGTGGCGGCCGGCGACTACGAACAGCTGCGCGCGGCGGAGGACGGTGTGCTGTGGATACGCAAAGCCCCGGTGGCCGGCCTCCTCGGCGAGACCGGTCCGGCGGCCCCGGGCGTGCCCGCGCAGGACACTCTGGAACGCTGGGACTTCCGCTCGTCCTGCCTCGTCGAGCTGCGCCGCGGGGTCGACCGGTACGCCGTCAGCGGCGACGGCACCCGGGTGGTGTCCACCGCTTCGGGCCGGATAACGGTGGCGCCCGCGGACCGGCCGGGCGAGGAGACCGGCGTCGATCTGACGCGGGTGCGGACCGTCGTCGACCCCGTCGCCGAGTGGACGCAGGCCTACACCGAAGACGGACGGCTGATCCGGGACCTCTACGTCCGCTCGGACATGGGCGGCAGGGACTGGGACGGCGTGCTCGACCGCTACCGTCCCCTCGTCGCCCGACTCGGCTGTTACGACGACTTCGTGGATCTCCTCTGGGAGGTGCACGGCGAACTCGGCTCCTCCCACGCCTACGTGGTCCCCCGCGCCACGATCGAGGACCCGCCAGGGCGCCAGGGCATGCTCGGCGCCGACCTGGTCCGGGACACCGACGGGACATGGCGGATCGAGCGCCTGCTACCGGGCGAGCCGTCGGTGGCGCAGGCCAGGTCCCCGCTGGCCGCGCCCGGCGTGGACGTACGGGAGGGGGATGGGCTGCTCTCGGTGGGCGGTGTCCCGGTGGACCCGCTGCGGGGACCGGGGCCGCTGCTGGCGGGCACCGCGGGCCGCCCAGTGGAGCTGGGCATACGGCCCGCCTCGGGTGGTCCGCACCGCAGCGTCGTGGTCGTCCCGCTGTCCACCGAGGGCCCGCTGCGCTACCACGCGTGGGTGGCCGACCGCCGCGACCATGTGGACCGGGCGTCGGGCGGCCGGCTCGGCTATCTGCATGTCCCGGACATGCAGGCCGAGGGCTGGGCCCAGCTCCACCGCCGGCTCCGTACCGAGATCGCCCGGGAAGGGCTGGTGGTCGATCTGCGGGAGAACCGCGGCGGCCACACCTCGGAGCTGATCATGGAGATCCTGTCCCGGCGGATCATCGGCTGGAAGGTGGCCCGGAACGGCTGCGCCGTCAGCTACCCCACGGCGGCTCCGCGCGGACCGGTCGTCGTGGTCACCGACGAATTCACGGCATCGGACGGGGACATCGCGACCCTCGCCGTGCAGTCCTTGGGGATCGGCCCCGTGCTGGGCATCCGCACCTGGGGCGGGGTCACCGGCATGGACTGGAACTTCTCCCTGGTGGACGGCACCGGGCTGGTCCTGCCGCGGCACGCCTTCTGGTTCGAAGGACGGCCCGGCTGGGGCGCGGAGAACCACGGAGTGGACCCGGACGTCGAGGTCGTGTGCACGCCCCAGGACTGGGCGGCAGGCCGCGATCCACAGCTGGACGAGGCCATCCGTCACGCGCTGAAACAACTCGACGACCAGCCCGCCAAGACCCCGCCGCAGCCCGACTGGTGACGGCCGGTCCGGCCCTGCCGCACGTACGGCACTCCCCCTGCCGGCCGGCACCCCCGTGACCGGCCGGCAGGCGTCCTACCGGCACGTGACGGCTCAATTCGTCTGCGGCACCGCGGGATTGGCCGGACGCTGCCCGCGTTCGGCGGCGGTGGGCGCCGCCAGGGCGAGCCGGCGGTGGATGCGGCGGAGCATGGTGCGGGCCATGAAGGGATGCACCCGCTTCACCAGGGACCAGTAGAGCCGGCCGCGCCAGTTGTGGATCCGCACGACCGTGCTGAGCGTGACATGGCGGTCGTCGACGAGGATCGAGGCGCGGAAGTCGAGGTGTCCGGCGTCCTCGCCCAGCAGCATCTCGCCGCCCTCGCGGCCCACCACCGGGAAGGGGGCACCGCGCAGGACACCTCGCCAGGACTCGGGGTCCTGCGGCATCCCGGGGCGCATCCTCATCCGCCAGGCGTCGCCGTAGTCGGTCCGCTCGAAGGCGGTACGGGCCAGGCGGGCGCCGGCCGGAATCTCCGTGGCGGCCGCCCTCTCCCACATCAGCCGGCTGAGCAGCCGGACCCATGGTGACCGGCGGACGGGGCTGCGCACCGTCCCGGTGGCGCACCGCTCGACGTTGTCGAAGAGCTCCTCGAGCACCGTGTCGTGCATCCAGCGCACCGCCAGGGCCCAGCCCAGCAGCATCGCGCCGCGGCGCTCCGCCTCCAGGGTGTGCCGCAGGCGGCAGCGGTCCTGTCCCAGGGGCTCGATGACGAACTCGTGGTGGCCGCTCATGGGCGGGTTGAAGTCGAAGCGGACCCGGCGGCCTGGCTCGTACGCGGTCACGCCGTAGCGGACGAAGCCGTGGCCGCCGTCCGCACCGACGCCGAGCGGGCGGTCGAAGCGCATCGGCGGCCAGGCCGGGGCGGGCCAGGCCGGGTCGTGGGGCGAGGAGAGCCGGTCGAGCAGGGCCCCGACGGCCTGGGCGGGGGCCTCGACGGTGCGTTCGTGGACATTGCGGATCGTGCGGAACATGCGCATCGCGCGCCTCCATACGCTGCCGTATGTTGTCGACCGTACGATAGCGTATGGTCATGATGCAACGGCGTGACAGGGACCCCCGCGGGGGCGGGCGGAAGCGGCTGACCGCGCAGGACTGGGCGGACGCGGCGCTGACGGCCATGGGCGAAGGCGGTCTCGCCGCGGTCGCGGTCGAGCCGCTCGCCGCACGCCTGGGCACCACCAAGGGCAGCTTCTACTGGCACTTCGCCAACCGGGAGGCGCTGATCGAGGCCGCGCTCGACCGCTGGGAGCAGCAGTCCACCGAGGCCGTCATCGCCGGCCTGGAGTCCGAGCCGGATCCGGAGCAGCGGTTGCGCAGGCTCTTCGCCGAGGCGTCCGAGCTCGCCGCCGAGGATCCGCTCGAGGTCTCCCTGCTGGCCACGGCCGGGCATCCGCGGGTCGCCGCGGTACTGCGCCGGGTGACCGACCGCCGCGTCGACTATCTGGCACAGCTCTTCGCCGAACTGGGCTTCCCCCCGGACGAGGCGCGCCGCCGCGGGCTGCTGGCGTACACCGGATACCTCGGGCACACGCAGCTCACCCACGCGGTGCCGGAGACCGTACCGGCCGGGGAGGAGGGAAGGCGCTACCTGGACTCGGTGCTCGACACTCTGCTGGCGCGGGGCTGAAGTCCGGCAGGCGCGGGCCGACGGGTCAGAGCCAGCCGCGGCGCTTGAAGACCACGAACAGGCTCACGCAGACCACCGCCATCAGCGTGAGGGCGAACGGGTACCCGAACGTCCAGTCCAGCTCCGGCATCTGATCGAAGTTCATGCCGTAGATGGTCCCCACGAGGGTGGGGGCGAAGAGAATGGCCGCCCAGGCGGAGATCTTCTTGATCTCTTCGTTCTGCTCGAAGCCCGCTTCCGCGATCGCCCGCATCTCCGCGTTCTGCTGCTGGGTGACCAGGGTGGCGTTGACCGTGAGGATGTCTGCCAGGGCCTGGCGGAAGCCGTCCACGCGCTCGCTGGTGTGGGTGACGTGGTCGGCCACGTCCCGCAGATAGCGCTGCAGCTCCTCGTCCGTGCCGTACTTCGTGAACCCCGCCATGAGGCCGTTGAGCATGCCCACCAGAGGACGCGTGGCGCGCTGGAACTCCACCATCTCGCGGGCGAGTTCATAGATCCGTCGGGACACCTCGGGGTCGCCACGGAAGACCTCGGTCTCGATCTCGTCCACGTCGATCTGCACACCCGCCACCACCGGCGCGTAACCGTCGACGACCGCGTCGAGGATCGCGTACAGCACCGCTTCCGGGCCCAGGCGCAGCAGTTCGGGCGCCGCCTCCATCCGGTGGCGCACCGCCGAGAGGTCCGGGGCGGCGCCGTGCCGGACGGTGATCACGAAGTCGGCGCCGACGAAGACGTGCAGCTCGCCGAAGTCGATGTCCTCCGGGTCGTCCAGGTAGCGGGCGGCGCGCAGGACGACGAAGAGAGTGTCGCCGTACCGCTCCAGCTTCGGACGCTGGTGGGCCTCGAGGGCGTCCTCGACCGCCAGCGGGTGGAGGTCGAACTCCTCCGCGAGGGAGATCACCTCGGCCTCGGTCGGTCGGTAGAGCCCGATCCACGCCATGTCGCCCTGCTGTTCGCTCAACTGCCGGAAGGTGTCGGCCAGGGAGGCGGGCGTGCTCACCCGGCGGCCGTCGCGGTACAGCGCGGCGTGCACGACGCTGCTCTCCTCTCCCGCGCGGCCCTCGGGTGCGGTGTCCACCGGTCGCGAGGGAGCGGCGGCGGGCGGGGAGCCGGCTGCGGGACGCGTCGACGAGGGGCGGAGCCAGCCGGGCTTCTTCGGTGAGAGCAGGGGACGGGGACGGCGCTCGGACATGGGTGTGTCCCTTCGGTGGGGAACGGGGCTGGGCCGACTCGGCACACCGCGCGCACCGCTCCCCGGCCACCCGTCAGCGCGGGGGCGGGCCGGTGCGGCGCGGCGTACGACTGGGAGGTTCGCCGCTCATCGCAGCCTCACCTCCTGCCTCGCACACATGTCACTGCTCGGTGATCCGTGGTTCACGGATCACCGAGCAGGATATACGCCGCGAATGCCGCGGGCGAAGCGTTGTGGGCGCCGCAGGCCGGTTCGTCTGCGCGGTCGACGGGCGTCCGCAGCACAATGGAGGAAGAGGGCGTGCCGGATGCGTCGGGAAGGCGATGACTTGCCCATGGCCTACATCGTCGTGAGCGCGCTGAGCCACACCGGGCTGCTGCGCGACCGCAACGAGGACAGCCTCGTCGTCGGACCGTGGACCCTGTGCAGCACGGTCACCGAAAGCCCGCAGACGCTGCTGTTCCCGCTCGGCACCCCGCTCGTCGTCGCGGTCGCCGACGGGCTCGGCGGGCACCCGGCGGGTGAGGTGGCCAGTGCGATGGTGGTCCGCAGGCTGTCCCGGATCGGACCGGACCTGGACAGCGAGGAGGCCGTGCGAGAGGCCCTGGAGGGCTGCAACCGGGCGGTCTACGCGGCCGCCGACGACGACCCCGACTTGATCATGATGGGCACCACGGTGGCCGGCGTCGTGCTGACGCCGGAGACCGTGTTCACCTTCAACGTCGGCGACAGCCGGGTGTACGCCCTGGACGGCGCCGGGGAAGCCGAGGAAGCCGGGGAAGGGGAGCAGGCGCTGCGCGAGATCAGCATCGACGACAACCCGCCCCTGGCGCCGGGGGAGCGCACCACCCCGGTCGTCACGCAGACGCTCGGCGGCACCCCCGACTTCAGCCCGGTCGACCCGCATGTGTCCAGCGCCCCGCTGTCCCCCGGCCGGCGCCACCTCGTCTGTACCGACGGACTGAGCGACCCGGTGCCGGACGACGAGCTCGACGGCGTGCTGCGCGAGCACGCGGACGGGCGGGCGGCCTTCGAGATGTGGAAGGCCGCCATGGACGCCGGAGGTCCGGACAACATCACCCTGGCCGTCGTACGGATCGGCGACTGACCCATGGCTCCGCAGCTGTTGCGGTCGCCTGTGTCCTCACAGTCCGGCTTCGGATGCGGACGGAACCTGTCCGCAAGCCGTCCTAGCGTGCGGGCATGACCAAGAACACGGACACCACCGCTGCCTCCCGAGTCCTCGGCACCCGCGCCCTGAACCGGGCCCTCCTGGAGCGTCAGCTGCTGCTCCGCAGGTCGCCGATGCCGGTCGCCGATGCCGTCGAGCACCTCGTCGGCATCCACGGACAGGTCCCTAAGGTGCCGTACTACGCCCTGTGGGCGCGGCTGGCCGGCTTTCGCCCTGCGGAGCTCTCCGATCTCCTCGCCTCCCGCGGTGCGGTACGCATCGCACTCCAGCGCTCCACCCTCCACCTCGTCACCGCCTCCGACTGCCTGGAACTGCAGCCCGTCCTTCAGGAGATGCAGGAGCGGCGGTTCCGGGGCAGCTTCGGGAAGCGGCTGGCGGGCGTGGACATGGCGCGGCTGGCGGAGGTGTCGCGGAAGCTGGTCGAGGAGCGGCCGCTGATGTTTCACGAGCTCGGCAAGGCGCTTGTCGAGCTGTGGCCGGACCGGGACCCGCTTGCCCTCTCCATGGCCGCGCGGACCGTCCTTCCGCTGGTCCAGGTGACGCCCCGGGCGCTGTGGGGGACTGCCGGACTGGCCCGGCACACCACAGTCCGGCAGTGGCTGGGCGAGGAGGTGGGGGAGGCGACCCCTGAGGGTCTGGAACGGCTGCTGGTGCGCTATCTGGCCGCGTTCGGGCCCGCCTCCGTGCGGGATATGCAGATCTGGTCGGGGCTGACCCGGCTGCGGGAAGTCGCGGAGCGGATGCGGCCTCGGCTGCGGATCTTCCGCGACCGGCACGGGGTGGAGCTGTTCGATGTGCCGGCCGGACCTCTGCCGGATCCGGAGACGCCCGGGCCGACGCGCTTCCTGCCCGAGTTCGACAATCTCTTCCTGTCGCACCAGGACCGCTCGCGCATCGTCGCCGATGCCTACCGGGACCGGATCTGGCAGGGCAACCAGGCCTTCTGCGTCTTTCTCGTCGACGGGTTCATCCGGGGTGTCTGGCGCATCGAGCGGGAGCGCGACCGCGCCGTCCTCGTGGCCGAACCGTTCGAGCCGCTGTCGCGCCCGGAGCGTACGGACCTGGAGGCCGAGGGGGCGCGGCTGCTGGAGTTCGCCGCTCCGGACGCCGCGCACGACCTGCGGATCGTACGGTCCTGACGCCGGCCCCAGTCGCCCGGAGACCGGCAACGCGCGACCGGTCGGGGCGGGCGAGTGCTCAGGAGGACGGCGCGCTGGTGATCACCGCGAAGTCCGCGCCGCACGGGTCGGACAGCCTGGCGAAGCGGCCCACGTCGGGGGCCTCCACGGGGTGCACGGCGATCGAGCCGCCCAGTTGCTCGGCCTTGACGACCGTCGCGTCGCAGTCCGCCACCTCGAAGTACGGCAGCCAGTGGGCCCGTACCCCGGCCGGCGGCGCCTGCGGCATGATCCCGCCGAACGAGGACTTCTCGCTGCCGTCGGCCGGGGTGAGCACGGTGTACGTGGTCCCGGCGAACGGCATGTCCTGGGCCTGCCAGTCGAAGACCGAGCCGTAGAAGTCGCGGGCGCCGTCCGGCTCGGGCGTGTGCAGCTCCGCCCAGCACAGGCTGCCCGGGTCGTTGACCACATGCAGCCCCTGATGCTCGCGCGGCTGCCATACGGCGAACCGTGCGCCGGCGGGGTCGGTGAAACCGGCTGTCCGTCCCTGGTCGAGGATGTCCATCGGCCCGCCGCGGACCGTACCGCCCGCCTGCTCGACCGCCTTCGCCGTGGCGTCGGCGTCGGTGGTGTGGAAGAACACCGTCCAGGCCGTCTGGGCGCCTTCCTCGGTGAGCGGTGCGAGACCGGCCGCCGCCTTGCCGCCCAGCCGGAGCAGCACATAACCGCCCGACTCGGGGCCGGCCGACTCGGCCTGCCAGCCGAACAGCGCGCCGTAGAACGCGGTGACCCGGTCCATATCGGGGGTACCGAGGTCGACCCAGTTGGGCGCACCGGGCACGTAGTGGGTGCTGAGCATGGTGGTCCCTCCGTCGACATGACCTGCGTGTCCGGGCGACGGACGCCGCTCCGCGGTGCCGACGGCCCCGGGGGTCTCTCCATCCAGCCTGACCCCGATGCGCGGGCTTCGCACCCCTCCTCGTGGAGTGGACGGTCGGGCCGGGCGCGGCGGAGATCCGGTGGGACCAGGCGGGGGTCACCGTCCCGGGGGACGCGGTATGGGACCGCGCCCCCCGAGAACGGCGGCTACGGGCCCCGCTCGGGTCCGTAGCCTCCCGGCCGGGAGCCGTCCCTCCCGGCCGGGTGCTGATACGGAGGGGTTCCTCCGTCGGGCCGGCGAACGTCAGTCCGCGGCGACGATGCGCGCCAGCCGCTGTGCCTCGTGCCGCGTACCGCGGGCGATGGCGTCCTCGTCGACGGTGGTGAGGCGGTTGTCCTCGACCACCGGCTTGCCGTTGATCAGCGACAGGGCCACCGGGGCGGCCGCCCCGAAAACCAGGGCCGCGACGGGGTCGGCGATCGAGGAGTGGCCGATGCCGTCGAGCTTCCAGAGCACGAGGTCGGCGAGCTTGCCCGGCTCGAGCGAGCCGATCTGGTCCTGACGGCCGAGGACGCGGGCGCCGCCGTACGTCCCCAGGCGCAGGGCCTGACGGGCGTTCAGGGCCTTCTCGCGATGGGCGCCGAGGCGGTTGATCAACAGGGCGTTGCGCAGCTCGGTGTGCAGTTCGCCGGACTCGTTGGAAGCCGTGCCGTCCACGCCGAGGCCGACCGGGACACCGGCGGCGAGCATGTCGGGGACGCGGGCGATGCCGGCCGCCAGCCGGGCGTTGGAGGACGGGCAGTGGGCGACGCCGGTGCCGGTGCGGGCGAAGGCGGCGATGTCGGAGTCGTTCATGTGGACGCAGTGCGCCATCCACACGTCCTCGCCGAGCCATCCGGTCGACTCGAAATAGTCGGTCGGGCCCATGCCGAAGAGCTCGTGGCAGAACTTCTCCTCCTCCACGGTCTCCGAGCCGTGGGTGTGCAGCCGTACGCCCTTGCGGCGAGCCAGCACGGCGGCCTCGCGCAGCAGTTCGGTGGAGACGGAGAACGGCGAGCAGGGGGCGGCCGCGATGTGCAGCATCGAGTCGAAGGACGGGTCGTGGTACGTGTCGATCGCCGCTTCGGTGGCGATCAGCGCGGCCTCGGTGGTCTCGACGGCGAAGTCCGGCGGCAGGCCGCCGTCCGACCTGCCGCGGTCCATCGAGCCACGGGTGGCGGTGAAGCGGACGCCGATCTCCTGCGCGGCGCGAATCTCCGCGCCGAGCAGATCCCCGGCGCCCCGGGGGAAGACGTAGTGATGGTCCATGGCGGTGGTCACGCCACCGCGGACCATCATCGCCAGGGAGCCCTGGGCCGCCGCGTACACCATCGGTTCGTCGATGCGGGCCCAGACCGGGTAGAGCGTGACCAGCCAGTCGAAGAGGTTGGCGTCCTGGGCGAGGCCCCGGGTGATCCACTGGTAGAAGTGGTGATGGGTGTTGATCAGACCGGGTGTGGCCAGGTGGCCGGTGCCGTCGACCCGCCGGACCACCTGCTCCAGGTTCTCGGGCGCCTTGCCCGCGCCCACCGACTCGATGCGGTTGCCGGCGACGACAACATGGCCCGAGGCGTACTCGGTGTCGTGTCCGTCCACGGTGGCGATTGCGCAGTTCTCGATCACGATGCGCGGTGCTGCCATGGTGGTTCCTCGTATCTTCCCTTAGCGATGGACGGGCCCGGGGGTCGAGCGGGGTGACGACCGGACCCGTGGTGCGCTCCGCTTCCGCGTGGTCGCGGCCGCCGGGCGCCGGTGGTGCGCAGATGCCCCCGCTCTCCCCTGAGGTCCCCGGGAGTCCGTCGTCCGTCACTCCCGGGAACCGACGCCGGCGCGCGCGTCGGGGCTCCCCCAGCTAACGCCGGGGGTACCCCCAGGGTCAGAGGTTGGTCAGGTCCACCGGGATCTGCGGCTCGACGCCGTCGCGTAGCACGGTGGCCTCGATGAGGCCGTACGGGCGATCGGCAGCGAAATACACCTCGTTCTCGTTCTTCAGGCCGAACGGCTCCAGGTCGACGAGGAAGTGGTGCTTGTTCGGGAGCGAGAAGCGGACCTCGTCGATCTCCGAGCGGCTGTTGATGATCCGCGAACCCATCTGGTACAGGGTCTGCTGCAGCGAGAGGGAGTACGTCTCGGCGAAGGCCTCGAGCATGTGCTTGCGGGCCTGCGCGTAGGACCTCTCCCAGTTCGGCATCCGCTGCTCGTCGCTGGTCCAGTTGTACCGCCACGTCCCGGACACCTGAGTCGCGAGGATGCGGTCGTACGCCTCCTGCAGGGTCGTGTACTTGTCCTTGACGTAGCCCCAGAACTCGGAGTTGGTGGAGTTCATCACCGTGAGGTCCTTGAGACCCGAGATGACCTGCCACGACTCGCCGTCGAAGGTGATCTGGGCGGTGCGGATCTCCTGGCCCTTGCGGACGAAGGAGTGCTTGACCTCGTCGGCGCCGATGAACTTGGAGTTGCTGTCGGAGGTCGCGATCCGCTCCCAGGCGTACTCCTCGATGCGGATGCGCGCCACGTGGATCGGCTCCTGGCTGGTCACGAAGTGGCGGGCCAGGTGGATGCCGAACTGTTCGGCCGACTCGATCCCGTACTCCTTGGCGAAGGCGTAGACGGTGTTCTTGGTCGTGTCGGTCGGCAGCACGTTGGCGTTGCTGCCCGAGTAGTGGACCTCGTCCATGTCGCCGGAGAGGGCGACGGAGACGTTGAGGTCCTTGATGTGGTGGGTGTCGCCGTCCCGCGTGATCTTGACGACGCGGTTTTCCGCTTTCCCGTACTGATTCTGGCCGAGAATCGTGGGCATGTCGGTGCTAGCTCCCTCGGTATACGGAGTAGCCGAACGGGTTGAGCAGCAGCGGCACGTGATAGTGCTCACCCGGCTGGACGGCGAACGTGATCGCCACCTCCGGGAAGAAGGCTCCGCTGTCCCTTACGCGGGGGGCGTCCTGCTGTTCCTCGGCTTGCTTCTTGGCGAAGTACGCCTCGGTCTCGAAGTCCAGGCGTACGTGGGTGGTGCCCTCCGGCGGTGCCGGAAGATCCTTGCAGCGCCCGTCCGCGTCGGTCGCGGAGGCTCCCAGCACGGTCCACTCGCCCGCACTGCCGCTGCGCGCGGACAGCTGCACCGCGATGGACTCGGCGGGGCGGCCGATGCTGGTGTCCAGGATGTGAGTGGACACGGAACTCCTCGGCGAAGCCGCGGTCTCGGTGCTCATGCCAACCCCTCGCTGCGCTCGGGGTGGCGTCGCACGATGCGCACGTCGCGATGTGTTCGCTCACTTCGCTCACTCACGACCTTCAGACTCCTTCTTCCTCGACGAGGCGCGTCAGCCGGATGCGGTTGATCTTGCCCAGCTCGGTGCGGACGATCTCCCGCTCCTGTTCGGGCGAGTTCCCGATCCGGGCCCGGACCGCGTCGCGCATCTGCTCACCGGTCCGGCCGGTGGCGCAGATCAGGAAGACGTGCCCGAACTTCTCCTGGTAGGCCAGGTTGAGCTCGAGCAGCTCGGCCTTCAGCTCCGCGGAGGCGCCGGCCATCCCCGCCTGCTCGCGGGAGGAGGTCGGGTCGCCGGGCTTCGGCCGTCCGATCGGCGGGTGCCCCGCCATGGCCTCGGCCAGGTCCGCCGCGGTGAGCTCGGCCATGGCGGCGTCGCTCGCGGCGAGCAGGGCGTCGGTCGTGGCGTACGGGCGCTGGGCGAGCAGTTTGCTCCCCCAGGCCGCGCTGGAGCACACCTCGTGCAGCGCGGCGCCGGCCGCGCCGTCCTCTGAGGTGTTGAACCGGGCGAGGCCCGCCGGGGGTCCCGACAAGCGCTCTGGACTCGACGTCACGGGAAAGCCTCCGTGGCCTGGTGCTGAACGGGCTGCGACCTAGCTAACGCCCTTCATCAACACCTCGTCAACACTTTGTTGAAATCATCTGCCAAACTGTTGAAGCCCACGACATGATGAGGGCCGTCATCCGGCGACCCCGGACGACGGCCCTTGCGGATCCGCTCGTCGCAGCTAGCCGCCCTTCGCCGCGTTTTCCCTGTTCAGGTAGTTGTAGACGGTGAAGCGGCTGACCCCCAAGGCGGAGGCGACCGTCTCCACGCCGTGCCGTACGGAGAAGGCGCCACGCGCCTCCAGTATCCGGACGACCGACTGCTTCGTCTTCCGGTCCAGCTCGGAGAGCGGTACGCCGTGGCGGCGCTCCAGGTCGGCGAGGATGTGATCGAGCGAGTCGGAGAGATGGGGCAACCGCACGGCTACCAGGTCCCGGCCCTCCCAGGCCAGGACGACGTCGTCACCTTCGGCGTGCTCGGGAGCGACCATCTCGCCCCCCATGGCGTCGACCAGCGGCTTGACCGCCGCGATGAACGGGTGGTCGGCGGGCCCGGTCATGCCTCGCCCTCCCCGACCACATTCACCTGAAGCGACACCCGCGTGGCGCCCGCCTCCAGGGACTTGCGCAGCAGTTCGTCCACGGCGGTCAGCACGGCGCCGGCCGGACCCTCCGCCGTGTTGCCGAACGGGCCGACATCCACGGCGTCCAGCTCGGCCGACTGGACGACCTCCCGGGCGACGACGGCGTGGACCGGCGGCTCGTCCAGGTCGAACGGCTCGGTCGTGAACTCAACCCTCAATCTCACGCCCCTCAACCTAGCGCTCCGCGCAACAGATCCGACATCCCCACTTGACAGCTCTCCCAGCTCGGATGCAGGCTTCCGTTAAGCAGAAACTAACTTCCGCGATACGGAAGGAGCGCCAACCCCTCATGGGACTCAGCGACCAGCGCTTCGATGTGAACCTCTCGATCCTCTTCACCGAGCTCCCGCTCCTGGAGCGCCCTGCGGCCGCGGCCGCGGCGGGCTTCACGGCGGTCGAGCTGTGGTGGCCCTGGATCGACTTGCCCACGCCCGAGCAGGCCGAGCTGGCCGCCCTGCGGGACGCCCTGAACGACGCCGGCACCCAGCTGGTGGGCCTGAACTTCTACGCCGGACAGCTCCCGGGCCCGGACCGTGGCGCACTGTCGCTGCCCGGTGCGGAGTCGGACCGCTTCCGGGCGAACATCGACGTCGCCGCCGACTTCGCGCAGTCCGTGGGCTGCACCGCCCTCAACGCGCTCTACGGCAACCGCGTCGAGGGCGTGGACCCGCAGGTTCAGGACTCCCTGGCGCTGGAGAACCTGGTGTCGGCCGCCCGGGCGGCCGACCGGGTGGGCGCCGTCCTGTTGATCGAGGCGCTCAACCAGCCCGAATCGCCGCTGTACCCGCTGGTGAGCGCACCCGCCGCGGTTGAGGTCGTGGACAAGGTGAACGCGGCCACCGGCCTCGGCAACGCGAAGTTCCTGATGGACCTGTACCACCTGTCGATGAACGGCGAGGACCTGCACGAGGTCATCGACCGGTACACCGGCAAGACCGGGCACGTGCAGATCGCGGACAACCCCGGCCGCGGCGCCCCCGGCTCCGGCGATCTCGACTTCGACGACCTGCTGGGCCGCCTGAAGAAGGCGGGCTACGACGGCTGGATCGGCCTCGAGTACAAGGCCTCCACCCAGGGCGCCTTCGACTGGCTCCCCGCCGAGAGCCGCGCCGCATAGCGCTGCACGCACGCGCACGCGGCGCCCCGCGCCGTCCCAGGAATTCGCGCCTTGAAGGCGCCCCCCACCTACGCACCACCTCAGCGAGAGGACGCCATGAGCACCACCACACTTCCGAAGATCGCCTGGATCGGCCTCGGCATCATGGGCTCCCCCATGGCCGAGAACCTGATCAAGGCCGGCTACTCGGTCACCGGATACACCCTCGAGCAGGAGAAGCTCGACCGCCTCGCGGCCGCCGGCGGCACCGCGGCGTCCTCCGTCGCCGAGGCCGTCAAGGACGCCGATGTCGTCATCACCATGGTTCCGGCCTCTCCGCACGTCGAGGCGATCGCCTACGGCGAGGACGGCATCCTGGAGAACGCCCGCCCCGGCACGCTGCTGATCGACATGTCCTCGATCACGCCGCAGACCTCCGTCGACCTGGCAGCGGCGGCGGCCCAGAAGGGCATCAAGGTCCTGGACGCCCCGGTCTCCGGCGGCGAGGCCGGTGCCATCGAGGCCGTGCTGTCGATCATGGTCGGTGGCGCGCAGGCCGACTTCGACCGGGCCAAGCCGATCCTGGAGGCGCTCGGCAAGACCATCGTCCTGTGCGGCCCGCACGGCTCCGGCCAGACGGTAAAGGCCGCCAACCAGCTGATCGTCGCGGTCAACATCCAGGCCTGCGCCGAGGCCGTGGTCTTCCTGGAGAAGTCCGGTGTGGACCTCGCCGCCGCGCTCGACGTCCTGAACGGCGGACTGGCCGGCTCCACGGTCCTCACCCGCAAGAAGGACAACTTCCTGAAGCGCGACTTCAAGCCGGGCTTCCGCATCGATCTGCACCACAAGGACATGGGCATCGTCACCGACGCCGCTCGCAACGTCGGCGCGGCGCTGCCCGTGGGGGCCGTCGTCGCGCAGCTCGTCGCCTCCCTGCGTGCCCAGGGTGACGGCGGCCTGGACCACTCCGCCCTGCTGCGCTCGGTCGAGCGCCTCTCCGGCAACTCCACCGAGGGTTGATCCGAAGGCCAAACCCACCCTTGACCCGGGCGGCAGCGGCGCTGACTCTGTCCTGTCGCGCCCAAGGCGCTGCTGCCGCCCGACCTCTGGGAATCACTGAGCAGCCCGGCGAACCGGGCCGCGACAGCGAGGGAGGTGCGCCGACACCTGTCCTTTGACGATGCTCGCCCCGCAGGACGATTCCCTCCCGGTTCCCCAGTCGGGCTTCACGCAACCGCCTCCGGTGGGCCGGGACTTGGCACTGGCTCGTGCCTACGCGTGCTGTTGATGTCCGGGCCACCCGTCCAGCGGACCCGAGTCCCGGTCAGGGACGCCACCCACGATATACGAAAGGTCACCATGTCGAAGCGCGTGCTTACGACCGAGTCCGGCGCCCCGGTCGCCGACAACCAGAACTCCGCCACCGCCGGCGTCGGCGGCCCGCTCCTCCTCCAGGACCAGCACCTGCTGGAGAAGCTCGCCCGTTTCAACCGGGAGCGCATCCCGGAGCGTGTGGTGCACGCCCGCGGCTCGGGTGCGTACGGCTACTTCGAGGTGACCGATGACGTCACCGCCTACACCCGCGCCGACTTCCTGAACACGGTCGGCAAGCGCACCGAGCTCTTCGTCCGCTTCTCGACCGTGGCGGACAACCTCGGCGGCGCGGACGCCGTCCGTGACCCGCGCGGCTTCGCCGTGAAGTTCTACACCGAGGAGGGCAATTACGACCTCGTCGGCAACAACACGCCGGTGTTCTTCATCAAGGACCCGCTGAAGTTCCCCGACTTCATCCACTCGCAGAAGCGCGACCCGTTCACCGGCAAGCAGGAGCCGGACAACGTCTGGGACTTCTGGGCGCACGCCCCCGAGGCCACCCACCAGGTCACCTGGCTGATGGGCGACCGCGGCATCCCCGCCTCGTACCGCCACATGAACGGCTACGGCTCGCACACGTACCAGTGGACCAACGCCGAGGGCGAGGCCTTCTTCGTCAAGTACCACTTCAAGACCAACCAGGGCATCCGGTGCCTGTCCAGCGAGCAGGCCGCCGAGCTCGCGGGCAAGGACCCGAACTCGCACCAGACCGACCTGCTGCAGGCCATCGAGCGCGGTGTGAACCCTTCCTGGACCCTGTACGTGCAGATCATGCCCGCCGCCGAGGCGCCGAACTACCGCTTCAACCCGTTCGACCTCACCAAGGTGTGGCCGCACGCGGACTACCCGCTGCAGCGGGTCGGCCGCCTGGTCTTGGACCGCAACCCGGACAACGTCTTCGCCGAGGTCGAGCAGGCCGCCTTCTCGCCGAACAACTTCGTGCCCGGCATCGGCCCGTCCCCGGACAAGATGCTCCAGGGCCGGCTGTTCGCCTACGCCGACGCGCACCGCTACCGCCTGGGCGTCAACCACACCCAGCTCGCGGTGAACGCCCCGAAGGCCGTTCCTAGGGGCACCGCCGACAACTACGGCCGCGACGGCTTCATGGCCACCAACTCCCAGGGCCGCCACGCCAAGAACTATGAGCCGAACTCCTACGACGGTCCGGTTCAGACGGGCGAGGCACTCGCCGCCCCGTTCGCCCTCTCCGGCCACACCGGCACCCACGCAGCCCCGGAGCACGCCAAGGACGACGACTTCTTCCAGGCCGGCGAGCTCTACCGGCTGATGTCGGAGGAGGAGAAGCAGCGCCTGGTGGCCAACATCGCCGGCGGCCTGTCGCAGGTCAGCCGCGACGACGTGATCGAGAGGAACCTCGCTCACTTCCAGGCCGCCGACCCGGACTACGGCAAGCGCGTCGAGGCCGCCGTCCGCGAGCTGCGGGACAACTGAACCGCGCGCGCCGACCGTGCCGCGCGAAAGGTGGCGGAAGGTCGGCGACCCGCACCCCCGTACCGACCGGCCCGATGAGGGGTGGTCGGTCGGTACGGGCCGGGGGCGACCGCGATACCTGACCGCGGTCGCCACCGTTCCGGCCCGCGGCGGCGGCATGCCAGTGCGGTGGTAGCACTCCCCGCTGGGATGGGCGAGTGCCGTCGCCGCCGCGGACCCGGCACGTCAACCCCCTCACCCTCCAGCCCCTGGCGCGAGGGCCCCGACTCTGTTGCTCACTCAGGGAGTACGCGATGCCTCGTATGACCGCCGCCCGCGCGGCAGTTGAGATCCTCAAGCGCGAAGGCGTGACCAACGCGTTCGGCGTGCCAGGTGCAGCCATCAACCCCTTCTACGCGGCTCTCAAGGCCGGTGGCGGGATCCACCACACGCTCGCCCGCCACGTCGAGGGCGCGTCGCACATGGCCGAGGGCTACACCCGCACCAACCCGGGCAACATCGGTGTGTGCATCGGCACGTCGGGCCCGGCCGGCACCGACATGATCACCGGCCTGTACTCCGCGATCGGCGACTCGATCCCGATCCTGTGCATCACCGGTCAGGCACCCACCGCCCGGATCCACAAAGAGGACTTCCAGGCCGTCGACATCGCCTCGATCGCGGCGCCCGTCACGAAGGCGGCGACCACGGTCCTGGAGGCCGCTCAGGTGCCCGGCGTCTTCCAGCAGGCTTTCCACCTGATGCGCTCCGGCCGTCCCGGCCCGGTCCTGATCGACCTGCCGCTCGACGTCCAGCTCACCGAGATCGAGTTCGACCCCGAGACGTACCAGCCGCTGCCGGTCTACAAGCCGTCCGCGACCCGCGCTCAGATCGAGAAGGCCGTCGCAATGCTGAACGCCTCGGAGCGGCCGTTGATCGTCGCCGGTGGCGGCATCATCAACGCCGACGCCTCCGAGCTGCTGGTGGAGTTCGCCGAACTGACCGGCACCCCCGTCATCCCGACCCTGATGGGCTGGGGCACCATCGCCGACGACCACCAGTTGAACGCCGGCATGGTCGGTCTGCAGACCTCGCACCGCTACGGCAACGCCACGTTCCTCGAGTCGGACTTCGTGCTGGGCATCGGCAACCGCTGGGCCAACCGCCACACCGGCAGCCTGGAGGTCTACACGAAGGGCCGGACGTTCGTCCACGTCGACATCGAACCCACCCAGATCGGCAAGATCTTCGCCCCGGACTACGGCATCGCTTCGGACGCCAAAGCCGCGCTGGAGCTGTTCGTCGAGGTGGCGAAGGAGCTGAAGGCCGAGGGCGGGCTGCCGGACCGCAGCGCATGGGCCGCCTCCGCCCAGGAGCGCAAGGCGCAGCTCCAGCGGCGTACCCACTTCGACAACGTGCCGATCAAACCCCAGCGGGTGTACGAGGAGATGAACCGGGCCTTCGGTCCGGACACCCGGTACGTCACCACCATCGGCCTCTCCCAGATCGCCGGCGCGCAGATGCTGCACGTCTACAAGCCGCGCCACTGGATCAACTGCGGCCAGGCCGGCCCGCTCGGCTGGACCATCCCGGCCGCGCTGGGTGTCGCCACCGCCGACCCCGAGGCCTCCGTCGTCGCCCTCTCCGGTGACTACGACTTCCAGTTCATGCTGGAGGAACTCGCGGTCGGCGCCCAGCACAAGATCCCGTACGTGCACGTGCTGGTGAACAACTCGTATCTGGGCCTGATCCGCCAGGCTCAGCGGATGTTCGACATCGACTTCCAGGTCAATCTGGAGTTCGAGAACATCAACTCCCCGGAGCTGGGCGTCTACGGCGTCGACCACGTCAAGGTGGCCGAGGGCCTGGGCTGCAAGGCCATCCGGGTCACCGAGCCCGACCAGCTGCTGCCGGCCTTCGAGGAGGCCAAGAAGCTGGCCGCCGAGTACCGCGTCCCGGTCGTCGTCGAGGCGATCCTGGAGCGGGTCACCAACATCTCGATGGCCGCCGCCGACATCGACAAGGTGAACGAGTTCGAGGAGATCGCCACCGAGCCGGGTCACGCGCCCACCGCCATCGCACCGCTGCGCTGACGGCATCCCGGACGCCACCGATTCCGTCCGGCGGCGCGAAAGTTCCGTCTTCACGCCGGCCTCGTGCCGTCGGACGGGTACCACCTCATACGAACAGCTGGCCCAATCCTTCCCTCAGGAAAGGGGGTTGGTGGAGCATGGTGCCGACGTCCCTTCCACGACAGCCGTGCAGGAGCCGAAAATGGCAGAGAGCGTGCCGGTGCGCTGCCCGGGGTGCCGCCGTGAGCACTCTTTCTCCCCGCTCACCTTCCCCTGTGCCTGCGGTGCACCGCTGACCATGCCGGTGGACCAGGGCCGCCCGGCGGAGCCGTTACGTCACCACACCTGGGCCGACGCCTGGGTGGCGCTCCGCTGCCCGTCCTGTGCCCAGGAGTCCTCCTGGCCGTATCCGGAACTCGGCTGCCCGTGCGGCATCGTGCTGCGCGTGCCCGTGGCGCCGCAGTCCGAGGACGTCCCGGTGCCCGCGCCGGGTCTGACCACCACGGGGACGGGCGGTTTCGGATCCGACACCTCCGCCTCGGCCCCCGCCCGTACGCAGGCGAAGTCGTCGGCGGTGCTGCGCCCTCCGTTCCGGCCGGTGACGATCCGTACGAGCCAGGACGCGGTCACCGCGGCCGCGCAGTACCTGAAGTGGCTCGGCTTCCAGGACGTGGTCCTGGCTGAGGACCGGATGACATCGCAGGTGGACCTGCGCGGGCGCGGCGTCGTCGCTCAGGTCGACCCCACCACCCGGCCCTCCGCTCTGCGCGACGTCGAGTGCCTCTGGCTGCACGGCCTGGGGGCCTCGGCGACCAGTGTCTTCTTCTCCCTTGCGGGCTACGCGCGCGACGCCCGCGCCCGCGCCGACGAACTCCACGTTCCGCTCTTCGTCATGGACCTCACCGGTACGCCGCAGCCGGTCAACGACGCAGCGGACGACCTGATCCGGATGGGCGCGTCCACGTCCCGGCCGTGAACGACCCGGCGTGGTCGGCCGGGTCGCTTGCTCACGGCTTCGGTGTTTCGACCTGAGCGGCTCAGCCGCCCGCTGCAGGGCGATCAGTCGATGTGGTAACTGTCGCCGTAGACCTTCCAGTCCAACGGCGTGTCCAGGTTGAGGTTGCCCTTGTCGAGGAAGACGCGCTGGGCCGTGTCGACACGGCTGGTGTCGCTGTGGGCCTCCTCCATCTTCATCGCTTCCACCCGGGCGTCGAGGAAGGCGTGCAGATAGGTCACCTCGTCGCCGCCCTCAGCGGGCGTCTTCGCCTTGCTCATTGCGTTCTTGCGGATCGAGCCGAAGCTCGCCGGGTCGCCGCCGTCGCCGTGCATGACGATGGCGTCGTAGTACGCGAACTGTCCCAGCGTCCCGACACCGTCCTGCTTCGCCCGCTCGACGGCCGGGTTGAAGTAGACCCGGTCGCGCTCGTCGTCCTGCGCCTTTGTGAACTCCGGGTCCTGTGCCGCCTTCTCCCAGTCCTGGGTGAAGTTCGGGTCGAGGCCCTCGTGGGAGTCGCTCCCGTCCACCTCCCGCAGCGCGGGCAGGTACGTGGCGAGAACGTTGTCCGGCTTGCGCTCGGTGTAGAGCTCGACCAGGTCGAGCATGTCGCCGGTGCCGGAACAGAAGCCGATGATGCCCGCCGTGTAGCCGCGGCCGTCACCGATGTCCTCGATGTACTTGTACTGCGCCTTCCAGTCCAGCGAGGAGTTCTCGGCGCTGGACACCAGCTTCATGGCGATTTCCTTCTTCGCCGGGTCGTCGAGCCCGGGAGCCGCCTGTTCGGCCGGGGCGTGCGTGGCCGGCTTCTTCTCGTCGGGACCGACGGTGGTGGCCACGGCGGTGGCCGGGACGGCGAGCAGAGCCAGCCCGAGCACGATGCGGGTGGCGGGCCGCAGACCCTTGGCTATGCCCTTGGCATGGGTACGCATAAGCGTCCTCCGGATGGGGGGTGCCGGGGGGAATCAATAGGAAGCTTTCCTATCAGCTCCGGAGGGCTGTCGTACACCCTCCCGCAGCTAACTCCCCCAGCTGCCCCTGGGAGGGGCCCCAGGGAGGTGGCCCCCAAAACCAGAAGGACTTGAGCCGGAATCAGCTCAGCAACTCGTACGCCGGCAGGGTGAGGAAGTCGGCGTAGTCCTCGTCGAGCGAGACCTTGAGCAGCAGATCGTGGGCCTGCTGCCAGCGGCCCGCCGCGTAGGCCTTCGCGCCGATCTCCTCGCGGATCGCGGCCAGTTCCTGGGCTGCGACCTTGCGGACCAGCTCCGGCGTGGCCTTCTCGCCGTTCTCGAAGACCACGCCGGCGTTGATCCACTGCCAGATCTGGGAACGGGAGATCTCCGCGGTCGCCGCGTCCTCCATCAGGTTGAAGATGGCGACCGCGCCGAGGCCCCGCAGCCAGGCCTCGATGTAACGGACGCCCACCGAGACGGCGTTGCGCAGACCCTCATACGTCGGCCTGGCATCCAGTGAGGCGATGTCGATCAGCTGCTCGGCCGTGACGTGGACGTCCTCGCGCAGCCGCTCCTTCTGGTTCGGCCGCTCGCCGAGCACGGCGTCGAAGGAGGCTCGGGCGACCGGCACCAGGTCCGGGTGCGCGACCCACGAGCCGTCGAACCCGTCGTTCGCCTCGCGGTCCTTGTCGGCCCTGACCTTGTCGAAGGCGACCCGGTTGACCTCGGGGTCCTTGCGCGACGGGATGAAGGCCGCCATGCCGCCGATCGCGTGCGCGCCGCGCTTGTGGCAGGTGCGCACCAGGAGTTCGGTGTAGGCGCGCATGAACGGGGCGGTCATCGTGACCGCGTTGCGGTCCGGCAGGACGAACCGGGGCCCGCCGTCACGGAAGTTCTTGACGATGGAGAAGAGATAGTCCCAGCGGCCCGCGTTGAGCCCGGCGGCGTGGTCGCGCAGCTCGTAGAGGATCTCCTCCATCTCGTACGCGGCGGTGATCGTCTCGATCAGCACGGTGGCACGGATGGTCCCCTGCGGGAGGCCCAGACGGTCCTGCGCAAAGACGAAGATGTCGTTCCAGAGGCGGGCCTCCAGGTGCGACTCCGTCTTCGGGAGGTAGAAGTACGGGCCCTTGCCCAGGTCGATGAGGCGCCGGGCGTTGTGGAAGAAATAGAGGCCGAAGTCGACGAGGGCTCCTGGCACGGCGCGGCCGTCGACCTGCAGGTGCCGCTCGTCCAGGTGCCAGCCGCGTGGCCGCATCACGACGGTCGCCAGCTCCTCGGCGGGCTTCAGGGCGTACCCCTTGCCCTCCGGGCTGGTGAAGTCGATGCGACGCTCGTAGGCGTCGATCAGATTGAGCTGCCCGAGGATCACGTTCTCCCAGGTGGGAGACGAGGCGTCCTCGAAGTCGGCGAGCCAGACCTTCGCGCCCGAGTTCAGCGCGTTGATGGTCATCTTGCGGTCCGTGGGGCCGGTGATCTCCACCCGCCGGTCCTCGAGGGCGGCCGGCGTCGGGGCGACCTGCCAGTCACCGTCGCGGATGTGGGCGGTCTCCGGGAGGAAGTCCAGCGTGCTGGTCCGGGCGATCTCCGTGCGGCGCTCCTCGCGGCGCGCGAGAAGCTCGTCGCGGCGGGGGGTGAAGCGGCGGTGCAACTCGGCGACGAAGTCGAGGGCCGCGTCGGTCAGAACCTCCTCCTGCCGCGCCGGTGTTCGACTGGGATCGGCGTCGACGAGGGCCGGTGTGGACGACGCTGGTGTGGACATGGGGTTGGTCACTCCGTTCGGCGGGCGGTGCCCGGAGGGCCGCGGGTCGCCGGCTGGACGGCACGGAGTGCCGTCAGCTCAGAAATGCGGTCGCGGGCGCCGTCCGAGATTCAGGGCGCTTCTGACCAGTGGAGAATAGTTTCCTCATGGTGGAAGTACAAGGTTTGTTGACATCGAGATATTTTTCTTTGGGGCTCGTAGCCGCCTGAGGTGGCTCGGAGTGCCACCCCATCCACGCTACGCATCCGGGTCCCCGGAGCCAGAGGGCCGGCCGAGCAGTCGCAGATCCTCTGGCGTGTCGATGTCGTCGGGGGCGGCGATGTCCGAGCAGTCGACGAGCGCGATCTCTCGCTCGTGGCGCCGGAGATACGTCCGCGCGCCCTGGTCCCCGACCGCGTCCGTCATCACCTCCGGCCACCGCTCGGCACCGAGGAGTACGGGATGGCCGCGCCGCCCGCCGTACGTCGCCGCGGCCAGGCTCGACGGCGACTCGTACGCCGCGAGCACCCGCGCCACCGCGCGCGCGCCGACCCCGGGCTGGTCCACCAGTCCGACGAGGGCGGCTCGGGCCCCCGTGCCGACGAGGGACGCCAGCCCGGCACGCAGCGACGAGCCCATGCCCTCTGCCCAGTCGCGGTTGACGACCAGGACGCAGCCGGGGAGTTCGGCCCGGGCCCGTACGAGCTCGGCCGAGGCGCCCAGCACCACGTGCAGGGGGTGGCAGCCACCGTCGCGCAGGACGGCCGCGGCGTGTTCGACCAGCGGCCGCCCCCGGAAGTCGAGCAGTGCCTTGGGGCGGCCCCCCAGCCTGCGGCCGCCCCCCGCGGCGAGCAGCAGCCCGGCGACGGTCGCGCCGGACCGTGCGCCGGGTGTGGCCGGTGAGGCGGGCGAGGCCGACGGCGCGGATTCCATGGGTGCAGATGCCATGCGCTCTTGCATAGCGCACGTACGGGCGGCGGGACGCGTCGGATCACCCGTGGACCCGCCGAATCCCTTCAACCTCCCGGGCTGAATTTTCGCCCTCTGTGTAGCGCTCGGTGCGGAGAGTGGCGTTAACTGATCCGCGACCGCCTCTCGCGTCGTGGGAACGCGCCGTGAGGCCGGCCCGAGCGCGCATGAGGGGGTGTGAGTGTGAGGCGGAGCGACCGAGCGGTGGGAGTCCCCCTGGGGGAGGTCGTCCCCATGGGTCCAGTGGCCCGGATGGGGGTGCCCCGGGCGAATCCCCCGGCCGACGGCAGGGGGAGAGTGCCCGCGGGAGGGACGCCGACGGGCACCGTGGCAGTGGAGGGCGCCGTAGCAGTGGAGCACAGGCGAGTGGCCGGGAATGGCCGGGATCCGCGGACGGAGGACCCGCGGGTGGATCAGCTGTGCGCAGCCGTCTCCAGGCTGCGCCGCGAACTCGCAGGGCACCCGGCGGATCTCTCCGACCGAGGCGTGGCCGAGGACGAACTCGCGGCCCTGGACGCGATGGTGCGTGATGGGGCGCCCGAGGTGCAGCGGCTGCGGCGCTCGCTGCTGCTGGTGGCGGGCGCGCTCGGCTCGGTGAGCGCGTTGGCACCGGCCCTGGCCGACATGCGCGAGGTGATCGACAGCCTCAGCGATGTGCCGCGCCCTCGCTCCGGCGACTGAGGCACCGGGGCGGGTGGGAGGCGGCCCGCAGGAGGCTCCCCGGTCGCTGGACCGCTCGCCCCGGCTCTTTCGCCCGATGCCGGTTGGACCCGACGGCGGTCAGGCCCGGGTTGGACCCGACAGCGATCAGAGGGTGGAGCCCCCGGCGCCGTTTCCGTTCCCGTTCCCATTGCCCGTACTTGCGAGCGCGGCCGACAGCTCCGCGGCCACTTCCTGCAGGAGCGGCACGATCTTTTCGGTCGCCGCCTCCGTCACCCGCCCCGACGGACCCGAAACCGAGATGGCGGCGGCCGTCGGCGAGTCCGGCACGGGAACGGCCAGGCACCGCACCCCCATCTCCTGCTCGTTGTCGTCGACCGCATAGCCCGCGGCACGGACCTGCTCCAACGCCTCGAGAAAGGCGTCCGGTGTGGTGATGGTCTTCTCCGTCGCGGCCGGCATGCCCGTCCGCGCCAGCAGTGCCCGGACCTCCCCGGCGGGGGCGTCTGCCAGCAGCGCCTTGCCGACACCCGTGGAGTGCGGCAGCACCCGCCTGCCGACCTCGGTGAACATGCGCATCGAATGGCGCGAGGGCACCTGCGCGACGTACACCACCTCGTCGCCGTCGAGCAGTGCCATGTTCGCGGTCTCGCCCGTCTCCTCGACCAGCCGCGCCAGGTGGGGCCGCGCCCACGTGCCGAGCAGCCGTGAGGCGCTCTCTCCGAGCCGGATCAGCCGCGGGCCGAGCGCGTAGCGGCGGTTGGACTGCTGCCGTACGTATCCACAGGCCACCAGGGTGCGCATCAGCCGGTGGATGGTGGGCAGGGGGAGCCCGCTGCTGCCGGAGAGCTCGCTCAGCCCGACCTCGCCGCCGGCGTCGGCCATCCGCTCGAGCAGATCGAAGGCGCGCTCGAGAGACTGCACGCCGCCCGTGGTGGCGGGCTTGGCGGCTTCGGCGGTGCTGTCGCTGGACGGCGGCACGTCGCGTTCCTTTCGGGGAGGAGAAGCCGGCCACCGCGTGGCTGCGGCGCGGCACGACCGGCAAAACGGCAGCTTACCGGGGTTCGGCGGGCTCCACATCGGCCATGACGGTGCGTTCCCGCCGGTCACGGGCTGTTTGCCCGAGGTGGCCTGGCGGGTTCCCAGTTCGCTCGGGCAACGCAATAGGGCGTCTCTCCATTCCTCTTTGCGGAATCAGGCTTTCAGTTTGTGGAAACCCCCAAAGCTGCGAGGCCGGATCCGAGGCGACGGGCGCACGCCTCCGGTCGCGTCGGGAGGGTGCGGTGCGGGGCGTGCCGAGTCGCTCTTGACGGACGAAGTCGCGGAGTGAAGACTCACTTCAACAGATCGTTGAATTCCGCTTTGTGGAAGCTTTGCATCGCGAGCCGTCGTGGGGAAGGCAAGGAGGACCCTGGGTGTCCGAGGTGGAACTGGTACTGCGCTCGACGCGCGTCGTCACTCCCGAAGGGATGCGCGCCGCCAGCGTCGCCGTGGCCGACGGCAGGATTGCCGCCCTGCTGCCATACGACGCCGCACTGCCAGCAGGTGCCCGGCTCGAGGACCTGGCCGACGACGTCCTGCTCCCCGGACTCGTCGACACCCATGTGCACGTCAACGACCCCGGTCGCACCGAGTGGGAGGGCTTCGCGTCCGCCACCCGCGCGGCCGCGGCCGGCGGTGTCACCACCCTCATCGACATGCCGCTCAACAGCATCCCGCCCACCACCACCGCCCGGCACCTCGACGTCAAGCGGAGCGTGGCCCAGGGGAAGGCCCATATCGACGTCGGCTTCTGGGGCGGCGCCGTGCCCGGCAATCTGCAGGACCTCAAGCCCCTTCATGACGCGGGCGTCTTCGGCTTCAAGTGCTTTCTGCTGCACTCCGGCGTGGACGAGTTCCCCCAGCTCACCCCGGGTGAACTCGAGGCCGCGATGGGCGAGATCGCGAGCTTCGACGGACTTCTGATCGTGCACGCCGAGGACCCGCACCTCATCGAGGGCGCGCCGCAGACCGGCGGTCCTCGCTACGCCGACTTCCTCGCATCCCGGCCGCGGGCGGCGGAGAACACCGCGATCGAGGGGCTGATCGCCCTCGCCAAGCGGCTGGGCACCCGGGTCCACATCCTCCATCTGTCCTCCTCGGACGCGCTGCCGGTGATCGCCCGGGCGCGGCGCGAGGGTGTCCGGCTCACGGTCGAGACCTGCCCGCACTACCTCGCGCTCACCGCCGAGGAAGTGCCCGACGGCGCCACCGAGTTCAAGTGCTGTCCGCCCATCCGCGAGGCGGGCAACCGGGACGCGCTGTGGCAGGGCCTGGTCGACGGGACGATCGACTGCATCGTCTCCGACCACTCGCCGTCCACACCCGACCTGAAGCGCTTCGACACCGGCGACTTCGCCCAGGCCTGGGGCGGCATCTCCTCCCTGCAGCTGGGCCTGCCGGCGATCTGGACCGAGGCCCGTAAACGGGGGCGCGGCCTGGAGGAGGTCGCGCACTGGATGTCCACCGCACCGGCGGAACTGGCCGGACTGCGACAGAAGGGCGCCATCGAGCCGGGCCGCGACGCGGACTTCGCGGTGCTCGCGCCCAACGAGACCTTCACCGTTGACCCCGCCGCGCTGCACCACCGCAACCCGGTCACTGCCTACGCCGGGCGAACGCTCCACGGCGTCGTCCGGTCCACCTGGCTGCGCGGGCAACGGATCGCGGACCACGGCAGCACCACCGAGCCCATCGGCCGACTTCTGGAAAGGCAGCGAAACGCATGACCGCCGAACAGCCTGGATCAGCCCAGGTGGCCCGTTTCACCGGCGACGCGAACCCGTACGGCGGCGGCGACCCGTACGCCGACTACCGGACCGCGGATTTCCCCTTCACCCACCTCGCGGACCTAGCAGACCGCCGGCTGGGCGCGGGTGTCATCGCCGCGAACGACGAGTTCTTCGCCGAGCGCGAGAACCTGCTGATCCCCGAACCCGCCCACTTCGACCCGGAGCACTTCGGGCACAAGGGCAAGGTGATGGACGGCTGGGAGACGCGGCGGCGGCGCGGTGCGGGTGCCGACCGGCCGCACCCGACCGAGGAGGACCACGACTGGGCCCTCGTGCGGCTCGGCGCCCCGGGCGCGATCCGCGGCATCATCGTCGACACCGCCCACTTCCGCGGCAACTACCCGCAGGCCGTGAGCATCGAGGGGACCGCGGTCACCGGTTCCCCCTCCCCGGAGGAGCTGCTCGCCCCGGACGTGAGGTGGAGCGAGATCGTCCCCCGTACGGCCATCGGCGGCCATGCGGCGAACGGCTTCGTCGTCGACCTCGAGCAGCGCTTCACGCACCTGCGGGTCAAACAGCACCCCGACGGCGGCATCGCCCGGCTCCGCGTCCACGGCGAGGTCGCGCCCGACCCGGAGTGGCTCGCCTCGCTCGGCACCTTCGACCTGGTGGCCCTGGAGAACGGCGGCGCGGTGCAGGACGCCTCCGACCGCTTCTATTCGCCGCCGACCAACACCATCCAGCCGGGGCGCTCGCGGAAGATGGACGACGGCTGGGAGACCCGCCGCCGCCGCGACAAGGGCAACGACTGGGTGCGGTACTCGCTCACCGAACAGGCCGAGATCCGAGCTGTGGAGATCGACACCGGATATCTCAAGGGCAACGCCGCGGGCTGGGCGGCCCTTTACGCCCTGGACGCCGCCACCGGAGCGGACCCTGCGGACCACGCGTCCCCCGCCTGGACCGAGCTCCTGCCCCGCACCCGGCTGCAGCCCGATGCGGTGCACCGTTTCGTCCTCGACGCGCCGGCTCCTGCGGCCACGCACGTCCGCATCGACATCTTCCCGGACGGCGGCATCGCCCGCCTGCGCCTCCACGGTTCCCTGACGGCGGAGGGCGCGAAACGGCTGGCCGCCCGCCACCAGGAACTGGGCGGCTGACGCCCGTACACCTCCCCGTACGGGCTGATCCGGGGCCGGCCTCCGAACGGAGGGCGGCCCCGGCCTCGTCATCGAGCCCGGGGCACACGACAGGCGCGCGATCGTTACGAGAGTGCCGCTTCTGTGAACTCTGCGAAAACCTCGGAACCTTGGCGTTGACATGACAGTCGCTACGCGCGTCATGCTGTGAGGCATGCGAATCCCCCCACGTATCGCCAGGATTGGCGCGCTCGGCGCCCTCGCCTCGACCCTGCTCATCGGCGGCCCCGTGCTCGCCTCGTCCGCGTCGGCGGCACCCGACTCGGTGCCTGCGCGAACCGCGGTGTCCCAGGCCGCCGTTGGTGACATCTGCTACTCGGACCTGCCGCCCCAGGCGCACGACACCCTCGACCTGATCGAGGCCGGCGGCCCGTACCCGTACCCCCAGGACGGCACCGTCTTCCAGAACCGTGAAGGCCTGCTGCCCGATCAGGACACCGGCTACTACCACGAGTACACGGTCAAGACGCCTGGATCGCCGGACCGCGGGGCGCGGCGCATCGTCACCGGAGAGGCGGCGCAGGAGGACTACTACACGGCGGACCACTACCGCTCGTTCGACCTCGTCGACTACGGCTGTTAGGTCCCGTCCGGTCGATCAGGCCGGCCAGGCCCTAGGTGTGCTGACCGGATCCGCCGGACGCGCCTCCGGCGCACGAGCCGCACCCTAAGCGCGGCGGCCGCTTTCCCCCACGAGCGGCCGCCGCTTCTCTCAACGGGATGTCCGCTGGGCGTCCACGATCTGCCCGACCGTGCGCTCGGCTCCCGACCTGCGCTGCACCTTCTCGGCGAAGCCGGGGAACTGGCCGGCGATGGCGCTGAGCATCCGCATCTCCAGGGGTGCGACGTTGACTTCACACAGATCGCGCTCGATGGCCCGGATGACCCCCGCCGCCACCTGGCCGGGGGAGACCGTGCGCATACCGGCGGGCGGGGTGGCGCCCGTGGCGGCGAACATGCCCGCGTCCCGTACGAATCCGGGCTGGATCAGCGACACCCCCACCCCGGTGCCGTGCAGATCCTGGCGGAACCCGAGTGCGAAGCCGCGCAGCCCGAACTTCGTCGCGTTGTAGAGGGACGAGGACTTGGTGGCGGCCTTGCCGGAGATCGATCCGACGAACGCGAGGTGGCCCCGGCCCGCTTCGACCATGCGCGGGGCGAGCAGCCGGGCCAGCATGACCGGGGCGCGGAGGTTGACGGACAGGGCGCGGTCGGTCTGTTCGGGTGTGTAGTCGAGGAGTTCGCCGCTGGCGGGCAGGGCGGCGTTGGCGATGAGGATGTCGGCGTCGGCGCAGGCGTCGGCGAGGTGGGTGACCTGCGCCGGGTCGACGAGGTCGGTGACGACGGCGCGGGCGTCGAGCTCGGCGGCGAGCGGCTCGAGAGCCTCGGCGCGGCGCCCGGTGAGCACCAACTTCGCGCCTTTCCGGGCGAGTTCGCGAGCGAGGGTCTGACCGATGCCGCCCGTCACGCCGGTGAGGAGAACGGTTGATCCGGTGATGCGCATGCGAGTAGCCTCCCGAGGACTGTTCGTTCGAACGAACGATAAAGAGGAGGGGGCACCGTGTCCACAGGTACATTCACCGGACTCGTAGAACAGGCCCGATTGCTGGCAGCGGGCGATACGACGTCCGTGGCGCTGGTGTGGGACGCGCTGACCCGCATCGAAGGTACCCGGGACACGCTCAACGCCTTCCGCTGTATACGCGCCGCAGCCGCACTGGAGGAGGCGGAGCAGGCCGACCGGAGGCTCGCCGCGGGGGAGAGGCTGCCCCTGCTGGGTGTGCCGATCGCGGTCAAGGACGACACGGACGTCGCCGGACTGCCGACGCGCTTCGGCTGTCAGGGGGAGTTCGCACCGGTGGTCGCCGACGCCGAGCCGGTGCGGCGGCTGCGCGCGGCCGGAGCAGTGATCGTCGGCAAGACCAACGCCTGCGAACTCGGCCAGTGGCCCTTCACCGAGGGCCCGGCCTTCGGCGCCACCCGCAACCCCTGGAACACCGCTTACACCCCCGGCGGCTCCTCCGGAGGATCCGCCGCGGCCGTCGCAGCCGGACTCGTCCCCGCCGCTCTCGGATCCGACGGCGCGGGCTCCATCCGGATCCCCGCGGCGTGGACGCACCTCGTGGGCATCAAGCCCCAGCGCGGCCGGGTGTCCCTGTACCCCTACACCGACGCCTTCCAAGGCCTGGCGGTCTTCGGCCCGCTGGCCCGTACGGTCCGGGACGCCGCCCTGCTCCTGGACACCGTCGCGGGCCCGCACCCGGAGGACCTGCACCGGCCCCGGCCGGTCAGCGCACTCGAGGCCGCGGGCCGCGAACCGGGTCGGCTGCGCATAGCCCTCGCCTGGCGGCCTCCGCTGACCGCCACCCGCGCTCCGGTCCACCCCGACGTGCGCCGCGCGGTCACCCGTATCGCCGAGGCGCTCGCCCGCCTGGGCCACCATGTCGAGGAGGCGCGGCCCCGCTACGGCCTGATCGGGCTGAGCTTCGTACCACGGGCCACCGCCGGAGTCGCGGAGATCGCCGCTCTGCACCCCGAGCCCGGCCGGCTCGACCCGCGCACGCGCGGTGCGGTCCGCACCGGCAAGCGGCTCGGCGGCCGTGCCCTGCGCATCGCCCGCGCCCGCGAGGCCCACCAGCACCGCAGGATCGGCGCGATCTACGACAGGGGTGGATTCGACGTCGTACTCACCCCGACCACCGCCGCCCCGCCACCGCGTATCGGCGCATTCGACGGGCTGAACGCCTTGCGAACGGATGCGACGATGGCCGCGGCCTGCCCGTACGCCTGGCCGTGGAACGTCCTCGGCTGGCCCGGCGTGAACGTCCCCGCGGGCTTGACGAGCGAGGGGCTGCCGGTCGGTGCCCAACTGCTGGGCACGGAGGGCAGTGAGGAGCTGCTGATCTCGCTCGCGGCCCAACTCGAGGACGACCAGCGCTGGTACGAGCAGCGGCCCGCCGTCACTCCGGCCGCGAGCGAGCCGAAGGGCGCCGCGCCGGTGTGGACCACCGGCGGCGGTGGCGCGGGGAACGCTCCGAAGGGGACTTCCGCGACTTCCCCCCAGCCGTGGCCGGGCGAGAAGCCGAACGGGGGCCGTGTCTAGTGGCGTGGGGGCACCCCCGCCAAGGGCCTGGGGAGAGCGATGGCGCCGCCCGCGCTGCTCGTACCCGCAGCTCGGCTGCGGGCGCTGCGAGCACCCCGAAGGCACGGGCCGCGGCGCGCGCCCGGGTGGGACAATGACCGGCATGACTGCCACGCCCAAGCCCGCCGACACCCGGCAGAACATCATCGACGCCGTCCTGCGGATCATCGGCCGGGACGGCGTCGCGGCGGTCACCAACCGGCGGATCGCCAAGGAGGCCGGGGTCTCCCTCGGCTCGGTCACCTACCACTTCGAGACCCAGCACGAGCTGCTGCGGGAGAGCCTGCTGCACTTCGTCGCGGAGGAGACCCGGCGCTTCACCGAACTCGCCGACCAGTGCCGGTCCGAGGGGATCGACGTCGAGCGGGCCGCCGCGGTGGTGGGGCAGGTCGCGGGGGGCATGGAGTTCGACAGCCGGCACATCGCCCCCTTCGAGCTGTACGTCCAGGCCGGTCGGGACGTGCGACTGCGCGCCGCCGCGGCGGAGTGCTTCGCCGCGTACGACCGCCTGGCCGCGCAGATCCTGAACGCACTGGGCGTGCCGGACGCCGAACGCCTGGCGAGTACGGCCGTCGCGATGGTCTTCGGGCAGCAGCTGCGCCGGCTGGCCACGGGCTCGTCCGCGGAGGACCTCGTCGACGCCCTGCTGCTGCTCACCCGTGCGGCGGCGCGGACCGGTTGACGGGACGCCGTACAACCCATAAGAGGTTTCGGGGGTCTTGTTTCTGTGCGTGGGGAGAGCGGGCCGTCATGGGGGAGCGGCAGGGCTTCTCCGACCCTCTCGGCCGCGCGCATGGGGGACAGCATGACGACGCCCGACATCCGTACGCTCGCTCGGCGGGGTGTCGCCCTCGCCGCGGCGGTGGCCGCCCTCGGCACGGTGAGTGCGGCCGGGGCCCAGGCCGTCGGCGACCGAGGGCGGCAGCCAGTGGAGGCCCGGCAGATCGCCTCGTCCGTCCTGGGGCGGGACCACAAGATCACGCTGACCGCGCTGCGGTCCACGCAGGACCCGTACGCCGCGTCGGTGCGCCTGCAGGTGTACGCCGACCGGGGCGGTGCGTGGCAGGAGACGGACCGGGTCACCGTCGGCGAGGCGGACGGCTGGTTCTGGTATCCGCTGACCGGCAGCCACGCGGTCTGCGAGTTCACGACCGCGAGCACGAACCCCGCCCCGATCGCGGTGAGCCTGCTGGTCACCCCCTCGATCGGCTGCTCCGCCACCGAACGCTACGAGCTGCGGGACGGGCGGATCCACCCCGGATGACCGGCTGGGAGCGGAACGGTCGCACGCGGGGCCGAGGGGTGGCCCGGTCCGGGACGGCCGTCCCGGACCGGGCCCTCGGCACGCACTGTGGTCGTGGGAAGCCGCCAGCGGCGGGGCGGTCTGCCGGGATCGCCAGCCGCCGGCAGCTGCATGTCCGGACAATCGGACTTCACGACTTCCCGTCATGTGCCCTGACGGCTACGCTCGCCCCGTGGCGAAGCACGAGACGCACCCGACAGGGTCTCTCCAGCTCAGGGTGGACCGGAGCAGCCCGGTCCCGCTCTACTTCCAGCTGTCCCAGCAGCTTGAGGCGGCGATCGAGAAGGGCAGGCTCGCCCCGGGCAGTCTGCTCGGCAACGAGATCGAGCTCGCCGGCCGCCTCGGCCTGTCCCGGCCCACTGTCCGGCAGGCCATCCAGTCGCTGGTCGACAAGGGTCTTCTCGTACGCCGCCGGGGTGTGGGCACTCAAGTGGTGCACAGTCAGGTCAAGCGCCCGCTCGAGCTGAGCAGCCTCTTCGACGACCTCGAAGCCGCAGGGCAGCGCCCCGCCACCCGCGTCCTGCACAACGCCACCGAGCCCGCGACCGCCGAGGTCGCCGCGGCTCTCGGTGTCTCCGAAGGGGCCGACGTGATCCTGATCGAGCGGCTGCGCTTCGCCTACGACGAGCCGGTGGCCCATTTGCGCAACCACCTCCCCGTAGGTCTGCTGCCCCTCGACACCGAGCGGCTGGAGGCGACCGGCCTCTACCGTCTGATGCGCGAGGCGGGCATCACCCTGCACAGCGCTCGCCAGGCGGTCGGCGCGCGGGCCGCGAGCGCCGAGGAGGGGGAGGAACTGGGGGAGCCGGAAGGGGCCCCGCTGCTCACGATGCAGCGGACGACCTTCGACGACACCGGTCGCGCCGTCGAGTTCGGTTCGCACATCTACCGCGCCTCCCGCTACGCCTTCGAGTTCCAGCTGCTCGTCCGCGGCTGAGCGGCACCCCACCACGGACGCCCTCCTCGGACACCCCCGGGCGACTCCACACATCGCCCCGCGGGCCGCCCGCAACCGCCCCCCGCCCCCGCGCGCGGGCACCGGGCGAGGAGAGGGCATCAGGAAGCCCCGGCTCCGTTCATGCGGCACAATCGGCAGCGTCGCCCACGACCATCCACGATCACCCGAGGCCACACGCGCGGCCTCCCGAGACCCTCCGGGACGAGACGACCCTTGCGAGCCGGCACCCGCAGCGACCGCACGCCCCGTGTACGCGAAGAGGTCATGCGATGAGCACCTACCGCGAGTTCGTGCACCGTGGCTCGGCCCGCGCCACGGTGTTCCGCGCCGTCGGCACCCGTGAGCGCCGCTCGCACCTCACGGCGCCCCGCGTCAACACCGTCGGCATCGACATCGGCGGCACCAAGGTCGCCGCGGGTGTCGTCGACGCCGACGGCAACATCCTCGAGAAGCTGCGCACCGAGACCCCCGACAAGTCCAAGAGCCCCAAGGTCGTCGAGGACACCATCGTCGAGCTGGTCCTCGACCTCTCCGATCGGCACGACGTCCACGCCATCGGCATCGGCGCGGCCGGCTGGGTCGACGCCGACCGCTCCCGGGTGCTCTTCGCGCCGCACCTGTCCTGGCGCGACGAGCCGCTGCGCGACGCCCTCGCCGCCCGGCTCGCCGTCCCCGTGATGGTCGACAACGACGCCAATACCGCCGCCTGGGCGGAGTGGCGATTCGGTGCCGGCCGCGGCGAGGACCACCTCGTCATGATCACCCTCGGGACCGGCATCGGCGGCGCCATCCTCGAGGACGGCCAGGTCAAGCGGGGCCGCTACGGCGTCGCCGGTGAGTTCGGCCACATGCAGGTGGTGCCCGGCGGCCACCGCTGCCCGTGCGGCAACCGGGGCTGCTGGGAGCAGTACAGCTCCGGCAACGCCCTGGTCCGCGAGGCCCGCGAGCTCGCCGTGGCCGACTCCCCGGTCGCGTACAACATCATCGACCGCGTCAAGGGCAACATCTCCGACATCACCGGGCCGCTGATCACCGAGCTGGCCCGTGAGGGCGACGCCATGTGCGTCGAGCTGTTGCAGGATATCGGCCAGTGGCTCGGCGTGGGCATCGCCAACCTGGCCGCCGCCCTCGACCCCTCCTGCTTCGTCGTCGGCGGCGGCGTCAGCGCGGCCGACGACCTGCTCATCGGCCCCGCGCGGGATGCCTTCCGCCGCCACCTGACCGGCCGCGGCTACCGACCCGAAGCCCGTATCATCAAGGCTCAGCTCGGCAATGAGGCAGGCCTCGTCGGCGCCGCCGACCTGGCGCGACTCGTCGCCCGCCGCTTCCGGCGCGCCAACCGCCGCCGCGTCGAGCGCTATGAGCGCTACGAGCGCTACGCCCAGGCCGTCAGAGGGAGCCGACGATGACCATGGCCGACCACCCGGCCGTACCCCGACAGGTGCCGCCGCCCGGCGGTGGCTCCGGCGACGGTTCCGGCGGCGGTGACGATTCGGAGCGGCCACAGGGCCCCAGTCTTCGCCGCCGGGTACTCACCCTGCTGGTCGTCGTGCTGCTCATCGGCGTCCCCGCCGGCTATCTGGTGATCTCCGCCGAGCAGAGCCGGGACAGCGGCAGGGACAAGGAGGGACGTGCCGCGGCCACCGGCCTCACCGCCGGCTGGCCGCCGAAGGTCACGCGCCGTATCTACCATGTGCCGATTCCGCCGTACTCGGCCGACGTCGCCTGGTACGAGACCAACTCCTGGAAGATCAGCAAGCTGTACGTGCAGTTCATCACGTCCAATGAAGGGCTGGACCGGTTCCTGGGCAGGATCGGAACCAGCAGGGCTGCCCTGGAGCAGGGCAAGGGAGCCGTGACCGCCAAGGAGGCCGCCACCGTCGGCTGGAGCCTCGGCTCCGGTGAGAACTGGGCCGGTCTGGTGAACACCGAGCCCGACCCGCGGCCCGTCCAGAACATCACCGTCGACCTCAGCAACAAGGCCCACCCCAAGGTCTACATCGTCTCCACCGTGACCCCCTGAGACAGCCGGGCGCCCGCTGCCGGATGTGCCGCTCAGCTCTCGCTGGGGGTGCCCCCAGGCCGCATGGGCGGCGGACACCGCCCCGGTGAAGCGACGAGGGCGTCCGAGGGAAGTGCGACGCCGACGGCGAGGCCGGGTGTGCGGCGTGGTTCGGCTCCGGCGCGCGGGACAGAGCCACCGGTACGGGTGCGACTTTGTTGTGACAGAACCGCCGGATAGCTTGAACGGGTGAGCGAGACGAAGACCCTTCCACCCCTGCAGCACCGGATCGAGGGCCCCGAGGGCGCCCCCGTCCTCGTCCTCGGTCCCGCCCTGGGCACCACCTGGCACATGTGGGACCGGCAGGTACCCGAGCTGACCCGGCACTGGCGTGTCCTGCGGTACGACCTGCCGGGTCACGGCGGTGCTCCCGCCCACCCCGCCGCTTCGGTCACCGATCTCGCCGACCGCGTGCTCGCCACCCTCGACGAGCTGGGCGTCGAGCGGTTCGGCTACGGGGGCTGCGGCATCGGCGCCGCCGTCGGCGCCGAGCTGGCACTCCGGCAGTCCGACGGGGCCCAGACCTCGGGGCACGGGCGGCTCGCCGCGCTGGCGCTGATCTCCGCCGCCCCCCGCTTCGGCACCGCCGACGAGTACCGGCAGCGCGGGGTGATCGTCCGTACCAACGGGCTGGACCCGATCGCCCACTCCGTCCCCGACCGCTGGTTCACCCCCGGCTTCTCGGCCGCGCAGCAGGCGATCGTCGAGTGGTCGGTCCAGATGGTGCGCACCACCGACCCGGGCTGCTACATCGCCGCATGTGAGGCGCTGGCCTCCTTCGACGTCCGTGCGGAGCTGGGCAGGATCGCCGTGCCCACGCTGGTGCTCGCCGGGTCCGAGGACCGGGTGACCACGCAGGCCGACGCCCGCGTGCTGGTCGCCGGAATACCGGACGCCCGGCTCGCGCTCGTCCCCAATACCGCCCACCTGGCGCCCGTCGAACAGCCCGCCGCCGTCACCGACCTGCTGGTCCGTCATGTCACCACGTCGTGGCAGGACACGGTCCCGGCGATCAGTGTGCCCGCCGCGAAGCCGGCCGAGGCGCCCGCGCAGACCCTCGCGCCCGCCGTACCGCCGATCGGTCCGATCGCCGAACTCACCGGCGGGGAGGCCCCGCCGGAGGTCCCGGCCGGCCGACCCGACCCGTACGACACGGGCATGAAGGTGCGTCGTGACGTGCTCGGTGACGCCCACGTGGACCGGATCGCGGCCGGCGCCGACGACTTCACCCGCGACTTCGAGGACCTCCTCACCCGCTACGCCTGGGGAGAGGTGTGGAGCCGGCCCGGCATCGACCGCCGCACCCGCAGCGTCATCACCCTCACCGCGCTGGTGGCCGGCGGCCACCACGACGAGCTGGCGTTCCACACCCGCGCCGCGCTGCGCAACGGACTCACCCCCGCCGAGATCAAGGAGGTCCTGCTGCAGACTGCGGTCTACTGCGGCGTGTCGGCCGCGAACTCGGCGTTCCGGGTGGCGCAGAAGGTCATACGGCAGGAGACCACACCCGAGCGGTAGCGGGCAGGATGGTGCCGGTAGAGATCACGAGTCACGGAGGACCGCTGTGCAGCTCACCAAGAAGGGGCACGCCTGCATCCGGCTGGAGAAGGACGGCCAGGTGCTCGTCATCGACCCGGGAACCTTCAGCGAGGAGGACGCGGCGGTCGGCGCCGACGCGGTGCTGGTGACCCACGAGCACCTCGACCACTTCAACGAGGACCGGCTGCGGGTCGCCCTGGACGCCCATCCCGCTGCCGAGATCTGGACCCTGCGCAGCGTCGCCGACCAGATCTCCGCGGCGTTCCCGGGCCGGGTGCACACCGTCGGTCACGGTGACACCTTCACGGCCGCGGGATTCGAGGTCGAGGTGCACGGCGAGCTGCACGCCGTGATCCACCCGGACATCCCGCGGATCACCAACGTCGGCTATCTCGTGGACGACTGCCTCTTCCACCCGGGCGACGCGCTCACCGTCCCCGGCCGTCCGGTCGAGACGCTGATGCTGCCGGTGCACGCGCCCTGGAACAAGGTGGCCGAGGTGATCGACTACCTCCGCGAGGTCAAGCCGCAGCGGGCCATCGACATCCACGACGGTCTGCTGACCGACATCGCCCGGCCGGTGTACGACCGGATGCTGGGCCCGGACGGGCCGGGCGTCGGCGGAGCGCGGCACGGCCGGCTTGCCCCGGGCGAGACGCTCTCCGTCTGACGCTCTCCCTCCGGCGCGGCCCGGTGCCCCGGCCCGGTCATCCCGGCCGTTGACTCGGGGCCTGGCTGTCGTTGCCGGGCGGTACATTCATGTCCATGCGCATCGCCACCTGGAACGTCAATTCGATCACCGCCCGGCTGCCACGGTTGCTGGCCTGGCTGGAGAGCAGCGGCACCGACGTCCTGTGCCTGCAGGAGACCAAGTGCACCGAGGAGCAGTTCCCGCGTCAGCAGCTGCGGGAGCTCGGCTATGAGGCGGCGGTCAACGCGGACGGCCGGTGGAACGGCGTGGCGGTGGTCTCCCGGGTCGGCCTCGACGCCGTGACCTCCGGGTTGCCGGGTGGCCCGGACTACGACGGTGCGCAGGAGCCCCGCGCCATAGCGGCGACCTGCGACGGCGTCCGCGTCTGGTCGGTGTACGTGCCGAACGGACGCGAGGTGGACCATGCGCACTTCGCGTACAAGTTGAAGTGGCTTGAGGCGCTCGGTGCCGCCGTGACCGGCGACGCGGCGGCGGAGCGCCCCTTCGCGGTGCTCGGCGACTTCAACATCGCGCCGACCGACGACGACGTCTGGGACCGGTCCGCCTTCGAGGGCCTCACCCATGTCACCCCGGCCGAGCGGGCCGCGCTCGAAGCGCTGCGTGGACTCGGCCTGACCGACGTCGTGCCGCGGCCGCTGAAGTACGACCACCCGTACACCTACTGGGACTACCGCCAGCTCTGCTTCCCCAAGAACCGGGGCATGCGCATTGATCTGGTCTACGGCAACGAGTCCTTCGCGGGCGCGGTGAAGGACGGTTACGTCGACCGTGAGGAGCGCAAGGGCAAGGGTGCGTCCGACCACGCCCCGGTCGTGGTGGACCTGGAGCTCTGAGAGCCGGTGTGTGGGCATTCGTTCCTCCCCCAGCTAACGCTGGGAGGTGCCCCCAGGCGGAACGGGTGGGCACACACCGGCCCGCACCCGGCGACGTACGCAAACCCCCGCCGAGGGGCTTCCGTTTCGTACGGGGCTGCACGCCGGTGGTCGCGTTGTGCCCACCCTCCCCCAGCTACCGCTGGGGGTGCCCCCAGCCCTGCGGAACGAATGCCCACAACGTGCGCTTACGGTACGAGCTTGCGCAGGTCGATCGACTCGGCCATCGCGCGCAGCCCGGCGTCCCCGGGATGCAGGTGGTCGCCGCTGTCGTAGGCGGGGAGCATCCGCTGCGGCCGCTCCGGATCGCGGATCACCGCGTCGAAGTCCAGCACGGCGTCGAACGCCCCGCCGTTGTTCCGCAGATACGCATTGACGGCGGTGCGCCGCGCATCGACCTCCGACGTGCAGCCGGGGTACCCCTCGCACGGCACGACGGTCGCCGCGACCACCCGCAGCCCGCGGGCGCGCGCCCGGTCTGCGATGGACCGCAGCCCGGCGATCACCTCGTCCGCCGAGGTACCCCATCGGACATCGTTGATCCCCTCGAAGACCACGACCGTGCGGGCCCCGGTCTGGGCCAGCACATCGCGGTCCAGCCGGTGTTGCGCGCTCACCCCGCCCGTATCGGTGCTGACCCCGTCGCCCGGGTAGCGGTCGGTGACGACCCGGTTCGCGGAGATCCCGTGGTTGAGCACCCCGTACCGCGGCACCTGCGACTGTGCCTGCAGCCGCCGGGCCAGCACATCCGGCCACCGCCGGTTGCCGTCGACCGTCGACTTGTCCCCGTCGGTGATCGAGTCGCCGAGGGCCACTACGGACCCGGGCCCGCCGCCCACGTCGAGCCCGGTCAGGAACGGCCAGGAGGTGATCGTGCCGGGGTACGCCGCCCCGCCGCTGTCGCCCGTACGGTCGCCGCTGCCCGCTGCGCTCACATATGAGTGCTGGAAGGCACGCGCGTGCACCGGAACCGCCGCCACAGTGCCCGGCAGATGGATGCTGACCAGCAGATTCGCCTGGGCGGGTACGGCGAAGCCGAGCGGGTCGCTGAACACCTCGGCCCCCGCCGGTATCTGGGTGCCCGGCTTCCCGGAGAACGCGAGGCGCTTCGGTGCACTCGTCGCCGCCGCCCCGGCGCGCTGCACCGCGATCGACGCATGCCCGATGTGCACCGGCGCGGCCGCGAAGGTGTTGGCGAGCCGGATACGGGCCCGGGGCCCGCCCGTACTGGTGTGGACGACCAGCCTCAGCGTCTGGTCCGTCCACGGCCCGGCATTCGCGTAACCGCCGGTGCTCGCCGACCAGCTTCCGGTCCACCCCTGTGCCGGGGAGCGCACGGCGGCCGCGAAGACGTGCAGATCGGCGTCCGGCCCGGGATCCGCGGGCAGCACCACCGAGGCGATCTCACGGTCGCGCGCGGCCGGCACGGTGACCGCGTACAGCCGGACCTTCTCCGTCCGTTGTCCGCTCGGGGAGTTGATGTGCGGGAGCGCGACGACCTTGGTGCTCAGCGGTCCGGTGCGCCAGTCGGGCGCGGAGAGGGCGAACGCCGTGCGGGAGCCGTCCTGGTAGTGAACGGTGCCGGTGCCGGTCGCCCCGCCGGGGCTTCCGGTCCCCGCGACCAGGAAGGACAGCGCGTCACCCCGGCCGGTCAGCTGGACCGCCTGCCCGTTCGCCCGGACGTTGTCGGGCCGCCCGGGGGCGGATCGGGGCCAGGTCAGGCGGGCCCCGTCGATGGCGAGGGTACGGCCCGAGGTCCAGCCCGCGGCCGTCAGGTCCTGTGCGGAGAGCGACTGCCCGGCTCCGTCGAAGTCGGCTTCCGACGGCCGGGCGTCATCGCTGACGGCCCGGTTGTCGAAGAGCCGCTCCAGGGGGAGCGGCTCCGTGCGGCGTTCCGTTGCGACGGCGGGTGCGGCCGCCGCGGTGAGGGCGAGGGCCGCTCCTCCCACGACGATCGCGATCCCGGTCGCAGTCCCACGTCTTGCCACGAGCATGGCCGTCCCCTCCCGCATCCGAATGTGATCCGACAGGTGCGCGATGAACGTAGGAAGGCGGGTGAGGGCCGTCAATGATCCCGGCAGCGAACTCCGGCTGAATTTGCGCCACGGAGCGTGCCTGTGGTGCGGAACGTGCTCCGAATGCGAACCTGAGTGGCATGAACATCCATTTCCTGGAGAACTGGCGCAAGCGACATGGTCCTGCGCGGGGCGTCTCCGTGATGGGCGCGGCCGAGGACGCCGAGGCCGACGCCGAAGGGGTGGCCGAACTCCTCTCCGAGTGCGGGCTGCTGCGCAGCCAGGCGTCCTCCGTGGGGCTCGAACTCGACGACTCGGCCCGTTCCTTGGAGGCCCTGGACCAGCTGCTGCCGCGCTGGCGCGACGACCCCGAGGAGCTTCCCTGGCTGGGCAACGACGCCGGCCTCTACTTGGGGACGGTGATCGTCCGTACGGTGCCGGGCGCGGCCTGGCAGGTGTGGCCGAACGGGCAGCCCGTGGTCAGACTCGCCTCCGGCCGGGAGATCGACGTCGTGGAGGCGGGTCTCGACTGGGCGGTCAGCGGGGCGCCCGAGCTGTCCCAGGTGTACGCGGAGGCATCCGAGGACTGAGTCCCGGCGCACCTATAGCCGCCCAGGTCCGGCACCACGGCGGCGGCAACACAATACGGATATTCCCCCCTCGGTGCGTGTCGAGGCGCCGTGCCACATGTGGCTGGATACGTTGCCCAGACCGCGACACAGCTGAGAGTGGGCAGGGCTGGGTATGGCCACCGAAGGAGCCGAGACCGTCTCCACAGCCGATCTGTTGGTCGAGCTGCGCGACGTGAACAAGCACTACGGACAGCTGCACGTCCTCCAGAGCATCAACCTCACCGTCGGCCGCGGGGAGGTGGTCGTGGTCATCGGCCCGTCCGGCTCCGGCAAGTCCACGCTCTGCCGGGCGATCAACCGCCTGGAGACCATCGAGTCGGGCACGATCAGGATCGACGGGAAGCCGTTGCCCGAGGAGGGCAAGGAGCTCGCGAAGCTGCGCGCCGACGTCGGCATGGTCTTCCAGTCCTTCAACCTCTTCGCCCATAAGACGGTGCTGGAGAACGTATCCCTCGCTCCGATCAAGGTCCGCAGGCGGAAGAAGGAGGACGCCGAGCGGCGAGCCATGGAGCTGCTCGACCGCGTGGGCCTGGCCGACCAGGCACCCAAGTACCCGGCGCAGCTCTCCGGCGGCCAGCAGCAGCGGGTGGCCATCGCCCGGGCCCTGGCCATGAATCCGAAGGTGATGCTCTTCGACGAGCCGACCTCCGCTCTCGACCCGGAGATGATCAACGAGGTGCTGGAGGTCATGCGGCAGCTCGCCCGCGAGGGCATGACGATGGTCGTCGTCACCCACGAGATGGGCTTCGCCCGCGCCTCCGCGAATCGCGTGGTCTTCATGGACGGCGGCCGGATCGTCGAGGACCGCGCCCCCGAGGCGTTCTTCACCGCCCCCGAGAGCGACCGCGCCAAGGACTTCATGTCCAAGATCCTCAAGCACTGAGCGGGAGAGGTGACGGACATGAACCGTACGATCGCCGCGCTCGTCCTCGCCGCGCTCACCTCGCTCGCCCTGCTCTCGGCAGCAGCCTGCGGCAAGGAGGGCAGCCCCCCGGTCAAGGGCCCGCAGCCCGAACAGCTGCCTCGCTACGAGGTGAACCGCGGCTTCGAGCTGCCCGACTCCCCGACTTGGCGCAGTGCGAAGGACCGAGGCCACTTCGTCGTCGGCGCCAAAGAAGACCAGCCGTTCCTCGGTGAGAAGGACCCGGCCACCGGTGTCTACTCGGGCTTGGACATCGAGATCGCCAAGATGATGTCCGCCTCGCTCGGCTTCGACCCCAAGACCATCGAGTTCAAGACGATCGCCTCCGCGAACCGCGAGACCGCCCTGCAGAACGGTCAGATCGACTACTACGTGGGCACGTACACCATCAACGATCTGCGCAAGAAGCAGGTCGGGTTCGCGGGCCCGTACTACATGGCGGGGCAGTCCCTGCTCGTCCGCACCGACGAGACCGATATCGAGGGCCCGCAGGACCTGGACGGCAAGATCGTCTGCTCCGCGGCCGGTTCGACCCCGCTGCAGCGCATCCAGGAGGAGTACCCGGAGGCGGACCCCGTCGCGTACGACACGTATTCGGTCTGCGTGGACAACCTCCTCACCCTCCAGGTGGACGCCGTCACCACGGACGACACGATCCTGCTGGGCTACGCGGCGAAGGTGCCCGACGAGCTGAAGGTGGTCGGCGAGACGTTCTCCGACGAGCCGTACGGCATCGGCGTCCCCAGGAACGACAACGCGCTGCGCTTCGCGCTCGACGACGCCATCGAGGCCAACCAGAAGAACGGCAACTGGAAGAAGGCGTACGACGCCACCCTCGGACTCTCCGGAAAGCCTGCCCCCGAGCCGCCCCCGATCGACCGCTACCCGGCGGGCTGAGTTCACGATCCGATGATTTCAAGGACCTGCCGATGGACGCACTCCTCGACAACTGGTCGCTCTACGGCGAGGGCTTCTGGGGCACCGTACAGCTCACGATCTTCGCCTCGCTGCTGGCCCTCGGGCTCGGCATCGTCATGGCCGCCTTCCGCGTCGCGCCCGTCGGATCGCTGCGGGCCTTCGGCACGGTCTGGGTGAACGTGCTGCGCAACACCCCGCTGACGCTGCTGTTCTTCGCCGTGCTGCTCGGCCTGCCGCGCTTCGGCCTGGTGCTGCCCTTCCAGACCTTCGCCGTCCTCGCACTCGGCTGCTACACCTCCGCCTTCATCTGCGAGGTGGTGCGCTCGGGCATCAACACCGTGCCGGTCGGGCAGGGCGAGGCGGCCCGCAGCCTCGGCATGGGCTTCACCCAGTCGCTCGGCAATGTGGTGCTGCCGCAGGCCTTCCGCGCGGTGATCCCGCCGATCGGCTCCACCCTGATCGCGCTCGCCAAGAACTCGGCGATCGCCGGTTCGTTCAGCGTCACCGAGCTGCTCGGGGTGTACAAGCCGCTGGCTGAGCTGGGCTACAGCGTCGTGTGGTCCTTCGTCTGGATCGCCGCCGGCTATCTGATTCTGACCTTGACCATCAGCGCGCTGTTCAACGTGCTGGAGAAGCGCTGGGGGATCCCCCGATGACCACCACCGCCACCGCTCTCTACGACGTCCCCGGTCCCAAGGCTCGGGTCCGCCACCGCGGCTACGGCATCGCGGGGGTCGTCGCGATCCTCGCGCTCGTCGTCTGGATCGTCTACCTGCTCGACGACACCGGCCAGTTCGAGGGGGAGAAGTGGCGGCCCTTCCAGTACGAGGGCATCCAGGAGCTGCTGTTGGAAGGGCTCGGCAACACGCTGAAGGCGTTCGGCCTCGCGGCTGTGCTCTCCCTCGCCCTGGGCGGGGTGCTCGCCTCGGGACGGCTCTCGGAGTTCCGGCCGGTGCGCTGGCTGGCCACGCTGTTCGTGGAGTTCTTCCGTGCCATGCCGGTGCTGGTGATGATCTTCTTCGTCTTCGTGGCGCTGGAGGTGCAGCCGCTGCCCGCGCTGGTCACCGGACTGACGCTCTACAACGGCTCGGTACTCGCCGAGGTGTTCCGTACCGGCATCAACGCGGTGGATCGCGGGCAGCGGGAAGCGGCGTACTCCCTCGGTCTGCGCAAGACGCAGGTCATGACGTACGTCCTCGTCCCGCAGGGGGTGCGTGCCATGCTGCCCGCGATCATCAGCCAGCTGGTGGTGGCGCTGAAGGACACCTCGCTCGGCTTCCTCATCACCTTTGAGGAGTTCCTCCAGGCGGGCAAGCTCATCGCCACCGATCTCGACTACGGCCTGCCCTTCATCCCGGTGGTGCTGGTGATCTCGCCGATCTACATCGGGCTGTGCATGCTGCTGTCCTGGGTCGCCAACTGGGTCGCCAAGCGGGAGCGGCGCAGCGTGAAGACGCGGGCGGCGAAGGTGGCGGAAGCCGGGCCGAGCACCGTGCTCTCAGGACCCGGCGCCACGTAGCGGCACCTCCAGATACGACGGGTCCTGGGCGGGCGAGGAGAAGGTCAGCCTCGCGCCGTCCGGGTTGTGCTCGATGTAGAGCGGATCGACGGTGTCGACGACCAGCGCGAGCCGGTGTCCGGCCGGGACGTCGTACGCCGTGGAGAACAGCTCCAGGTCGACGCCGAACGGCTTGCCGGGCGTACGGTCGTGGAAGGTGATCGGCGCGTGCGTGACCAGCTTGCCGAGGCCGAGCGGGCCCACGTCGTAGAGGTACGCGACGGCGGTGCCGCTCGAGTGGGTGCTGGTGACCGTGGTGTGCAGCTTCACCGTGCCGCGGATGCGCTGCTGCTCGGCGTACCGCTCGGACTGCCAGACGGCGGCGAAGGAGCGGGGGAGCAGCGGCACCGAGGCCATGGGCGGGAGTTTGAGGAACTGGTCCAGAGCGCTGGAGAGGAAGATCGTTCCGCCGTTGGCGCCGGAGTCGGTGTTCGCGTGGATGCGCTCGCTCTCTCCGAGAGGTAGGCGGCGCGTCCCGGACGGCACATCGGACCAGCTGCGGTACCCCTCGTAGGCGCCGTCGGAGCGGGACTTGAGCTGGACGGGCGGCTCGCGGTCGACGCCGTTGTCCACGCCCCTCAGGTGGTGGTCGAACCAGCGGTGGGCGCTGTCCCAGGTGTCGTTCGGCAGCCCCAGCAGCCCGGAGCCCTCCGGGGTGGCGTGGTCCCCGGGCCGGAACTCCAGGCGCTTGGGGCCGGTCAGCTTCTCGTAGAAGTCGGCGTACTGGTTGGGCGGGAAGATGGAATCCCCCCAGGCGTTGCCGAGCATGATGGCGGCGCCGCCGGCGTTGATCCGGTCCAGGTAGGTGGCGGGGGAGCGCTTCTTCGCCCACGCGATCATCTCCTCCTCCCGGTCCAGGTTGGAGGAGAGGAAGTCTTTGAGGGCGCGCTCCGTTTCAGGGCTGGGACGGCCGGTCAGATAGCCGGTGGCGCCGAGCATCCCCGCGGCCTGGACGTGCTGGGTCCGGCCGCTGTAGATGGAGTCGATGAGATTCGCCCAGCCGCTCAGGGCGACCACGGCCTTGACGCGCGGATCGAAGGCCGAGGCGAGCAGGCTGATCCCGGCGCCGTAGGAGACCCCGCCCATGCCGATTCGGTCGGGGTCGGCCGGAGTGTTGGCCAGCGCCCAGTCGATGACCTTGGAGGCGTCGGCGATGTCCGGCGGACCGGCCACCTCGATCTGCCCGCCGGACTGCCAGAAGCCGCGGACGTTGTATCCGATCACCACGTAGCCCGACTCGGCGAGCTTCTTCGCCTGAGCGATGTACTCGACCTGCGGCATGCCCCAACTGGTGGGCAGCACGATCAAGGGAAAGCGGCGGTGCGGGTCGCCGTCGGCAGCGGCCGGGGTGAACACATTGGCCTTGAGGACGGTTCCCCCGTCGCCCTCGATGTCGACGAACCGTACGCTCGCCGAGCTGGTGTCGGCGTCGGCGGAGGTGAGGCTCTGGGCCAGTTCCGTGGTCCGGGCCGGGGCGCCCTCGGCGGCGGGGGCGACGCTGAAGGCGCTGCCGGCGAGTACGGCCGCCGAGACGGCGCCGGCGGCTGAGGTGCGCAAGCTCCTGCGAGGGGGGCGAGAGTGTCGGGGCTGTCCCATGGGTCGGCTCCTCACGTCGGTGCTGACAGAGGTGTCAGCACGGAAGTGACCCGACAGTAACCTCAAGGGCTTACCGCTGGTAATAGAATCGTGAATTACGCGTCGGTAACAATTGACGTCGGCGTCAACGAGCCGCCCGGTGCGAGCTCTTCGACGACGGCATCGGGGAGGGGGTGGTGGCGGCGCGGGTGACGTCGGAGACGAGCTCGACCACATCGGGGCCGTACGCCTGCGAGTTGACTGCCTTGAGCAGCAGACAGAAGGAGTCGTTGCCGTACTTGCGGGCCAGCCGGTCGTGTTGGCGCGCCAGGTAACGCACCGCCGCATGGTTGGCGTTGGAGTGCTGTCCGCAGGCGAGGAAGACCGGGCGCGCATCCTGACCGGCCGTCAGCCGGGCCAGCAGCACATGCTCGACCTTGCCCTTCTCCATCCGGTAGCGCTCGCTGCCGATCCGGAAGGCTCCCCGGTCCGGCCCCGGCTCGCTGTCCGTGTTGACTTCGACACCCGGCAGCAGCGACCGCAGATGCGCCACCATCCGCAGATTCGACACCGGCCCCCCGATGCAGAACTCGGTGCGCTCCCCGAAGCCCTGCCCTATCGAGTCATGCGGCACGATGTGCGGGTTCGCACCGCAGTCCTTGACGATGGCGGACAGTTCGAGCAGGGCGAACACATCCCGCCGGGCGACCGTCCAGTCGCCGGTGCCCGCGGACCGGTTGACCACCAGCAGGCACTCGGAGTTCGTGGGCAGCCCGAAGAAGCGCTGCTTGCGCTGGAGTCTGCGCCGCCATAGGTACGTACGGGCCAACCAGCCGAGGCCGGCGCTGATACCGGCGGCGAGCACGCCGAGGACGATGTTGCGGACGTCATCGTTCATGGACGGGGATGGTAGCGGTGCCGGGCATCCCCGTTCGACGCCCAAGGCACTGCTGACGGCCGCCAGTGCCGAGATTAGGCTCTGGGCCAAGTCAGCCCGAGTGGAGGTATCCATGCGTCGCTCCGTGGTTCGACGACTGTCACTGCTGGCCGCGGGGGTGGCCGTGGTGTCCGTGGCCGCGGCCGCGCCACCGGCTCCGCCGGGCGGCGGCGAGGCCCGTACGCCCGTCAAGTCCCCGGTGGCGGTGGGGTACGGAGGGGCGGTCTCCAGCGTCGATCCGGACGCGACCGCGGCGGGGATCGAGGTGCTGCGGCGCGGCGGTAATGCGGTGGACGCGGCGGTCGCCACCGCAGCGGCGCTGGGCGTCACCGAGCCGTACTCGGCGGGCATCGGCGGCGGGGGCTACTTCGTCCACTACGACGCGAAGCGGCGCGCGGTCCACACGATCGACGGGCGGGAGACCGCTCCGCTCAGCGCGGAGAAGGACCTCTTCCTGGAGGACGGCAAGCCGGTCCCGTTCGCCGAGGCGGTCACCAGCGGGCTCAGCGTCGGCACCCCCGGCACGCCCGCCACCTGGGACGCGGCGCTGGACGCCTGGGGGACCACGTCGCTCGGCGAGCTGCTGAAGCCGGCCGAGCGGCTCGCCCGGAGGGGTTTCACGGTCGACGAGACCTTCCGCCGGCAGACCGCCGACAACGAAGCGCGCTTCCGCGACTTCCCGGCCAGCGCACGGCTCTTCCTGCCCGGCGGACAACTGCCGGCACTGGGCTCGACCTTGAAGAACCCGGACCTCGCCCGGACCTACGCCGAACTGCGGACGAAGGGAGCCGACGCCTTCTACGAAGGGCAGCTGGGCCGCGACGTCATCCGCACGGTCCGCAAGCCGCCGGTCGACCCGGACGCCGAAAGGCTTGTCCGGCCCGGAGACCTGCGGCCCGAGGACCTGCGCCGGTACGCGACCAAGGCCCAGGCGCCGACCCGTGCCTCGTACCGCGGGCTGGACGTGTACGGCATGGCGCCGTCGTCGTCCGGTGGCACCACGGTGGCCGAGGCGCTCAACATCCTGGAACGGACCGACCTCAGCAAGCTGAGCGACCGTCAGTATCTGCATCGATTCATCGAGGCGAGCCGGATCGCCTTCGCCGACCGGGGCCGCTGGGTCGGTGACCCGGCCTTCGAGGACGTCCCGACGAAGGAGCTGCTGTCCCAGCGCTTCGCGGACTCCCGTGCCTGCCTGATCCGCGACGACGCCGTCCTGACCAGCCCCGTCGCGCCGGGCGACCCTCGGAATCCCACCGACTGCAAAGCGGCCGACAACGCCGCCCCGACGCCGTACGAGGGCGAGAGCACCACACATCTGACGGTCGCCGACCGATGGGGCGACGTCGTGGCGTACACCCTGACCATCGAGCAGACCGGCGGCAGCGGCATCACCGTGCCGGGCCGGGGTTTCCTGCTCAACAACGAGCTCACCGACTTCTCCTTCGCCCCCGCCGATCCGGCGGTCCACGATCCGAACCTGCCGGGACCGGGCAAGCGGCCGCGATCGTCGATGTCCCCCACGATCGTTCTCCAGAACGGCCGTCCACTCCTCGCCCTCGGCTCCCCGGGCGGAGCCACGATCATCACCACGGTGCTCCAGACCCTCACCGGTCATCTGGACCGAGGTCTTCCGCTCGTGGACGCGATCGCCGCCCCGCGCGCCAGCCAGCGCAACGGCGCCACGACGGACCTGGAACCCGGGCTGTGGAACAGCCCGCTGCGGGCCGAACTCGAAGCGCTCGGCCACGCCTTCCGGCAGAACCCGGAGATCGGCGCGGCGACCGGTGTCCAGCGCCTGCCGGACGGCCGGTGGCTCGCAGCGGCCGAGAAGGTGCGGCGCGGGGGTGGCTCGGCGATGGTCGTGCGGCCGTCGCCGCGGTGACCGGGCCCCACCGCGGCGGTCGCTGATCTCGGTCCTTCCCCCAGGGATATCTGGGGGGTGCCCCCAGGCCTGATCGACCGGACAGGGCCTAGAGTCGGCGTCATGACCCCCACTTCGCAGTCGGCCGTGGACGAACTCGGCCGCAGCCCGTACGTCAGCCTCGTCACCTACCGCCGGAACGGGGCCGCCGTCGCGACCCCCGTCTGGGCGGTCTCGGACGGCAGCGAGCTGTTCGTCTGGACGCGCACTGACTCCGGCAAGATCAAGCGCATCCGCAACAACGGCCGGGTGACCGTCACCGCGTGCGATGTGCGCGGCCGGATCGCGCCGGGCGCGCCGAGCGCCGAGGGCGAGGCGAAGCTGCTCGACGCGGACGGGCTGCGGCGGGTGCGGAAGCTCCTCACCCGCAAGTACGGCTGGAGCTTCCGGATCGTCGACGACGGGGCCGCGCTCCTCCGCCTCGGGAAGCGCCCGCACACTGCGGTCGCCATCAGTCTCTGACATGCTTTTGTGCGCCCGATGAAAACTCGCCGTAGCACTGCAGTGTCCCTTCCTGTAACACAGCGGGTGTCGAATCACAGCGGACCCGGGAACTCCGGCGGCCCGGGAGAGAGGGGCGGGTCATGCTGGACGGGCAACTCCCTGACGCCGTCGGGGAGTTCGCGGCCTATCTCCACCAACTCCTGAGCGGGCTCGACCCCGACGAGGGCTGGTACGGGGTCTTTGCGCAGCGCGATGCGGAGGGGATCCGGGCCTGCCTCGAGGGCAGCGAGATCCTGCCGTGGGATGTGGTGGAAGCCCTGCTCCAGGACTACGCCGCGCGTCATGGCGCCCCCGCGGCCGACGGACAACGGGCCCGCGCCGAGCGGCTGCACCGCGCCTCAGGGGCGGCGTACGACCGGTGGATCGGCGGCCGGGAGGCGCTGCTCGACCGGCTGGACGTCATGCTGCGCGAGCGGCAGTACGCGGCCGTGCGCGAACGGGAGTTGACTGCCACACTGGCGGCGACGGACACCCCGGACCACGCTGACCGCGTCGCGGTGGACCTGGCCTGGGCCAGGGACGACCACCGGCGAGCGGCGGCCCGCTGCGACGAGCTGCAAGGCCGTCTCACCGCGCTGGACCGAGGTGCCGACCAGCCGTCGGACGGCGACCTGCCGTGGTTCCGTACCGGCGCACAGGCCAGTGGCGATGGCGACGACCACCCGGCGTCAGGCCGTCGGCCCTCGTTCCCGTCCACACCGTCCACACCGTCCGCGTCGGCTTCCGCGGCTTCTGCACCGCCGTCACCCGCTGCGCCCGCGCCAGGCAGTGGCGGGGGGTCCTGCAGCGGGGGAGGAGACGCCCGCCCCCCATCCGCAGGAGGAGGAAGACCGGGGCGACCGGAAGCACCGCGAGGAGGTGACCGACACCTCCGACCGCGGCGCGGCCGAGGCGCCCGGACGCACGGCACCGCGCAAGGCGCCGTTAAGGGGCGCGCGGTTTGCCGGACTGGCCGGGGCCGACGCCGCGCCGACGGCCGCGCCCGAGGTACAGCCCCCCGTATCCGCCCCCGCGCCCAGCGCCGGCGCCGCCGGGCTACGCGGAGCTCGCTTCGCCGGGGCGTACGACAGCGGGGCTGACGGGGACGGGGACTCCCGCGCCGCCCGCCCCTCGGGACCCCGGGGCTCCCGCTCCGCGGCGGGTCCGGACGCCGAAGAGGCATGGGGCAAGGAGGGCGCCCGCCCCGCCAAGCGGCGGGGCCGCGCCGACCGGGCGCCCCGAGACGTCCGGACCCCCGCCGACGGGCCGTCCCGAGACGTCCAGACCCCCGCCGCCCCCGACGAGCTCGCCGCCGCCCGCCGCGCCACCGGCGAGGCCGTCGCCCGCCTCGCCTCGCTGCGCGCCTCCGGCCGGGGCGGCGAGGCGCATGTCCTGCTGTGCGAGGCCGCCGCCTGGCCCGCCGAGCGCCTGCCGCTCCTCGTCACCGGCCTGGAGCGGGCCGGCCTGGCCGACGACGTCCCGACTCTCCTCTGGGAAGCCGCGTGCCTGCCGCCTCCGGCCCTGGCCGCCTCGGCCGCCGCGCTCGCCGACGCGGACCGCAGGGACGACTGCCACGCCCTGCTCCGCCAGGCCGTGGCCCGCCCCGCCGCAGAGGTCGCCGACACCGTGCTCGCGCTGCGCGCCGCCGGCCGGGACCCCGAGGTCGAGACCCTGCTGACCGCATTGCTCCGGACCCGTACCGCCGACGAGGCCGCCCGGGTCGCGGAGGCCGACCCGGCGACGCTCGTACCGCTCATGCTCGACGCCGCCGACGCCGTTTCGCCGCACCGGCGGCGCGATCTCGCGCTCGAGCTGCGTGTCGCGGGGCTTCCCGATGCTCCCGGTGCGGCCTGACACGAGGCCCGAGCGTGTCCGATGTGGCCCGTTGAGGTACGAAACTTGATCGACTCATCCGCGTTATGGCGATGGTCTTGCCTAGGGCTGTGACGCGGCTTACGTTCTCCATCTACGTGCCACTTCTACGTGCGTAGAAGTGGCTGCAGGCTCTCTGACGTCAGCGGAAGTGCGGGGCCCCGGCGGCCCGGCGCAGCGATGGGGGTACCTCCCAGGCGAAGCTCTGGGGGAGAAGGAGCAGCTCATGGCCAATGTCGTCCGCGCCGCACTGGTCCAGGCGACCTGGACCGGCGATACCGAGTCCATGATCGCGAAGCACGAGGAGCACGCCCGGGAGGCCGCCCGGCAGGGCGCCAAGGTGATCGGCTTCCAAGAGGTTTTCAACTCGCCCTACTTCTGCCAGGTCCAGGAGCCCGAGCACTACCGCTGGGCGGAGCCCGTGCCCGACGGCCCCACCGTCCGCCGGATGCAGGACCTCGCACGCGAGACCGGAATGGTGATCGTCGTGCCCGTCTTCGAGGTCGAGCAATCCGGCTTCTACTACAACACCGCCGCCGTCATCGACGCCGACGGCACCGTCCTTGGCAAGTACCGCAAGCACCACATCCCGCAGGTCAAGGGCTTCTGGGAGAAGTACTACTTCAAACCGGGGAATCTGGGCTGGCCCGTCTTCGACACGGCCGTCGGGAAGGTCGGCGTCTACATCTGCTACGACCGTCACTTCCCCGAGGGGTGGCGGGCGCTGGGCCTGGCCGGCGCACAGCTCGTCTACAACCCCTCGGCCACCCACCGCGGTCTGTCCTCCTACCTCTGGCAGCTCGAGCAGCCGGCCGCCGCGGTCGCCAACGAGTATTTCATCGCCGCGATCAACCGCGTCGGCCAGGAGGAGTACGGCGACAACGACTTCTACGGCACCAGCTACTTCGTCGACCCGCGGGGCCAGTTCGTCGGCGACGTCGCCAGCGACAAGGCGGAGGAGCTCGTCGTGCGGGACCTCGACTTCGACCTGATCGAGGAGGTCCGGCAGCAGTGGGCCTTCTACCGCGACCGGCGCCCGGACGCCTACGACGGGCTGGTGACGCCGTGAATCCCCTTCCCGCGCCCGATTCCCATCCCGCTCTGCTGGGCCGTCACCGGTCCGTCATGCCGGACTGGCTGGCCCTGTTCTACCGCGAGCCGATCGAGCTCACCCACGGCGAGGGCCGCCACGTCTGGGACGCCGACGGCAAGCGCTACCTGGACTTCTTCGGCGGCATCCTCACCACGATGACCGCCCACGCCCTGCCCGAGGTGACCAAGGCCGTCAGCGAACAGGCCGGGCGCATCATCCACTCCTCCACCCTCTACCTCAACCGCCCCATGGTGGAGTTGGCCGAGCGCATCGCCACCCTCTCCGGTATCCCCGACGCACGCGTCTTCTTCACCACCTCGGGCACCGAGGCCAATGACGCCGCCCTGCTGCTGGCGACCAACTACCGCCGGTCGAATCAGGTGCTGGCGCTGCGCAACAGCTACCACGGCCGCTCGTTCTCCACCATCGGCATCACCGGCAACGCAGCCTGGTCCCCCACCAGCCTCTCCCCGCTCCAGACGCTGTACGTGCACGGCGGCGTCCGCAGCCGCGGCCCGTACGCCCAGCTGTCCGACCCGGAGTTCATCGAGGCCTGTGTGGCCGACCTGGAAGACATGCTCGCCCAGACCCAGCGCGGCTCGGTCGCGGCGCTGATCGCCGAACCGGTGCAGGGCGTCGGCGGGTTCACCCTCCCGCCCGACGGGCTGTTCGCCGCTTTCCGCGAGGTCCTGCAGCAGCACGGCATCCTGTGGATCTCGGACGAGGTGCAGACCGGCTGGGGCAGGACCGGCGACCACTTCTGGGGCTGGCAGGCGCACGCGGCGAGCGGACCGCCCGACATGCTCACCTTCGCCAAGGGCATCGGCAACGGCATGTCCATCGGTGGCGTCGTCGCCCGAGCCGAGGTCATGAACTGCCTCGACGCCAACTCCATCTCCACCTTCGGCGGCAGCCCGATCACCATGGCAGCCGGCCTCGCCAACCTCACCTATCTGATCGAACACGACCTCCAGGGCAACGCCCGGCGCGTCGGCGGGCTGCTCATCGAGCGGCTGCGGGCGGTCGCCGCCGGCCTGCCCGTCGTACGGGAAGTACGCGGCCGGGGCCTGATGATCGGCGTCGAACTGGTCGACCCGGACGGCTCGCCCTCGGCGCAGGCCGCGACCCTCGCGCTGGAGCACGCGCGGGAGCGCGGTCTGCTCATCGGCAAGGGGGGTCTCGAGGGCAACGCCCTGCGCATCGCGCCGCCGCTGTCGCTGAGCGTCGCCGAGGCAGAGGAAGGCGCGGCACTCCTCGAGGACGCCCTGCGCCAAGTCCAGGCCGAGATCGAAGAGGCCGACATCGAAGGGGGTCAGTCATGAGCGGCGCCCGTACCGTCATCCGCGGCGGACTCGTCATCACCGCCGCCGACGAGGTCCACGCCGACGTGCTGATCGAGGACGGCCGGATCGCCGCCCTCGCCGCGCACGGCAGCACGTACGGCGAGAGCTGGACCGCCGACCGCACGATCGACGCCACCGGCAAGTACGTGATCCCGGGCGGCGTCGACGCGCACACCCATATGGAGCTGCCCTTCGGCGGCACCTTTGCGTCGGACACCTTCGAGACCGGCACCCGCGCCGCCGCCTGGGGCGGGACCACCACGATCGTGGACTTCGCGGTGCAGACCCAGGGACAGGCCCTGCGCGCCGGACTGGACGCCTGGTACGCCAAGGCGAACGGCAACTGCGCCGTCGACTACGCCTTTCACATGATCCTCTCCGATGTGAACGAGGGCACGCTCAAGGAGATGGACCTCCTCGTCGCGGAAGGCATCACCTCGTTCAAGCTGTTCATGGCCTACCCCGGGGTCTTCTACAGCGACGACGGGCAGATCCTGCGCGCCATGCAGCGCTCCGCCGGCAACGGCGGGCTGATCATGATGCACGCCGAGAACGGCATCGCGATCGACGTCCTCGTCGAACAGGCCCTGGCCGAAGGGCGCACCGACCCCCGGTACCACGGGGAGGTGCGCAAGGTGCTGCTGGAGGCCGAGGCCACGCACCGCGCCATCCAGCTCGCCCGGGTCGCGGGGGCCCCGCTGTACGTCGTCCACGTCTCGGCCGAGGAGGCCGTCGCCGAGCTGGCCCACGCCCGCGACAAGGGGCTCAGCGTCTTCGGCGAGACCTGCCCCCAGTACCTCTTCCTCTCCACCGACAACCTCGCCGAGCCGGACTTCGAGGGCGCCAAGTACGTCTGCTCGACGCCCCTGCGGCCGCGTGAGCACCAGGCCGCCCTCTGGCGGGGCCTGCGTACCAACGATCTCCAGGTGGTCTCCACCGACCACTGCCCGTTCTGCTTCGTGGGGCAGAAGGAGCTCGGCCGCGGCGACTTCTCCAAGATTCCCAACGGGCTGCCGGGGGTGGAGAACCGGATGGACCTGCTGCACCAGGCCGTCCTCGACGGGCACATCTCACGCCGCCGCTGGATCGAGATCGCCTGCGCCACCCCGGCCCGGATGTTCGGCCTCTATCCCCGCAAGGGCACCGTCGCGCCGGGCGCCGACGCCGACGTCGTCATCTACGACCCGCATGCCGAGCAGGTCATTTCCGCTCGGACCCACCATATGAACGTCGACTACTCGGCGTACGAGGGCAAGCGGATCACCGGCCGGGTGGACACCGTGCTCTCGCGTGGCGAAGCCGTGCTCACCGAGCGGGAGTTCACCGGGCAGGCCGGTCATGGCCAGTACGTGCCGCGTGGCACCTGTCAGTACCTCGCCTAGGGAGGCGACATGGACTTCGGACTGGTCCTGCAGACCGATCCGCCGGCCTCGGAAGTCGTGGGCCTCATGCGCCGCGCCGAGCGCAACGGCTTCCGTTACGGCTGGACTTTCGACTCCGCGGTGCTGTGGCAGGAGCCGTTCGTCATCTACAGCCGGATCCTGGAACACACCCAGCGGATGATCGTCGGCCCGATGGTCACCAATCCGGGGACCCGCACCTGGGAGGTCACCGCCTCCACCTTCGCCACCCTCAACGACATGTACGGCAACCGTACGGTCTGCGGCATCGGCCGCGGCGACTCCGCGATGCGGGTCGCGGGCCGCCGGCCGAACACGCTCGCCCGGCTCGGCGAGGCGATCGGCGTGATCCGGGACCTCGCCGAGGGCCGCGAGGCCCTCGTGGACGGCAGCCCGGTGCGGATCCCCTGGGTCAAGGGCGGCAGGCTGCCGGTGTGGATGGCGGCGTACGGCCCCAAGGCCCTGGCGCTGGCCGGACAGCAGGCCGACGGCTTCATCCTCCAGCTCGCCGATCCGTATCTGACGGAGTGGATGGTGCGGGCGGTGCGGACCGCGGCGGAGGAGGCGGGGCGCGACCCGGACGCCCTGACCATGTGCGTGGCCGCGCCCGCGTACGTCGGCGAGGACCTCGCGCATGCGCGCGAACAGTGCCGGTGGTTCGGCGGCATGGTCGGCAACCACGTCGCCGACCTCGTCTCCCGCTACGGCGAGCACTCCGATCTGGTGCCGGACGCCCTCACCACGTACATCAAACAGCGCCAGGGCTACGACTACAGCCACCACGGGCGGGCGGGGAATCCGTCGACCGACTTCGTCCCGGACGAGATCGTCGACCGCTTCTGCCTGCTGGGCCCGCCCGAGGCGCACATCGAGAAGCTGGCGGCCCTCCGGGCCCTGGGCGTCGACCAGTTCGCGGTCTACGCCATGCACGACGCACGAGAGAGCACCATCGACGCCTACGGCGAGCGCGTGATTCCCGCATTCACCGGCTGATCGCGGGCCGACGGGCGGTAGCTCATGGACGCTGCTGCCCGGGTACCCCAATGGTCCGGGGGTTGGAGCCGCGAACCGGCGGACTTCGCTGCGTTGCTGGTCAGCGGGCATTGTCAGTGCCTGCCGTTACGGTGCTGGCGTGAAGTTGGTGGTGCAGGTGAAGCTGTTGCCGTCGCCGGAACAGGCGGTGGCGCTGGAGGCGACGCTGCATGCTTGCAACCGGGCTGCTGACCGCGCGTCGGCTGCGGCGTTCGAGTCGGGCTTGTTCTCTCGCAACGACCTGCAGAAGCTGGTGTACGCCGAGTTGAAGGCCGACTTCGGTCTCGGTGCGCAGCCTGTGGTCCGCACGCTGAAGAAGGTGGTGGATGCCTACACGGCGCTGCGTGCCGCGATCCGGGCGGGGACCCTGGGCCGGCCGGGGTGTGTGCGGAGGGTGAAGGCGGAGTCCAAGCCGATCACCTTCCGGCTGGATGCGGCCCAGCCGTTCGATGACCGGATCCTGTCGTGGCAGCACGACGCGAGCACGGTGAGCATCTGGACCACCGCGGGCCGCATGAAGCACGTGCCGTTCAGGGGCAACGCGGACCAGCTCAAGACGCTGCGGGAGCATCGCAAAGGCGAAACGGACCTCGTCCATCGCAACGGGAAGTGGTTCCTGGTCGCCACCTGCGAAGTCCCCGAAGCCGAACAGTACGAGCCCGTCGACTGGCTCGGTGTGGACCGGGGCATCGTCAACCTCGCCACGACCAGCGACGGGCACAACCACTGCGGCCGTCGCCTTGGACGATACCGGCGCTGGCAGGCGCGCAAGCGCGCCGAGTTGCAGGCGAAGAACACCCGTTCGGCGAGGCGGCGCGCCAAACGACGCACAAAGAGAGAGCAGCGCCACGCCACCCACGCCAACCACAAGATCAGCAAGGAGATCGTGGCCGTCGCACAACGCACCGGACGCGGCATCGCCCTCGAACGTCTCGATGGCATCCGTGACCGGGTACGGCCTTCCCGCGACCAGCGGGCCGCGCTCTCTTCATGGCCGTTCCACCAGCTCGGCGAGCACATCGCCTACAAGGCCCAGCGCGCCGGTGTGCCGCTGATCGAAGTGGACGCGGCCTATACCTCGCAGATGTGCCCCCGATGCGGACACACCGCGAGACACAACCGTCCCACCCGGGACAGCTTCTCCTGTCGTCGGTGCGGGCTCGCTGGCCCTGCCGATGTCGTCGCCGGGGTCAACGTGCGCAACCGCGCACGCTCGGCGTGGGTGTTCGTCAACACACCCGTACCACAAGGGATATAACCCCCCGAACTGGTAGATGCGACCCGTGGCCGTCCTGTCGTAGGGGACAGCCGGGAGCGCGACCCGGCTTGAAGGGACCGTGCAGACAAACCCGGTCCCTCCAGGGCTGGGAAGTTGATCGACCTCTACCGTCCCGGCGGCCGCTACTGGCACGCCCCCGGCAAGGGCCCCTTCCCGGAGGACGGCCTGATCCCCTTCCTCCAGCCGCTCGCCGACTACGGCTGGGCGGTTGGCCTCGGCACGTCGCTGGTGCTGTACGCGGCGCTGATGCTGTCCATGTCCCCATTGCACACGGAGAAGTAATGACCTCACAGTAGATGGGCGGTCATCGCTTGGGTGTCGCCGCGGGGGCAGGCGACCGGGGCTCCGCTCGCCTACGCGGCCCTCATGCGGGGGCCCACGGCCCGACTACGGCACGCGCGCGGTCCAGTCCCGCGAGCTGAACTTCCGCCGGGACAGCTCCTGGGCCAGCGCCGTCTCTTCCGCCGTGACCTTGCCGTCGGTGAGGCTCAGGCCGTGCCGGTCGCGGAAGGACTCGATCAGCCGGTCGACGACCGCGGCACGGGGGAGGCGCGTCTGGCGGCGGAGCGGGTCCACGCGCTTCTCTGCACTCCGCGTGCCCCTGCCGGAGATCCGCTCGCGGCCGACCCGCAGCACCGCGAGCAGCTTGGCGGCGTCGATGTCGTAAGCCATGGTCACGTGGTGCAGCACGGCTCCGTCGCCCGCCACCACCCGCTTCTGCGCCGCACCCGCGATCTTTCCGGCTTCGGTGGCGATGTCGTTCAGCGGCTGGTGCCGGGCCTCGATGCCCATGCTCCCGAGCGCGGCGGGCAGCCACGCGTCGAGACAGGCGTAGGACTCGGCGAAGGACAGGCCGCGGACGAATTCCTGGGGCACGTAGAGCGAGTACGTGATGGTGTTCTCCGGCTCGACGAACATCGCGCCGCCGCCGCTGATCCTCCGTACGACGGTGATGCCGTGGTGCTCGGCGGCCGCCGCGTCGACCTCGTTGCGCAGCGACTGGGAACTCCCGATGATCACGGCGGGGGAGGCCCACTCCCACATCCGCAGCGTCGGCGGCCGCCGCCCCAGGGCGACCTCAGTGGTCAGCACCTCGTCGAGCGCCATGTGGAGAGCAGGGGACTGGGGGCCCTCGTGGATGAGCTGCCAGTCGTGGTCCGCCCACGGCACCCTGTACGCCCCGTGGTACTCCCCGTGCACGGCGTGCCTCCATCCTCCCTTGTGCACGCAACGCAAAAGGGACCCATCGGCCCGCTTGCCGCCGCCGGTCCACCGTACTCCTCAGCCGCCGGACCGCCCTGTGATGCGGCTCGGCGCCGGAGACGCCGGACCGGGCCCGGCAGTCCGCCGGAGTGCGGCGACGGCGGGGCGCGGGTCGTCGGCGTAAAAGCGCAGGATCCTGGCTTGGGCGGGCCTGCCGAGCGGACGCAGAAGGGCGACCGGCTCGGTGAGTTCGACCGTCACGGTGGTCTGGCCGCCGACGATCAGGTCGAGTGTGCCGTCCTCGCCGAGCTGCAGCATCCGGCCCTCGGGGTAGCGGCGCTCGAGGCGGGCGGACGCGATGCGGCCGGCGGGCACGCGGATGTCGACCAAGGCGCCGTACCGTACGCGTAGCGAGCCGTCCGCGCCGACGACGTGCGGGCGGACCACGCAGGCGGCCTGCAGGGCCAGGGCGAAGAAGATGCCCCAGAGGTCGAGGACCAGCACAACGGCCCAGGAGAAACGTTGACGCTACGACAAGGTCAAGCGGGCCGCTTTGGGAGGGCCGGCCGGGGCGCTGAGTCCGTCGCCGTCGGAGACGATCCACCACGGCGGCACGGGGACGCTCGAGCGGCCACGTACGTCCGGCTCATTCAAGCCCCTCCCGGCGCTTCCTCCAGCGCCCCGCCCGGCCATGTCGCCAACCGACCCGTGCGCTCGGCGAGTTCGCTGATCCGGACCCCGTCGAAGCCGAAGACCGCGCTGCGGACGCGGTCTTCCAGCGGGTCGGTCCACTGGGCGGGGATCGCGGACGCGCCGCACAGCACGCCCGCGACCGACCCGGCCGTCGCCCCGTTGGAGTCGGTGTCGAGGCCGCCGCGGACGGTGAGGGCGATGGTGGCGGTGAAGTCGCCCTCCCCGTAGAGGAGTCCCGCCGTGAGGACTCCGGCGTTGGGCACGGTGTGGATCCAGTGGAGGCGGCCCGTCTCGCGTTCCAGCTCGTCCAGGGTGTCCTCCCAGTCGGCACCCGCCTCGTGCAGCGCGGCCGTGTGCCGGATCGTACGGGCCAGCCGGCAGCCCGGCGGGATCTGGTCGAGTGCCGCGTCGAGTGCGGCGCGCGGCGAGGACGCGGTGAAGGCGGCGGCGACCAGCGCGGCGGCCCACATGGCGCCGTAGACGCCGTTGCCCGTGTGGGAGAGGACCGCGTCGCGCCGGGCGAGCGCGGCGGCTCGAGCCGGGTCGCCGGGGGAGGTCCAGCCGTGGATGTCGGCGCGGATGAGGGCACCGATCCACTCCTGGTAGGGATTGTCGACGGTGGCGGTCACCGGCGGCTTCAGGCCTTGGGCGAGGTTGCGGTACGCAGCGCGCTCGGCGGTGAAGGTCTGCAGGTAGGGCAGCCGGAGCAGCCACAGTTCGCCGACCTCCTCGGTGGTGAACCCGAAGCCATGGGTCTCCAGCAGGTGCAGGCCCAGGATCGAGTAGTCGACGTCGTCGTCCCGGGCGCTGCCGCGGATGTTGCCACGGGTGCACTCCGGCCACTCGGGGCGGAGCTCGAACTCGCCTGGTTCGAGCGGAGTTCCGGGAGGCGGGGGCGGGATGTAGTCCGTGAGCGGAAGCGCGTCGGTGCGGCGCAGATAGCGGGCGATCCGCTCCCGCGTCCAGTGGTCACCGCGCTCGACGGGCTTGCCGAGCATGTTCCCGGCGATACGGCCGAGCCAGCCGCCGAGAATCTTGTCGTCGAGCCCGCTGCGGGCGCGGGAGCCGGGGCCGGCGTTGCGTTGCGCTGTCATGTCTACGGTCTACTACCGCATGCCGCCGCGCGTGCCGCGCACCGCGGTGTTCGCGTCGCCGATCGGTGCCAGCCGGTCGTGATCCATTGAACCTGGCTTGACGGGAGGTGCGGAATCTTCTCTCCCCGGTGCTCGTCACACTCTGGTCCAGCCGCGCACCCCGAGAGTAGGGTCCCAGTGGCTGAACCCCGCTGGGAATGACGGCGTTTCCCAGAGAGGACGTTCATTGCTGCCCTCCCGGAAGTTGGTGCACCGATGCCCAGGCTCGTTCCGGTCAGAAGACGACCGATGCGAGGCTACCGTCGGACCTTGACGCTGTGTTTCGCAATGGCCCACCTGGTGCCACTCGCCTATACCACTGTCCACCCCTGGCGGAAAACGAGCAGCGACCCGCAGCAACAAGCACAGCGCCGCCTCCGCCCGCGGAGGCGCGGGAGCGAAAGCCCGGAGAGCCCGGTCGGCCCCGGCTGACCCGCAGGGTGCCGAGAGCCCGGATGCCGCCCGGCGCATTCACTCCGAAGGCCGGACCGGTCGCCGCCGGTCCGGTTGCCGGCGACCCCGAGGCCGCGCGCGCCATGGTCGAGGACTTCGACGCCGGAGCGGCCCGGGCGATGGCTGCTGCCAGAGCCGAGATACATCGAGATGAGGGATGACATGCTGGTGAATCCGTCTGCCGGACTGAGCGCGGAAGCCGAGAACTTCAACTGGCTGCTGAACCGCTTCACGGAGCAGACCGCGGGGGTACGGGACGCGATCGCCGTCTCGTCCGACGGGCTGATGATCGCGGTGTGCAACGCGGGCGAGCGCGCCGATGCGGACCGACTCTCGGCGCTCGTGTCCGGAATGACGAACCTGGCAAGCGGTGTCGCCGGGACCTATCGCCTCGGTGAGGTGAACAAGGTCATCGTCGACATGGCCGACGGCTATCTGCTCATCTCCGCCATCGGCAGCGGCTCGGTGCTGGGCACCATCGCGTCCAAGGAAGCGGATCTCGGCAATGTCGCCCACGAGATGACGATGTTCGCCAACCGGGCCGGCGAGGTGCTCACCCCCCAGCTCATCGACGAACTGAAGGACTATCTCCAGGCATGACCGGTCATCCCGCCGAGTCGTACCCCCATGAGGGAGGCGAGGCCTGGAACACCTCGCCTCCCCAGCCCTCCGCTGCCGCCGGTCTTCCGCTCGACCTGACACCCCGGCCGTTCCTGATCACTCAGGGCCGGACGCGCGGCTCGAGTGATGCGATCGCCATCGAGACGCAAGTGGTGGCGACTGATTGGGGGCTCGCCGAGAGCCCGCACGCGGCGTTTGAACGTCGGGACATCATCTCGCTGTGTCGCGAGCCGCTGTCCGTGGCGGAGATCTCCGCCCGGCTCGGCCTCCATCTGAACGTGGTCCGTGTCCTGGTCGCCGACCTGTACGCGGATGGCCATGTCATCGCCCACCTACCCGAGTTCGATGCCTCGAAGGACGTCGACACCCTCCGGAGGGTCATCCGTGGTCTCCGTGAAATCTCCTGAACAACACCCCGGCGGGCGACCGAAGCGCCCGCCGCTCCCGGTCAAGATCATCATCGCAGGAGGATTCGGTGCCGGGAAGACCACCACCGTGGGCAGCATCTCGGACACCCCGCCGCTCACCACGGAAGCCGTGATGACGTCGGTGACCGCCGGCATCGACGACAACCGCCTCACGCCGGACAAGCGGACCACGACCGTGGCCATGGACTTCGGTTCGCTCGCCCTCGACGACAGCCTCAAGCTCTACTTGTTCGGCACGCCGGGCCAGGACCGCTTCGGCTTCATGTGGGGGGATCTGGTCCGCGGGGCCCTGGGCACGCTGGTCATCGTCGACACCCGGCGTATGGAGGACTGCTACCCGGCGGTCGACTACTTCGAGGAGGCCGGGCTGCCCTTCGTCCTCGGCGTGAACCGCTTTCCCGGCCAGGAGGATTGCTCCGCGGACGAGATCCGCTGGTCACTCGCGGTCGGCCCGGACGTCCCGGTCGTGGTGTTCGACGCGCGCGACCGGCTCTCCGTACGGGATGCCCTGCTCGTCGTCCTCGACCGGGCCCTCGCCCGCGCGAAGGCCCAGCCGTCCGCAGGACGCTGACAACGACCGGCCTGGTCCGCCGTCGGGCCTTAACTCGGAGGTCACCGTACGTCTCGCTGCCGGACACGGACGGTGTCGTCGGCGCATGGTTCGATGGACGCATGATCGGTGATTTCGTCACGGGGGCCGAGGCCGCCCGAAACCTGTCCGCCATCGAGGAGGCGGTGCGCAAGGCCGCCGCCGCGGAGATCATGCCGCGCTACCGGCAGCTCGCCGCCCACGAGATCATCGAGAAGAACGGGCCGCACGACCTGGTGACCGTCGCCGACCGGCTCGCCGAGGAGCACCTCACGGCTTCGCTCACCACCCTGCTGCCCGGTTCGGTGGTGGTGGGGGAGGAGGCCGTCCACGCCGATCCGGCGGTCCTCGGTGCGCTGCACGGCGACGCTCCGGTGTGGATCATCGATCCGGTCGACGGCACCCGGCAGTTCGTCCACGGCGACCCCGGTTTCGCCACGCTGGTCGCGCTTGCCGAGCAGGGAGAGGTGCTGGCCTCCTGGACGTACGCCCCGGCTCTCGACCAGATGGCCGTGGCCGTGCGCGGCAGGGGCGCGTACCTGAACGGCGAGCGGCTGCACTCCGGCAGCGCGGATCCGGATGCCGTGCTCGAGATCGCCACCTCGCATCCCGATTTCACCTCGCTGGAGGAGGACCAGGCGTTCGCCCGGCTTGTGGTGAGCGGCGTGGCGCCGCGGCCGTGCGGCTCGGCGGGGCTGGAGTATCTGCACGTGGCGCAGGGTGTGCTCGGGGCGGTCGCGTTCGGCTGGGAGAACCCGTGGGACCACGCCGCAGGGCTGCTGCTGGTCGCCGAGGCGGGCGGGGCGAGTGCCACGGTCGCGGGCGAGCCCTTCCGGATCGCCGGTGGGAACACCCTGCCGTTCACCGCGGCCCGGGACGCGGCGACGGCCCGCCGGGTGCTGGACCTGTTGCGCGGTGCCCGGCCCGGCGATGAGGCGGTGGTGGAACCGGGGGAGGAGCCCTGAGACACGGCGCACCGTCCACAGCCCAGGAAATGGGACGAACAGCCCTAAAACGCACCAGCCGCCCCGGCTGCGTGGGCTGGGGACCGGGCGGAGGACACCGATCCGCGACCGGGTGTCACGGCCGCCGCCTATCCTGGGCGGAGTCCGGTGATCGTGAGATGCGGCACCGGGGCCGGCCGTCGGATGACGAAGGAGTCTCGCGGTGCCGTCGATGCTCGATGTGGTCGTGGTGGGGGCCGGGCCCAACGGGCTGACCGCTGCCGTCGAACTCGCCCGCCGCGGCTACTCGGTGGAGCTGTACGAGGCACGGGACGCGGTCGGCGGTGGAGCCCGCACCGAAGAGCTCACCCTCCCCGGCTTCCGGCACGACCCCTGCTCCGCCGTGCACCCGTTCGGAGCCGGATCGCCCGCGTTCAACGGGATGCCGCTGAGCCGGTACGGGCTGGAGTGGCTGCACCCCGAGCTGCCCATGGCGCATCCCTTCCCCGACGGCACCGCCGCCGTGCTCGCCCACTCCGTGGGCGAGACCGCCGCGTCCTTGGGCAGCTGGGACGCCGGCGCGTACCGCCGCCTGATCGCCCCCTTCATCGGCCACTGGGACACGCTGGCCGCTGACTTCCTGCGCCCGCCGTGGCTCGGGCTGCCCCGCGACCCGGCACGCTTCGCCCACTTCGCGCTGCTCGGCCCACAGCCCGTCGCCCTGCTCAGCCGCCGCTTCCGCGACCCGAAGGCGCGCGCCCTGATCGCCGGACTCGGTGGCCACGCCATCGCCTCGCCCCGCAGTCTCACCACCGGGGGGCAGGCCGTGATGTTCGCACTCGCCGCGCATGTGCACGGCTGGCCAGTGGCGCGCGGCGGCTCCCAGGGGATCTCCGACGCACTGGCCGGCTATCTGCGCGCCCTGGGAGGCACGATCCACACCGGGGTCACGGTGAAACGCCTCGACGAACTCCCGCCGGCCCGCGCGTACGTCTTCGACACCTCGCCCACCGCCCTGTCCCGGATCGCCGGCCTCGGCAGCGCTTACGACCACTTCCGCTACGGCCCCGGCGTCTTCAAGATCGACTACGCGCTATCCGGACCCGTTCCGTGGACCGCGAAGGAGGCCCGGCGGGCGGGCACGGTCCACGTGGGCCCGTCCGCACAGGAGATCGGCACCGCGCTGAAGCGTGCCGTCCGCGGGCTGCCCCCCGATGTCCCGTTCCTGATCACCACCCAGCCCACCGTCGTCGACCCGAGCCGTGCCCCGGAGGGCAAGCACACCTTCTGGGCGTACGGCCATGTCCCGCACGGCTGGACCGGCGACGGCACCGAGGTCATCGAGCGGCAGATCGAGCGCTTCGCCCCCGGCTTCCGCGACCTGGTGCTCGCCCGCGCCGTCGCCGGGCCGCCGGAGCTGGCCGACCGCAACGCCAACTACATCGGCGGCGACATCGCGTGCGGCGCCTTCGACGGCCTCCAGTCCGTGCTGCGTCCCAAGCTCGCCCGCGTCCCGTACGCCACCGCGCACCCGGCGGTCTTCCTGTGCTCCTCCGCAACCAGCCCTGGTCCCGGGGTGCACGGCATGTGCGGCCACCACGCGGCGCGGGCGGTGTGGCGGAGGCTGCGGGCGGCGGACGGCAGCTGACGTCCCGTCAAGCGCCGGACGGCCTCAGTCCCCACCATCCGGCGCGCGGCGCGCGCAGGCCCCGATCAGCGCTTGCGCCCGATGACGGGCGGAGGCTCCGGGAAGCCCTCGGCCACCAGCGCGGCGAGCTCGTAGTACGCGGCGCGGGTGTCGGGGTGGAGCTGCTGCAGGTCCAGCTCGGTGTCAGCAGCCAGGTGTTCGTCGTATGGCACCGTTACGACTCCTCGGAAGGAGTCGCGGAGCGGGGCCATCGGGTTGGCCTTGGTGGGCGGGCCGTTGCCCCGTGCGTCGGAGACGACCGCGATGGCATGCCGCAGGTGGGCACCGTGCCCCGAGTCGACCAGCCAGTCGAAGGCGGCCAAGGTCCCGCCCACCGTTGTCTCGGAGATCTCGGACCGGTCGACAACGACGATCAACTGGTCGCCGGGACTGACGCTGTCCTGTGTACCGTCGGGGTGAGACGTCAGGACGATGTCGCTGAGGATGATCGAGTAGTACCGGCTCAGCATGTCCATCGCACGGCGGTAGTCCCCTGGAGTCACGGGAGCGTCCGGATCGCGGGCCAGAGTGTCCAGACCGGAGGGCGCCTGCGAGGTGAGCAACCGCACATCCAGGTAGCTCTGAACGTCCGGCAGCGATCGGATCAGGTCGCCGAACGTGGCCTGCGGTTCCCGACCGACCCGGTGGTTCGATTCCCATGACCCGTCGACGCTGCGCTTGGCGCGGGTGCGGGAACCCCTGCCGCTGGTGTCGACGGCGATGACTCTGTCCCGCCGTTCAGCCGCGAGGATCGTTCCGAGGGCCGCCATGGTGGTGGTCGCGCCCACCCTGCGACCGGAGCCGATCACGGCGATGCGGTGACACGACTGCAGCGGTGTGCGGATCTGCTGGAGGAGCCGCTCCAGCTCTGCCTCAGAGCGCTCCTGCTCTGCCTCGGAGGCCCTGCCGCCTCTCTTGAAGAGGGAGCTGATCCTGGCGAGAAGCCCACCGGTCGATCCACCTGCGGAGGCAGCCGCGCTCGACGGTGTCGGGCTGACCGAGAACGGGGGGCCGGACGGCCCGACGTGCGGGATGCCGCTCATGAGCGTGTCACCGAACACATACTCGGGCCTCCTCGGACCACCTGGCCGGGACCTCTCAACCGCGGGTGGTGATGTCTGCACAGCGCGGGGCAGAAACTGAGCGAATACGTCGGCGACTTCTTGCGCTGTCGGCAGGTCCTCGACGGAGTCCGACAGGCAGCGCAGGACGATCCTGCGTGCCGGCGTGTACTGCGGTCCCTGCCATCTCGGCAGCAGCGATGGGAACGACGGGGAGTAGTCCACCTTCCCGAGCGCGGTCATGGGAACCCCGCCGCCCAGCTGCGCCAGAATCGAGCCGAGCAAGCTGACGTTGTCCTGCATCAAGCGGGTGTAGTGGTGAGGGGAAGGCTCCCATGCCTCGATGACCGCTGACGTCCAGCCGGTCAACACCACCCCACCGCTCGCTACCAGCACCGTGCCCGCATGGAGGTCCTCGAGCGCCATGCCCACTCGATGGCACACACTCACCGCATCGGAGACCTGCCAGGCGAGCCGTATCGACTCATGCGCGCTCAGTCGTCGGGAAGGCTTGAGGAAGTGACTCAGCTTCGGGGCCGGTGAGCCGTCCGCCGCGCGAATGAACTCCTCGGCCAGCCAGGGCGTGCTGTCGTCCAGTGTGTGGTGGCCGAGGAGTGCGGGGGCGTAGCGGCCGGACATCCGCCGCATGGCTTCTACCGCCACGCTCAGCAGCCGGTGTTGTGCGCGGGTGGACAACGGACGGGCGGTACGCACGACGGCTTCTGTGCCGTGCTGGTCGCGGCCCAGGTAGGCCAGGGCTCGTGCGCCGGTTGCGTTGCATGCGTGCAGTGTGAACGGGCCGATCGTGAGCGGGGTGGACAGCCGCTCCCAGCCCGGCCCGAGGGACGGCCGTTCGCCCGTCATCGGGGGGCGGTCGTCCGCGGACTCGGCCGGCGGACGGGCCGGACGGCGCGGCGCTCCGAGGCGGGCCGCGAGGCGGCGCTCCACCGCGGTGAAGGGGCGCGCTCCTGGGGGGAGACTGTCGGGGCCGTTCGGCTGGGCGAGCCACGCGGGGAAGTCCGGGGAGCGGCCTGCGAGTTGTTCCAGACGGCGGCCGACAGCCTGCCCCGTGTCCAGGAGTTCGGCCACCGGAACGGCGTCGAGCAGCGCACTCTGGGCCGCATCCGTGAAGGCGAAGGCGCGGTGCTGCGGCAGCACGGACTCCGGGCCCTCCGCCACGGCGGGCCGCATGAGCCCGCCCAGGAACACCTCGGCGAGGTGCCCGGTATCGGCCCGCCAGGGCACCACTTCCTGCACCAGCCGCATGACGGGCACGGACACCGGGGCGACGGCGGCCAGATGCGCGGCCAGCCGGTACGCCTCGGGAGAGGCGGCGTCCCGGAAGTGCTGAACGAGGCGTAGGCCGTCCACCGGCGCCGCGGCGCCGGTGGTCCGGCGCGGGTGGGACCGGGCCAGTAGCGGAAGCACCCCCGTGCCACCCGGAGACGAGATCAGCCGAGCCCACCCGCCGAGCGCCGCCACATCCGGTTCGAGCACCGGCACCGGCGTCCCGTCGAACGGCGCCAACTCGACGGGCAGCACCGGATCCGTCACCGTCCAGTCCGTATTGGCCGAGCCACGCCGACGCGTCGTCACCTGTCGGCGCGTGGCCCGGATCCCCGAGCCGTCCCAGAGGCGGGACGGCAGCGCGTGCACCACGGCCGTCGGCCCGCAGCCCGCCCATCGCTCGAGGACTGCGGCCATCCGTCCGTCGTGCCAGGAGGCTCCCATGCCGTCGCTCATCACCAGCACGAGCGTCCGCCCGGTCGGGTCGGCCAGGGCGGACACCGGAAGCGTGGACGCGTCGGGGTCGTACGGTCTGGAGCGCAGCCGCGGAGCATCGGCGCCGCGCGCGTGCAGGCCGTGCACTCGTACGACCCGGAAGGCGCCCGCGCGCTCCAGCAGTGTGCGCAGCTCGGTCGCGAGCCGGCGCCACAGCAGCATCGACATGCCGTCGTCGACGACGAATGCCAGGTCGAGCCAGCGTTCACGCGCAGGGCGGGTGACGACGTCCGGCAGGCCGGTCTCCGCGAGCGCGGCGGCGGTCGCGCCCTCGTCGAACTCCTGCCGGACCGGGCTCTGCCGGTACTGTTTGAGCGGCCGCAGCGCCCGGCCGATCGGCAACTCGGCCTGCAGCGCCTTGGCTTCCGGAGCCCGCAGCGGCACCGCGCCGTCCGCCCCCGGCAGGCCCTGCGACCGGGCAGATCCGGACGAGGCGTAAAGGTCACTACGCTCGTCCCGTCGAGCCCGAAGAGGATCCGGCGATCCGGGCAGCGCCGAAGTCCGCCCCGCTCCCGCGATGCCATCCGGTGCTGCGGTGCCTGCACGGCCGGGCTCGCCGGTGAGGGGAGCGTTCACGACGGAGCCCGGTGGAACCGTGCCGGTCAGGGCACCCTGCAGTGGCGCGGCCGCCGTTCCCGCGGGGAGCCGGCTCGCCAGCCACAGGACGTCGAGGAGCTCTTCCTGCGAGAGCTCGACGCCGCTGCCGGCGAGGACCGAGAGCGCTGCGTCAAGCCGCCCCAGTCGAGCGTGCGCAGGGGGCTGTGCGGCTCGACGGCTCGAGCCGGTTCGCTCCTGCTCGCCGCCGCCGCCGCGGTCGTCGTCCGCCGCCGGCCTCGTCACGGGTCACACCGCCCCGCCCAGCCGGTGCAGTACCGCGTCCAGCAGCCCGTCCGCCGACAGATCCACGCCACCGGCCCGCAGGAACACGGCGTTCAGAAGCTGGTCCGTGGCCAGCTCCTTCGCCGCACGTCGCCGCAGGAAGGCGTCCAGCAGATCGTCGACCTCCGCGACCGCCCCCTCGCCGAGGTGCGCCGTCACGATGGCCCGCAACCGCGCCTCGTCCGGTGTCGGCAAGTCCAGGCGGATGCACCGGCGCAGGAAGGCGGGCGGGAAGTCCCGCTCACCATTGCTGGTGATGACCACAATGGGGAACTCCTGGCACCGCAGCCGTCCCCGTACGAGTTGCGCCCGCTCGTCGGCCTGAGCCGTGAGCACCTCCACGACCGCCTGGTCCTCGCGCAGCCGCGCCAGCTCCGGAATCTCGAACTCGCCCTCCTCGAAGACCGTCAGCAGATCGTTCGGCAGGTCGACATCGCCCTTGTCGAGCTCGTCGACGAGCAACACCCGGGGCTGTTCGCGCGGCACCAGTGCCGTGCCGAGCGGCCCGAGCCGGACGAAGCTGCCGATGGACGGCTCGTCCTCGCCCCGGTCACGGCTCAGCGCCGTCTCCCGCAGCCGCCCGATCGCGTCGTAGCGGTAGAGCGCGTCCTGGACGGTGGAGCGGCTGCTGATCGGCCAGTGCAGAACCTCCCCCAGGGACAGCTCGTGCGCGACGGCACGCGCCAGTGAGGACTTGCCCGTGCCCGGGTGACCCGTGACCAGCAGCGGACGACGCAGATGCAGAGCGGCGTTGACCACGTCGGCGTGGACCGGCGAGATCAGATACGGGCGAGGCCGCCGAGCCCCGTCGGAGCCGGGCTCGGCGGTGTCCCCGCCGAAGCGGCGCCACGGCGGCGCCGGTGGCATGACCACCTCGCGCCGCTGCCCGTCCCCGCGGAACAGCCGCCAGTCCTCCTGCGTGCTCATCGAACATCCTCCGTCTCGAGCGGGTCGTGCAGGTGCCTGCGGGTCGTCCCGCGAGTCGTTCGGTGGCTCATCGGGACTCCGTCGGATCGGCCAGCTCCAGCTTCGGCGGCGGGTGGTCGGCGTCGGCCCATGCCAGCACCGGCCGACCCGCGTAATCCCGGGGCCGCTGCAGCGTCTTGGCGCGGTAGACCCGTACGGCTTCGGGGAGAGCACGAGCCGGTACGCCCGACGCGTAGCCGACCGCGGGGGAGCCGGATGCGTCGCCGCGGTCCCACAGCACCACCGGCACACCCACCATCAGACAGACCTGGACGACCGCGCTCCGCGACCGCGCCGGGACGTCAACCATGACCTGTGCCGCATGGCGCTGCTCCATCAGCACGCCGTACACCTCGTTCGGATCGGCTCCCGACCCCGTGACGCTCACCGCGCCGCCTTCGTCCAGGCGCCCCCAGCGCTGCCGCCATTCGGCCTCGAACCGCCGGCCGCCGAGCTCCCTCAGCTCCGGACAGTTCACGACCAGCGGATACTCCGCACCCAGCACACGGGTCAGCAGGCCGCCCAGGCCCGGGTCCCGCCATTCGTCGGCGGGCAGCTCCAGAGCATCCCGGTCGACGACGAGTTCGATGACCGGAAGCGAACCGTCCGGCTCCTGCGGGTGGAGCGGGCCGAGAGCATCGAAGATCTCGCGCGCCGCCTCTTCTGCGCTGCGTGGCCGGTCGTCCTCCTCCGATACCCGGCGAGGCCCGGTCCCGTCGTCGCACCACAGGCGCAGCCGGTAGCGGTCCCCGCCGTCGGCTCCGCCGCACGAGGAGAATTCCACCAGCACCCGCGGGGGCGCGGTCCGGTGCAGCTGCTGCCCGGCCCAGTCCTCGGCGTCCCGACGGCGGTCCCACAAGGTGGATTCGTGGATGCCCAGCCGGGCGGCGACCCCCTCGCTCCACCCGCGCAGCGCCCGCCGCTGCTCCGAAGGGCAGATGACGGCGAGGAACTCCACGGCGCGAAGGAGTCCCGGCACGGTTCCCATGCCCTTCGCCGTCGGCCCACTGTCTCGGGGCAGACCCTCGAGATACCCCACGAGATCACCCATGCCCTGCAGCCTGGACGCCCTCGACAGCAGCACGGCGGGCAGTACGGTCCGCGGCAGAGCTGCCCGTGCGGCGGCCGGCACCCGGGCCGCGCAGGCCACATCCAGCTCCTCCAGCTGTCGCACCAGCTCTGCGTGTTCCCCAAGGGAGAGCATCCGCGGCCGACGGGTGGCGCGGCTCGCGGCCAGGAGTTCGTCGGCCAGGTCCGGGGCGGTGCGGCGCAGCACGCCGACGAGGGCGGGCAGCGCGCGCTCGTGGGTGAGCACCAGGCGGGCGAAGTCGTGGGCGGACGGCATCCCGTCGCCACAGAGGTCGAGCCCGCATTCCCAGGCGACGAGTCTCCCGCAGCGCGCCCAGTCGTCGGGGTGGGGCAGCGGCCGGTCCAGGAGCGCGACGAGCTCCGCGTAACAGGGGTCCCTGCGCACTTCGTCGTCGGGCTGCGTGGCGAGATGCGTCAACCCCGCGCGGTCCAGCTCCTCCCGGATCCGTTGCCAGGGGATGCCCCAGGCGCGCCGCAGGTCGCCGACGGTGGTGAGCCTCGCCGTCACCAGACCGACCACGGCCTGCTCGCGGCTCGACCACAGCGGCCCACCGCTGTAGCCCCGGTCGACGGCGAGCTTGTCGCGCAGCCCGTCGACGTACCCGAAGCGGCCGTTGCACTCCGTCACCTCGACGTCGGCGAAGGAGCCGCGCTCCGCGCCGCCGTGCCAGGCGCGCACCCGCTGCTTCTCCGCCATCGGATGCCAGCGGGGCGGCCGAATGGCGTGGGGCAGTGCGGAGTCCAGGCGGAGCACGGCCAGGTCGCCGTTCCACTCGTATGCTCCGAGACCCCCATCCCCGGTCCGCGGGGCGATCCACCTCGTCAGCTCGGCCTGGCACGTGTGGGTGCTGTCCGGTCCGTACACCCGGATCCGTAACGAGACCGGGCCGGGGTGCTCCGGGGCCAACGTGTCATGGCCCACCGCACAGTTGACCACGTGGGCGCAGGTCAGCACGTGCTGTTCGGCCAGCAGCACACCCGAGCCGACCGGCTCGCCGTCCACCCGGCTCAGTATCGAGACGGCAGGGGGACGCGAGTCGGTCCCCGCCATGCGGAACCACCCCACGGTCAGTCCGTACGGCCCGACAGCTGCCAGGTCGCCGAGACGGTCAGGCTCGCCTGGCCGCCCGCTCCGACGATCCCGAGCTTGAGGTCCTGCCCGATCTGCACGCCGAACTGCACGTTGATCTCTTGTGGGCGGTCGGGCGCGGCAGCGACCGCATCGTGGACCTCTTGCAGCAGCGGACCGAGGGGGCGCAGCACCGCGCGCAACGTATCGGTGGCCAGGGCAGCGGCGGTCTGCGCAGCACGCCCGGCCGGGGTCACACCGTCGATGCCACCGGGGAGGCTGCGGCTCGCACCGTTGCGGGCATCGCCTACGGGCGCCAGCTCCACTCGTACGGAGGTGTCGTCGGCCAGCAGAATCTCGGTGTAATCCGTCACGTACCCATGATGCCGATCAACTCGGCGGTAAAGCCGGGGGTTTGCGGGATCTCCCCATCGCCGCCGACGCCGATGCCGGATCCTCGCGTGCAGACGCGCGGCCGGATGACGGCAGGCGGGCCTTCTCTACCTGGAGGCCGGAAGGGCCGGGGCCCGGCTCTGCTAGGCCTCTGCCGCCAGACGCGCCAGGAGGGCGGGCAGTGCGGTGCCGATCGGCTCGCGCACCAGCTCGTCGGCTCGGTCGTCGTACGGTGTCGGTTCGGCGTTCACGATGATCAGCCGAGCGCCGTGTTCCGCCGCGATGCCGGCGAGGGAGGCGGCGGGCTGCACTTGGAGGCTCGTACCGACCGCGATGAAGATCGCGCACGCCTTGGCCACGGCCATCGCCTCGCCGAGCACCTGGGGATCCAGCCGCTCGCCGAACATCACCGTCGCCGACTTCAGGATCCCGCCGCACGCCAGGCACGGGGGGTCCTCCTCACCCGCCGCGACACGGTCCAGGGCCTCGGTCATCGGCGAGCGGACCTTGCAGCGGGTGCACTGGACGACCCGCGCGGTGCCGTGCAGTTCGAGGACCTTGCGGGCGGGCAGCCCGGCGAGCTGATGCAGCCCGTCCACATTCTGCGTGATCACCCGCACCGGGACGCCGGAGCGCTCCAGCTGGGCCACGGCGTGGTGCGCGGCATTCGGCAGCGCGCGCAGTGCGGGGCTGTTCCGTCGCATCTGCCAGGACCGGCGCCGGATGTCCGGGTCGGACATGTAGGGGCCGTACGTGACGAGCTTCTCGGCTTCGGGCTCCCGCCGCCACAGTCCGTTCGGCCCGCGGTAGTCGGGGATCCCCGAGTCGGTGGAGATCCCCGCCCCGCTGAGAACGGCGACCAGCGGCCGCCCCCGCTCCTGCCCCCTCGCCTCGCCGCTGCTCATGCCGCGAGGGTAGTCCAGCGATGCCCGCAACCGGCGAGCGATCCACGGCTCTTGGGACGCTGTGAAGGCGTGAGCCGGGCCACGCTGAGCGTGGGTGGGTCAGACGCGGACTCCTGGGGCGGGGTGACCGTCCTCCAGCTCGACCGGGCCCGTGCCCGCCGTGAGTACGGCGAGGGCGGCGCGGACGCGGCGCGCCATACCGGAGTCGAAGTAGCCCTCCGCGGCTTCCGGCTCCACCAGTCGCCAGGAGAGCAGCTCGGCCTCCTGGAGCCGGATGGCGGCGAGCTGCGCCTCGTCGAGCACTCCGCCGTCGTAGAGGTACGACACCAGGGGCGGGCGGCCCGGCCCACGAACCCAGTCGACGGCGAGCAGTGCGCCCGGCTCGACGTCCAGGCCGATCTCCTCCGCCGCCTCGCGGCGGGCGGCCTGGCGCGGGCTCTCGCCCTCGTCCGACTCGACGGTGCCGCCGGGCAGCACCCAGGCACCGTCGGACCGGTAGTTCGGCTCGACGATCAAGATCCGGCCCTGTGCGTCGCGGAAGATGACGCCGGCCCCGGCGAGGACCTTCGGGAGCCCGGCGATGTACGTGGCGTAGTCCATGGTCACGGGCGGGAGCCTAGCGCTCCCGTGCGGCGATGGTCCCGGCGGTCCGCATCTGCCGTAAAACGCCCGGTCCGGGTGGTTGCTGCCTTGGGCAGCGGGTGCGTGCTCGGATAGGGTCGCAGCGGCGCGACTGCGTGTTCGATGGCAAGGGGTAGTAAGTGGCGAACGCAGCAGTATCTGTAACCGGGCGCGTCCTGATCGCCGCGGACAAGTTCAAGGGGTCGCTGACGGCCGTGCAGGTGGCCGAGCACGTCAGCGCCGGGTTGTCCCGGGTGGCCCCTGGCGTTCGCGTGGAGTCGCTGCCCGTCGCCGACGGCGGCGACGGAACGGTCGACGCGGCGGTCGCCGCCGGGTTCGAACGCCGCGAGGTACGGGTGACCGGTCCGCTCGGCACCCCGCTCACGGCGGCCTACGCGCTGCGCGACGCCACCGCCGTCGTCGAGATGGCGGAGGCCTCCGGGCTCCAGCACCTGCCCGCGGGCACCTTCGCACCGCTCACGGCGACGACGTACGGCTCGGGGGAGCTGCTCCGGGCTGCCCTCGACGCGGGCGCGCGCTCCATCGTCTTCGGCGTCGGCGGCAGCGCCACGACCGATGGCGGCGCGGGCATGCTGGCCGCGCTCGGCGCGCGCTTCCTCGACCGCGACGGCGAGCCGGTGGCACCCGGCGGCGGACCTCTGCGCGACCTGGTCACGGCCGACCTCTCCGGCCTCGACCCCCGGATCCTGGGCACCGAGATCATTCTGGCGAGCGACGTCGACAACCCGCTGACCGGGCCGAAGGGCGCCCCGGCCGTCTACGGCCCGCAGAAGGGCGCGAGCGAAGCGGACGTCGCCATCCTGGACGCCGCCCTCGCCCACTACGCGCGGGTCCTGGAGGAGGCCATCGGGCCGAACGCCGCCGAGTACGCCCAGTCGCCCGGTGCGGGCGCCGCGGGCGGCATCGGCTACGGCGCCCTCGTCGGTCTCGGCGCGAGCTTCCGCCCAGGTATCGAGGTCATGCTCGACGTGCTGGGATTCGCCCCGGCACTGGAGCGGGCTGACCTCGTCATCACCGGCGAGGGCTCCCTGGACGAGCAGACCCTGCACGGGAAGGCCCCGGCGGGCGTCGCATCGGCGGCCCGGGCGCGGGGCAAGCGGGCGGTCGCGGTGTGCGGGCGCCGGGTGCTGAGCGACGAGGCGCTCGCGGCGGCGGGCATCGCCCGCGCGTACGCCCTGACGGACCTGGAGCCCGACCCGGCCGTCTGCATCGCGCATGCGGGCCCGCTCCTGGAGCGCCTGGCCGAACGCCTGGCAGCAGCCGAACTCGGGCGGTAACCGACGAGGGCCCCGAGCCTTCGGCTCGGGGCCCTCGCGGTGATCAGACGGCTACGGTAGCTGCGCGGCACGCGCTTCGCGGCGGTTGTCGCGGAAGGTGTTCACCCGCCGCGCCGTGGCGAAGAGCGGGATCACCGCGCCCGTGACGAGCTGGAGCGCGCAGCCGGTCTGCAGGAGCACCTGCCCGCCGGGGGCGTCGAACGCCCAGGCGGCCAGCAGCCCCATGCTGACCACGATCCAGCCGAGCATGGCCACGGCCAGGATTCCCCGCGGCTTCGGGTACTCGACCCGGCTCACCATCAGCCACGCCACCCCGATGATCGCCAGCAGCGTCGGAATGAACGGGAGCTCGAGCAGCACGATCGAGACGACCGTCAGGGCTCCGAAGGGGCTCGGCATGCCCTGGAAGATGCCGTCACGCAGCGTGACGCAGGAGAATCTCGCAAGCCGCAGCACCACCGCCAGCAGCACCAAGATCGCAGCCACCGCCGACACCCGCTGGTGCGCGTCGTCGGCGACCATCCCCCAGACCAGCACGAAGTACGCCGGTGCGAGGCCGAAGCTGATCAGGTCCGAGAGGTTGTCGAGCTCCGCGCCCATCGCCGAGCTGCGCAGCTTGCGCGCCACGAGCCCGTCGAAGAGGTCGAAAACCGAGGCCAGCAGCATCAGCATCACGGCCGTCGCGGCACTGTGCCGGGCGATCCCGCCGTCCTCGCTGCCCGTCAGGTGCGGGATGAGCACGCCGGTGGTGGTGAAGTACACCGCCATGAAGCCGCACGTGGCGTTACCGAGTGTCAGGGTGTCCGCTATCGACAACCGCATGGAGAGCGGCATGTCGTCCATCTCGTCTGAGTCGGCCTCGACCTCGGGAACCCAGGTCGAGGGCCCGGCTTGCGGCTCGGGATCAATCACGGTCAAGGCGAGTCACCCCCGCGATGGTGGGCTGACCGACCTCGACCGCCACGTCGACGCCCTCCGGAAGATAGATGTCGACGCGCGAGCCGAACCGGATCAGGCCGATCCGCTCGCCCTGCTCCACCTTCGTGCCCTGCGGCACGTACGGCACGATCCGCCGGGCCACGGCGCCGGCGATCTGCACCATCTCGATGTCACCGAGCTCGGTGTCGAAGTGCCAGACGACCCGCTCGTTGTTCTCGCTCTCCTTGTTGAACGCCGGAACGAAACCGCCGGGGATGTGTTCGACGGACGTCACCGTGCCGGCCAGCGGCGCGCGGTTGACGTGGACGTTCAGCGGGCTCATGAAGATCGCGACGCGGGTGCGCCCGTCCTTCCACGGCATGATGCTCTGCACCACACCATCGGCCGGAGAGATCACCCGGCCCTGGGCGATCTCGCGCTCGGGGTCGCGGAAGAACCACAGCATGCCCGCCGCCAGCGCAGTGGTGGGCACAGCGAGGGCAGCCCACCGTCCCGAGCGGCGGGCTCGGGACAGGCTGAGGGCTGCGGTGGCCACAGTCGGAAGGAGCCACGGCGATGCTCCGCGCGCGAGGCGGACCCGGCCGCGTGGTGCAGAGGTTTGGCTGTGGGGCATGGATGACCTTCGTAGCGGATGATGCCGCGCTGTGATGGGGGACGGCGGCTTTCCGGGGATGCTATCGGTAACGCGTGGCAACTGGGCAAGCGAGCAGCCGAGTCGGTGTGCGAAGACCGACGGCCGGGTGTGATCTTCTTCTCGAAGAACATGCCCCAAGATGGACAATCACCCCTGCAATCGGTACTCCTCGAGCAGCCGACGACCAATGATCATTTTCTGGATCTCGGCGGTTCCTTCGCCGATCAGCAGCATCGGCGCCTCTCGGTACAGGCGCTCGATCTCGTACTCCTTCGAGAAGCCATAGCCACCGTGGATGCGGAAGGCGTCCTCCACGACCTCTTTGCAGTACTCGGAGGCGAGGTACTTCGCCATTCCTGCCTCGAGGTCGTTACGCTCCCCAGAGTCCTTTTTGCGTGCTGCGTTGACCATCATGGCATGCGCGGCCTCGACCTTGGTAGCCATCTCGGCCAGCTTGAACTGGATCGCCTGGTGCTGAGCGATCGGCTTGCCGAAGGTGTGGCGCTGCTGTGCGTAGGAAACGCCCAGCTCGAAGGCGCGCTGGGCGACGCCGCAGCCCCGTGCGGCGACATTGACGCGGCCGACTTCGACACCGTCCATCATGTGATAGAAACCACGTCCGGTTTGTCCGCCAAGGACGCGATTTGCCGGGATTCGTAGTCCGTCCATGATGAGCTCGGTGGTGTCCACACCCTTGTAGCCCATCTTGTCGATCTTGCCGGGAATGGTGAGGCCCGGCCTGACCTCGCCGAAGCCCGGCTCCTTCTCGACCAGGAAGGTGGTCATCGACTTGTGCGGCTTGGCGGCGGCCTCTTCCGGGGACAGCCCCTCGTCCGTACGGCACAGCACCGCGACGAGCGTGGACGAACCGCCGTTCGTCAGCCACATCTTCTGGCCGTTCAGTACGTACTCGTCGCCGTCCTGCACGCCCTTGGATGTGATGGCGGACACATCGGAGCCGAGGCCCGGCTCCGACATCGAGAAGGCCCCGCGCACCTCACCGAGGGCCATCTTCGGCAGGAAGTAGTCCTTCTGCTCCTGCGTGCCGTGCTGCTTCAGCATGTAGGCCACGATGAAGTGGGTGTTGATGATGCCCGAGACGCTCATCCAGCCGCGGGCGATCTCCTCCACGCACAGGGCGTACGTCAGCAGCGACTCGCCGAGGCCGCCGTACTCCTCGGGAATCATCAGGCCGAAGAGGCCGAGCTCCTTCAGCCCTTCGACGATCTGGGTGGGGTACTCGTCCCGGTGCTCCAGCTCGGTCGCGACCGGCAGGATCTCTTTGTCGACGAAGTCACGGACCGTGGACAGGATCTCCTGCTGGATGTCGGTCAGCCCGTGGGTCTGCGCGAGACGGCTCATCACTTCTCCTGTGCCTTCAGCTCGGGCCGGCCGGGCTGCTCGCCGCCGCGCTCCTTGATGTAAGTCTCGGTCGGCACCATCACCTTCCGTCGGAAGACGCAGACGAGGGTGCCGTCCTGTTTGTAGCCCTTGGTCTCGACGTAGACGATGCCGCGGTCCGACTTGGACTTGGACGGGGTCTTGTCGAGCACGGTCGTCTCGCCGTAGATCGTGTCGCCGTGGAAGGTCGGGGCCACGTGCTTGAGCGACTCGATCTCCAGGTTGGCGATCGCCTTTCCGGAGACGTCCGGCACGGACATGCCGAGCAGCAGCGAGTAGATGTAGTTCCCGACCACCACGTTCTTGCCGAAGTCCGTGGTCTTCTCGGCGTAGTTCGTGTCCATGTGGAGCGGGTGGTGATTCATGGTGAGCAGACAGAAGAGGTGGTCGTCGTACTCGGTGACCGTCTTCCCCGGCCAGTGCCGGTAGACCGCGCCGACCTCGAACTCCTCGTAGGTGCGTCCGAACTGCATGGTGCTTACGCCTCCGGGGCCTCGAACGTGGATGTACGGGTCATGCCGGCGGCGCGGCCCTTGCCGGAGATGACCAGCGCCATCTTGCGGCTCGCCTCGTCGATCATCTCGTCGCCGAGCATCGCGGAGCCCTTCTTGCCGCCGGCCTCGGACGTGTAGTACTCGTACGCGTCCAGGATCAGCTCGGCGTGGTCGAAGTCCTCCTGGGAGGGCGAGAAGATCTCGTTGGCCGCCTCGACCTGGCCCGGGTGCAGGACCCACTTGCCGTCGAAGCCGAGGGCCGCGGCGCGCTGGGCCACCGCCTTGTAGCCGTCGACGTTCTTGATCTGCAGGTAGGGGCCGTCGATCGCCTGGAGGTTGTGCGTACGGGCCGCCATCAGGATGCGCATCAGGATGTAGTGGTAGGCGTCCGCCGGGTAGCCGGGCGGCTGTTCACCGACGACGAGCGACTTCATGTTGATGGAGGCCATGAAGTCGGCGGGGCCGAAGATGATCGTCTCGACGCGCGGGGAGGCGGCCGCGATCGCGTCGACGTTCACCAGACCCTTGGCGTTCTCGATCTGCGCCTCGATGCCGATCTTGCCGACCTCGAAGCCCATCGTCTTCTCGATCTGGGTGAGCAGCAGGTCGAGCGCGACGATCTGCTCGGCGTCCTGCACCTTCGGCAGCATGATGCAGTCGAGGTTCGGGCCCGCGCCCTCGACGACCGTCACCACGTCCCGGTAGGTCCAGTGTGTCGTCCAGTCGTTGACCCGCACGACCCGCGTCTTGCCCGTCCAGTCGCCCTCGTTGAGGAACTTGACGATGGTGTGCCGGGCCTCGGGCTTGGCCAGCGGCGCGCACGCGTCCTCCAGGTCCAGGAAGACCTGGTCGGCGGGGAGGCCCTGCGCCTTCTCCAGGAACCGCGGGTTGCTGCCCGGCACGGCGAGGCAGGAGCGGCGCGGCCGCAAGCGGTTGACGGCGGTGGCCGGAGACGGGTGGCCGGTCATGCGGGGACCTCCAGAGGGTCGAGCTTATTCGCTGTGCGGATCTCGTCGACGATACGGCCGATGATCTCCGTGATACCGAAGTCCTTCGGGGTGAAGACGGCCGCGACTCCGGCCGCACGGAGCGCCTGGGCGTCCGCGGAGGGGATGATCCCCCCGACGATCACCGGGATGTCACCGGCGCCGGACTGCCGCAGCCGCTCCAGCACGTCGGGCACCAGCTCGGCGTGCGAGCCGGAGAGGATCGACAGGCCGACACAGTGCACATCCTCGGCGACGGCCGCCGAGACGATCTGCTCGGGGGTGAGCCGGATGCCCTGGTAGACCACCTCGAACCCGGCGTCCCGGGCCCGTACGGCGATCTGCTCGGCGCCGTTGCTGTGGCCGTCGAGGCCGGGCTTGCCGACCAGCAGCCGCAGCTTTCCGCTGCCCAGCTCCTCGGCCGTCCGGGCCACCTTCTCGCGGACCTGGGCGAGCGGGCTGCCCGCCACGGCGGCCACGGCCACGGGCGCGCTGCTGACGCCCGTGGGAGCGCGGAACTCGCCGAAGACGTCGCGCAGGGCCCAGGCCCACTCGCCCGTCGTCACACCGGCGCGGGCGCACTCGAGGGTGGCGGCGAAGAGGTTGGTGTCGCCTGCGGCGGCCGCTTTGAGGGCGGACAGCGCCTCCTGTGCGCGGGCCTCGTCGCGGTTGTCGCGCCACTCGTGCAGCGCGGCGACCACCCGGGCCTCGTTCGCCGGGTCCACCGTCATGATCGCGGTGTCGAGGTCGGCGGTGAGCGGATTGGGCTCGGTCGACTCGAAGCAGTTGACGCCGACGATCTTCTCCTCGCCCCCTTCGATGCGGGCGCGGCGCTCGGCGTGCGAGGCGACCAGCTGAGCCTTGAGATAGCCGGACTCGACGGCGGCCATCGCACCGCCCATCTCCTGGATCCGGTCGATCTCGGCCAGGGACTCCTCGACCAAGGCGTCGACCTTGGCCTCGATGACGTGCGAGCCGGCGAAGATGTCGTCGTACTCGAGGAGGTCGCTCTCGTGGGCGAGGACCTGCTGGATGCGCAGCGACCACTGCTGGTCCCAGGGGCGGGGCAGGCCCAGTGCCTCGTTCCAGGCCGGGAGCTGGACGGCACGGGCGCGAGCGTCCTTGGAGAGGGTGACCGCCAGCATCTCGAGGACGATGCGCTGGACGTTGTTCTCCGGCTGTGCCTCGGTCAGGCCCAGGGAGTTGACCTGGACGCCGTAGCGGAAGCGGCGCTGCTTGTCGTTCTCGATGCCGTAGCGCTCGCGCGTGACCTTGTCCCAGATGCGGCCGAAGGCGCGCATCTTGCACATCTCCTCGACGAAGCGGACGCCCGCGTTCACAAAGAACGAGATCCGCGCCACCACGTCACCGAACTTCTCCGCCGGCACCTGGCCCGAGTCCCGTACGGCATCGAGCACGGCGATCGCCGTCGACATCGCGTAGGCGATCTCCTGCACCGGTGTGGCCCCGGCCTCCTGCAGGTGGTAGCTGCAGATGTTGATCGGGTTCCACTTGGGGATGTTGGCCACCGTGTACGTGATCATGTCGGTGGTCAGGCGCAGCGACGGTCCTGGCGGGAAGACATGCGTCCCGCGCGACAGGTACTCCTTGACGATGTCGTTCTGCGTCGTCCCGGACAGCTTGGCGATGGCAGCCTTGTCGAGTCCTTGCTCCTCCGCGACCACCTGGTAGAGCGCCAGCAGCCACATGGCCGTGGCGTTGATGGTCATCGAGGTGTTCATCTGCTCCAGCGGGATGTCCTGGAACAGCCGCCGCATGTCACCGAGGTGGGAGACCGGGACCCCGACCCGGCCGACCTCGCCGCGGGCGAGGATGTGATCGGGGTCGTAGCCGGTCTGCGTCGGCAGGTCGAACGCGACCGAGAGGCCGGTCTGGCCCTTGGCGAGGTTGCGCCGGTACAGCTCGTTGGACGCCTCGGCCGTGGAGTGCCCGGCGTACGTCCGCATCAGCCACGGGCGGTCTTTTTGACGCTCAGTCATGCCCCGCCGCTTTCAGACGTTCCGGAAGCGGTTGATCGCGTCGATGTGCTTGGCGCGGAGTTCCTCGTCGCGCACGCCCATGCCCTCCTGCGGGGCCAGGCACAGCACGCCGACCTTGCCCTGGTGGAGGTTGCGGTGCACGTCGTACGCCGCCTGGCCGGTCTCGTCCAGGGTGTACGTCTTGGACAGCGTCGGGTGGATCTTGCCCTTGGCGATCAGGCGGTTGGCCTCCCACGCCTCGCGGTAGTTGGCGAAGTGGGAGCCGACGATCCGCTTGAGCGACATCCACAGGTAGCGGTTGTCGTACTCGTGGTTGTACCCGGAGGTGGAGGCGCAGGTGACGATGGTGCCGCCCTTGCGGGTGACGTAGACGCTCGCGCCGAAGGTTTCGCGGCCGGGGTGTTCGAAGACGATGTCGACGTCCTCGCCGCCGGTGAGTTCGCGGATGCGCTTGCCGAAGCGCTTCCACTCCTTCGGGTCCTGGTTGTGCTCGTCCTTCCAGAACTTGTAGCCCTCGGCCTTCCGGTCGATGATCGCCTCTGCGCCCATCTTCCGGCAGATCTCCGCCTTGTCCTCGCTGGAGACGATGCAGATCGGGTTGGCACCGCCGGCCAGCGCGAACTGGGTGGCGTACGACCCGAGGCCGCCGCTCGCGCCCCAGATCAGCACGTTGTCGCCCTGCTTCATGCCGGCGCCGTTGCGCGAGACCAGCTGGCGGTAGGCGGTGGAGTTGACCAGGCCGGGGGCCGCCGCCTCCTCCCAGCTCAGGTGCTTCGGCTTGGGCATCAGCTGGTTGGACTTGACCAGAGCGATCTCCGCGAGGCCGCCGAAGTTGGTCTCGAAGCCCCAGATGCGCTGCTCCGGGTCGAGCATGGTGTCGTTGTGGCCGTCGGCCGACTCCAGCTCCACCGACAGGCAGTGGGCCACCACCTCGTCACCGGGCTGCCAGGCGTTCACGCCCGGGCCGGTGCGCAGCACGACGCCCGCGAGGTCGGAGCCGATGATGTGGTACGGCAGGTCGTGCCGCTTGGTGAGCGGCGACAGCCTGCCGTAGCGCTCGAGGAAGCCGAAGGTCGGCAGCGGCTCGAAGATCGAGGTCCAGACGGAGTTGTAGTTGACCGAGCTGGCCATCACGGCGACGAGGGCCTCGCCGGGTCCCAGCTCGGGCACGGGCACGTCGTCGACGTGCAAGGACTTGCGCGGGTCCTTGTCCCGGCTCTCGACTCCGGCGAACATCTCCGCCTCGTCCTTGTGGACGGTCACCGCCCGGTAGGACTCGGGGAGCGGCAGGGCGGCGAAGTCGGCAGCGGTGCTGTCCGGCGAGAGGATTGCGTCCAGGATTTGGTTCACTTTGGGGCCTCCGGCGAAGCGTTGCGGAACGCTTGAGGGAACGCTCGGGTCGCTTATGGGTGGTACTGGTGCCGTCGGTTCGGCTCACGGTGGTGCTGTGGCGGTGCGGTGGCGCTGGTGGGGGTCCGTCCCACCAGCGGAGCCGGGGAGTGCCTGTGACGCAGGCGTCCGGGCGCGCAAGATGTCTTGCGGGGACAGCCGGGCGTACGAGAGATCTCTGCACGCCCGGCCGCCCGGACACTCACAACGTATGGCACGGCGTGCCATAGGACAAGACACTGCGTGCCAATAATTTCTCTCAGATGTCATCCCGCAGGTACGTATGAGCAACAACGGCCGCCCCATCCGGGGCGGCCGTTGCCTACAGTGTTGATTTGTGTGCGCTCGGGTCGCATTCTCCTGCGACAGCGTGACGATGTGCGCCCGGGCGGTGCGTGGTCAGCCGCTTGGGCCTTGATCTTCCACCACATGGTGGAAGATCACCGCCGGACTCACGCAGGGGGAGCACTCACTTCGCCCCGGTCTGCTGTCCGCCGGCGGCCAGCGCCTGCTCGATCGTGCGCATGACCTCGCTGAGCGGCGCGTCCGTACGGGCCACCGTCACCAGCACGTCCCCCTCAGCGGACGCCGCGGCCGACTGCTCCCGCTCCGCCGCCGGTCGGCCCAGAGCGCCGATTCCGCTGCCGAAGGTCTCCCGGACGATCGCGAAGGCATGGTCCAGCTGGGCCTCCACATCCCCCTGGCCGCCGCTGCGCAGCCAGCGCCGCAGCACATGGTTGTGCGCCGTGACCACCGCGGAGGCGGCGACCTCGGCCAGCAGCGGGTCGTCGTCGCCGTCGCGGTGTGCGCGCTCATCGAAGTGGCCCAGCAGATACCGGGTGAACAACCGCTCGTAGCGAGCGACCGAGGCGATCTCCCGCTCCCGGAGGGTGGGGACTTCGCGGGTCAGCCGGTAACGCTCCACGGACACCGCCGGCGAGGCCGCGTACATCCGCATGACCTCCTTGATGCCCCGGCAGACCGTGTCCAGCGGGTGCTCGTGCGGCGGCGCCGCCTCGAGCACCGCCTCCGCTCGCACGAGGGTGTCGTCGTGGTCCGGGAAGATCGCCTCTTCCTTGGAGCGGAAGTGCCGGAAGAAGGTCCGGCGGGCGACTCCCGCCGCGGCCGCGATCTCGTCGACCGTCGTCGCCTCGTACCCCTTCGTCGCGAAGAGCTCCATCGCCGCGGCCGCCAACTTGCGGCGCATGGTGAGCCGCTGCGTCGCTGCGCGGCGGCTGCCGGGGCTCTCCGGGCCTTCGACGGGTTGGGGACGAGGGGACTTAACGGGCTGGGACATGTGGGGAACGTAACACGGCGAACTGACACCGTGCGGGGGCGGACTGACCGGACCCAGCAGCCCGCCCCACTGCGTGCCCGGGTCAGGCCTTCGCATACTCGCGGAAGCCGCGCCCCGTCTTGCGTCCGAGGCATCCCGCTGCGACGAGGTGCTCCAGCAGCGGCGCGGGCGCCAGGCCCGGGTCGCGGAACTCGCGGTGCAGCACCTTCTCGATGGCGAGCGAGACGTCCAGGCCCACCACGTCCAGCAGCTCGAAGGGGCCCATCGGATAGCCGCCGCCCAGCTTCATCGCCGCATCGATGTCGTCGAGCGACGCGTAGTGCTCCTGCACCATCTTGACCGCGTTGTTGAGGTACGGGAACAGCAGGGCGTTCACGATGAAACCGGCGCGGTCGCCGCAGTCCACCGCGTGCTTGCGGATCTTGACGCACACCTCGCGGACGGTGGCGTGCACATCGTCCGCGGTGAGGACGGTACGGACCACCTCCACCAGCTTCATCGCCGGCGCCGGGTTGAAGAAGTGCATTCCGATGACGTCCTGGGGCCGCGACGTGGCGCGCGCGCAGGCGACGACCGGCAGTGAGGAGGTGGTGGTCGCCAGGACCGCGCCCGGCTTGCAGATCTTGTCGAGGGCGGTGAACAGCTGCTGCTTGATCTCCAGCTCCTCGGCCACCGCCTCGACGGCCAGGTCCACGTCCGAGAAGGCCTCCAGGGAACCAGCCGTGGTGATCCGGGCGAGGGTCGCGTCGCGCGCCTCGGCCGTCAGCCGCCCCTTGTTGACAGACCGCCCAAGGGACTTGGCGATACGCGCCTTGGCGGTGTCCGCCTTGTCCTGGCTACGAGCGGCGAGCACGACGTCGTAACCCGCCTTGGCGAACACCTCGGCGATGCCACCGGCCATGGTGCCCGAGCCCGCGACGCCGACGCTGCGGACCGTACGGCCGGCGCCCGGCGCACCGGACTCGGCCGGGGTCTCGGCGTCCGGCACGACAGCGGTGCTGCCCGGCGCCTCGTAGGTGTAGAAGCCGCGGCCCGACTTGCGGCCGGTCAGCCCGGCCTCGCTGAGCTGCTTGAGGATGGGGGCGGGGGCGTGGAGGCGGTCGCCGGACGCGGCGTACATCGCCTCCAGGACGGTCCGTGCGGTGTCGATGCCGACCAGGTCGAGCAGGGCCAGCGGGCCCATGGGCAGACCGCAGCCGAGCCGCATCGCCGCGTCGATGTCCTCGCGGGTCGCGTACTTCGCCTCGTACATCGCGGCGGCCTGGTTCAGATAGCCGAAGAGCAGGCCGTCGGCGACGAAGCCCGGCCGGTCGCCGACTGCCACCGGCTCCTTGCCCAGGTCCCGGGCGAGCGAGGTGACCGCCGCGACGGCGGTGGGCGCGGTCAGCACCGAGGAGACGACCTCGACCAGCTTCATCGCGGGCGCCGGGTTGAAGAAGTGCAGTCCCAGGACGCGTTCGGGCCGGGCGGAGTCGGCGGCGAGCCGGGTCACTGACAGGGCATTGGTGCCGGTTGCCAGGATGGTGTCGGGCCGGACGACGGAGTCGAGCGCCGTGAAGATCTCGCGCTTGAGGTCGTAGTCCTCCGGCACGACCTCGATCACCAGGTCGGCCTCGGCCGCCGCCTGCAGGTCGGTGAAGGTGCGGAAGCGGGCGAGCACGTCCTGCCGCTCACGCTCGGTGATCCGCTCGCGCTGCACGCCGCGGGCGGTGGAGGCGTCCAGGGCGGCCACGGCCTGCACGGCGGCGGCCTCGCTGATGTCGATCCCGATGACCTCGCGGCCGGCGCGGGCGAGGACCTCGGCGATGCCGGTGCCCATGGTGCCGAGGCCGACGACGGCGATGGTGCCGAGAGTGGAGGGGGCGGAGGAGGGATCCGGGCTGGAGAGTCGGTCCATCGCGAGACTCCTGAGAGTGTTCCCCGGGCGGGGCCGCGGGGAGAGTGACGACTGAGGGATTTCGGGTGCGTGGCAGTCCGGGGTGCGGAATAGCCGCACCGCAGGAGGGAGTTGCGTGATCTGCCGCACGGAGGGCAGTGCTGCCCGGCGGGAAAAGCGGCGGGCCCTGTCCCGAGGCCATGCCGTACTACGTGCTGCGTGCAGAACCGACTGCACATGGCGGCTGCGTCACCAGGCCGCCCGAGCGGGTGTGCTCGTCCCCAGAGCTTAACTCGTGAGTAACCGAGTGCGCCAGGGGAAGTGGGCCGGTGGGAGGTGTGGCGAGGGCCACTGGGGGAGGGTGCTGGACATGGAAGAGGAATTCCGCGCGCTGGAGGAGCGGCTGCGCGGCGAGGCGGCGAGGGTGGGCCGGCAGGCGGAGTACGAGCACCTGGTCGCTCTCGTACGAGGCGGGCCTGCCGCCGACCGGCCCGGCGCAGCACCGGGACCCGAGCGCTCCGCCGCCGACTCGGCTCGAGCCGAGCCGGACCGCGTCGGGTTCGCGCTTCTCTCCGGGCTCGGCGAACCGGCCCGCGCCGAGTTGGCGCGCGCCCTGACCGAACCCGCACGGCCCCTGCAGGAACGGGAGTTCGCCGCCTTCGTGCTGGGCTGTTCGGGCGACCGCCGCGCCTTCGAGACGCTGGTGCTGCTCCTCAACCACCGCGATCCGCCGCGCTGTGCGACGGCGGCGTACGCGCTGGCCCGGCTCGGCGACCCACGTACGGCCCGGGCGGCGGCGGCCCTCGCCACCAACTCGCTGCGTACGTCGTACGCCCTGCACCCCGTCCGGCTGCTGACCGTGCTGTGTGCCCCGGAATCCGTACCGGCGCTCATCGCCACCCTGGAAAGGCTGCTGTCGCCCCGCGATCCCCATTGGCGGGTCGCGCTCGCCTGCGTGGAGGGCCTGGGCGCGCTGGGCGATGTCCGCGCGGCCGAGGTGCTCGAGGCGGCTCGCGGCCACCCGCGGCTGGCCGCGGCGGCGTCCGCGGCCCTGGCCCGGCTGCCCCGTCGCCGTACCCCGTGACCCTCCCTTGCCCGTGGCCGGCCTCCCCCAGGCTCCGTCCGGGGCTACCCCAGCCGGGGCCGGTCGCTGTGTCAGCGCGGTCCGGCCCCCAGCGGGCGCACGTAGCGCACCTCGGGCACGACGGCTCCGCCGACCTCGTACGGCACCTCGGTCCCGTCGGGCTCGAACCCCGCGATCTCGTAGAAGCGGCGGGCCCGCGCATTGCCCTTGAGCACCCACAGGCGCAGCCGGGGGAAACCGCGGTCGGTGGCGCGCGCGAGGGACTCCTCCAGCAGCGCGCGGCCGACGCCGGTGGACAGATGCTCGGGCAGTACATAGAGGGCGTACAGCTCGCCGTCGCCGGGGTCGGCGTCCTCGTCCCGGCAGGGGCCCGTGCAGGCCCAGCCCACGACCTTGTCCTTGCGCTCGGCGACGAGGTTGTCGACCCTGTCCTGCCGGTCGGTGAAGCGCTCGCGGCGCAGGGCGGCATCCTCCGCGACGGACAGCCCGTTCAGGTACGGCCGTGGAATCAGCCCGGCGTACGCGTACTGCCAGCCGCGCACCCGGACGGCCGCCACCGCTGCTATGTCCGCCTCGGCCATCTCCCGAATCTGCAGCATGAGCGCCAGCGTACGGTGGCCGGAGCTTTCTGACTGGCCGTTATATCCCGTCATGGGCGGGCCGTCAGAGAAGCGTCAGCTGCGTCGGTTCGGGAACAGCGGGCTCCGGGGCGGCCGGCGGTGGCTCGATGCGACGGGACGCTCCCGCGCGGGAGGGGCCGATGCCGAACTCCGTGGCGAACTCGTGGACTTGTCGGGTGATGCGGCGCTGATACCACGTGGGGGCGTACGCGCCGGCCGCGTACATCGCCTCGTACCGGCTCACCAAGTGCGGGTGGTGCCGTCCCAGCCACGCCATGAACCACTCGCGGGCTCCCGGCCGCAGATGCAGCACCAGCGGTGTCACCGAGGTCGCGCCGGCGGCCGCGATGGCGCGGACCGTCGCCCGCAGCTGCTCCGGTGAGTCGCTGAGGAAGGGGATGACCGGGGCCATGAGGACGGCGCAGGGGATGCCGTGGTCGGCGAGGGTCCGGCAGACGTCCAGCCGGCGCTCCGGTGACGGGGTGCCCGGCTCGACGGTGCGCCAGAGCTCCCGGTCGAGGAAGCCGACCGAGACGGAGGTGCCGACCTCGGTCACCGAGGCAGCCTCCCGCAACAGGTCGAGGTCGCGGAGGATCAGCGTCCCTTTGGTGAGGATCGAGAAGGGGTTGGCGTAGTCGCGCAGCGCGGCGAGGATGCCGGGCATCAACCCGTAGCGGCCCTCGGCCCTTTGATAGCAGTCGACGTTCGTGCCCATCGCGATGTGGTCACCCTGCCAGCGTCGCGAGGCGAGCTGTTTGCGCAGCAGCTCGGGCGCATTGACCTTCACCACGATCTGGGAGTCGAATCCGGTCCCGGTGTCGAGGTCGAGATAGCCGTGCGTCTTGCGCGCGAAGCAGTACACGCAGGCGTGGGTGCAGCCGCGATACGGGTTGACCGTCCACTCGAAGGGCAGCCGGGAGGCGCCCGGCACGCGGTTGACGATCGAGCGCGCCCGGATCTCGTGGAAGGTGATTCCGCGGAACTCGGGGGTGTCGAAGGTGCGGGTCACCGCGTCCACGCCGAAGAGCGAGGGCGCCGCCGCGCTCGTACTGCCACTGCTCAGACCGTCCCAGCGCATGGCGCCTCCCTTTCCCTGCACATCACGGCATGCTAGAACGTGCGTTCGAATTGCGCCAGTGGTGGCCCCGATTTGGGCAGGCGCACCGCCGGTGGTTGGCTTGGGTGGCGCCCGCCGAACGCAGGCGCGGGCCAGCTGAATCGACGGGAAGGAAGAACGATGGCGCAGGTCGAGGCCACGACGGAGCGAATCGTTGCGGCGGACCCCGAGGCGGTGTTCCGCGCGATCTCCGACTACACAGGCACCCGCGCCAGGCTGCTGCCCGAGCACTTCAGCGAGTACGAAGTGCGCGAGGGCGGCGACGGCGAGGGGACGCTGGTGCACTGGAAGCTCCAGGCCACCAGCAAGCGGGTCCGCGACTGTCTGCTCGAGGTCTCCGAGCCGACCGCCGGGCAGCTCGTCGAGAAGGACCGCAACTCCTCCATGGTCACCACGTGGACCGTCACGCCTGCGGGCGAGGGTCGGGCCAAGGTCGTCGTCACCACCGTCTGGACGGGAGCGGGCGGTATCGGCGGCTTCTTCGAGAAGACCTTCGCGCCCAAGGGTCTTGGCCGGATCTACGATGCGGTGCTCGCCCGGCTCGCGGCCGAAGTGGAGAAGTGAGCAGGCGTTCCGGAGTGGTGGGGGAGTAGCCCGATCGAGTGGTTTTCGCGGTAGCGGAGGTGTGGGCCGGATGCACCCGGCGCGGCGCGAAAGCCGCTGATGAGCGCCGAAAGGCGCCCGGGGCAACGTAGTTGGTGACCTGTCCCTGCGGTTCCTTAGGTGAATCGTCGTGCTTGCTCGCTGTTGTTGCGTAATGCGAACAATGGGCGGCGGCGCAGATGCGACGAGGGGAGCTGTACGTGGGCGGGACCACAGTGGTGAAGGGCGGCGAGCCGGCCACCGCACCCGCCCAGGCCCCGCCCCCGGACCTGGACCTGGACGACGACGCGGGCCCCGGAGCAGCCGGAGCCGCACAGGCCGCCGAACTCAGGCCGCGCCGGGTGCGGACGCTCTTCTTCGCCCTGATGCTCACCCTGCTCCCGGCCGCCTTCGATCAGACGATCGTCGTGACCGCGCTCCCGGAGATCGTCGGGGAGCTGCCCGGCCTGGACCGGACGTCCTGGGCTGCGACCTCGTACCTGCTCGCCTTCACCATCGGGCTTCCGCTGTACGGCAAGCTCGGCGACCTCTTCGGGCGCAAGGGCGTCGTCCAGTTCGCGCTCCTGGTCTTCGTCATCGGGTCCGCGCTGGCCGGCCGGTCGCGGACCATGGACGAACTCATCGCCTTCCGTGCCGTCCAGGGCATCGGCGGCGGCGGTCTCCTGATCGGTGTTCAGACGATCGTCGCCGACCTCGTACCGCCCCGCGCACGAGGCCGCTACCTGGGCCTCATCGGAGCCGTCTTCGGGCTCGCCCCGGTGGCGGGCCCGCTGTTCGGCGGTTTCCTCACCGACCACGCCTCCTGGCGCTGGTGCTTCTACCCGAACGTGCCCATCGGACTGGTCACGATGGTGGTCGTCGCGCTGGTGCTCGACCTGCCGAAGCCCGCCGTCAAACGGCGGTTCGACGTCCTCGGCGCACTCCTCCTCGCCGCGTCCACCGCCTGTCTCGTCCTGCTGGCCACCTGGGGCGGCACGGAACACGCGTGGACCTCGCGCGTCATCGCCGGGCTCGCCTGCGGCGCGCTCGGCACGGCACTGCTCTTCGTCGTCGTGGAGCACTGCGTGCCCGAGCCGATCGTGCCGCCGCGGCTATTCCGTGACCCGGTCTTCACCGTCACCGGGCTCATCGGCGCGGTCCTCGGGGCCGCCCTCCTCGGTGCCGCCGGCCAGTTGCCCACCTTCCTGCAGCTGGTCCACGGCGTCGGCGCCACCGAGTCCGGGCTGCTGATGCTGCCCATGATGGGCGGGATCGTGCTGGCCTCCATCGCCACCGGCCATCTCATCGCCCGTACCGGGCGCTACCGGGCCTATCCGGTGCTCGGCTGCGCGGTCTCGGCGGTCGGGATGTGGCTGCTGTCCCGGCTCGACGCGGATACCCCGCGGTGGGACTACAGCTGGTGGATGGCGGTCCTCGGCGTCGGCATCGGGCTCGTTATGCCGGTCCTGATCCTGGCCGTGCAGAACTCGGTGGCGCCGTCCGACCTGGGAGCGGCCACCGGCGCCGGCACCTGTCTCCGGCAGCTCGGGGGTTCGGTCGGCGCGGCGGTCTTCGGGACGCTCATCGCTCACCGCCTCGCCGACGGCCACCCGAAGGAGCTCCCGTCCGGCACGGGGGCGGGGTCCGATGGCGGGGCCGATGTCGCGGCTGCGGTCGGCCTACCAGGGCTGGACACCATCACCCCGCAGCTGGTCCGTGCCATGGACGCGGCGCTGGGTGACCGTTACGTCCACGCCTACGCCGACGTACTGCCGCGCCTCTTCCTGTACCTCGTGCCGGTGCTCCTGCTCGGCCTTCTGCTCGCCTTCCTCCTCAAGGAGAAACCCCTGGTGTCCCACAACGAGCCCGGAGCCGGCGACTCCCCGATCATTCCGCCCGCCCGGTCGGCTCCGGCCGGAGAGCGAGGGGCCGACCGCGCCGGAGTGCCGGTCTGTGGCACGGTCCGGCACCACGACGGAAGCGCGGTCCCGCGCGCCGCGCTCACCCTCATCGACGTCACCGGACGGCAGATCGGACGAGGGGCGTCCGGGGAGGACGGCCGGTACGCACTGAGCACACCGGACTCGGGTGCGTTCGTCCTCGTCGCGGCGGCCGCCGGACACCAGCCGCGGGCGCTGAGCGTCACGGTCGGGGAACGACCGGTCGAACTCGACGTCGTCCTCGGCGGGGCGGGTCGCCTCGTGGGGACCGTGACCACCGCCGACGGCACCCCGGTGCGCGACGCGACGGTGACGCTGACGGACGTTTGGGGCGAGGTCGTCGCGACGACGCGCAGCGGCCGCGAAGGCGGTTACGTCATGGCGGAGTTGGTGGCGGGCGAGTATGTGCTGGCAGCCGGCGCCCCCGCGTTCCGTCCGGCGGCGCTGCCCGTGACCGTGCAGGCGTCGTGCGAGACCCGGCAGGACGTCGAGTTGGCGGGCGGCGCGGTGTTGCGGGGCACCGTGCGGTGCCACGACGGGCGGCCGGTGGGGGACGCCCGCGTCACCCTGCTCGACGCGGCGGGCAACGTGGTCGACACGCTGACGACCGGCGTCGACGGAACCTTCCGCTTCGTGGACCTCTCAGCGGGCGAGTACACGTTGATCGCCGCGGGCTACCCTCCGGTGGCCACGGTCCTCCAGGTCGCCCGGGGCGGGCGCACGGAACGGGATCTGCAACTCGGCCACAAGGACTGACTCCTCGCGTCCCGAGCCTGCCGCACGACCCCGCGTCGGCGGCGCCGCCCGCACGAGCGCCGACGCGAGTCCAACGGCTTCGACCCGAAGTCCCTCGCGCAGGTGAAAGCGCGTGAAACTCGATCCGTCGGACGGTCGTTGATGAGGAGCGATGGCCGCGTCCACCGGACCGCACGCCCGCGTAAGGACGGGGCCCTCCGCTGCCCGCGGCGCACTTCGCGGCACGGAGCGGCGCTCGCCGCGACCGGGGCGCACCACCTCTTCTCGCGTTGAGCCGCGCGGTGCTCCTACTCGGCCGTACTGTGGTGACGGTGCCGCAGATCTTGCGACAGGGAAGGAGCCTCCCCGCCATGGACCGTGGTGTTCCGCCGCGTGTGCCGCAGCAGAGTGCCGCACCTGGCAGGATTCCGCTTGCCGTTGTCGTCATGGACGACGACGGCCTGGTGTCCCACTGGAGCTCCGGCGCCACGAGACTCTTCGGGGTCGGCAGGCGGGAGGCCATCGGGGTGCCGGTCGGCGATCTGCTGCCGGTGTCCGGTGCGCTGGCCGAACAGGGCGGGTACGGGCCGTACGAGGAGCTCGGCCCCGATCTCGACGCTTCGCTCAGCGGAATGAGCTCCTATCCCGCCGCGGGCCGTGCCCGCTTCTCCACGACCGACGCCCGCGGTGTCCCCGACCCCCAGCCGGTCACCGGCCCCTGCCGTGTCACCAACGGGCACGGCGGCGGCGAGCCGGAGGGAGCGGGCGCGCTGGACGTGCTCTGGTGGGCCTACCCCCTCGTCGGCCCGGGCCCCGAGCGTCTGCTCGTGCTCGCGGCGGACGCCCGCCGTCTCCGCGGCACGGGTGGGCTGGACGACCCCCTCGGGGAGAGCATCGCCCCCGGCTTCGCCCTGCACACCGAGTTCCCCGGCGCCGACGAGCTGGCCAGCCGGCTTCCCGAGATCCTCCCCAGCATGAGCGTCGCGGAGAGCAATCGGATCGTGGCGCAGGTCCTGGAACTCGGCTATCCCATCCTGGAGTTCAGCCGCCACCACCGGGTGCCCGTCAGCCCGGACTGGGGTGTGCCGCGCCGGGTCTTACGCCGTCCGGGCGGGCAGGCCGCCGGCGTCGGAGGCGATACGGTCGTCACCCCGCTCCCCCCTGGGCGGACGACGACGCCCGAGCAGGACCTCGAATACGCCGCCGTGCGCGAGCGGCTGGAGTTCCTCAACGAGGTCAGCAGCGGCATCGGCTCCTCCCTGGACCTCGCGCGGACGATCCGCGAGGTCACCAGTGCCGCGGTGCCACGATTCGCCGACTTCGCGGGTACGCATCTGCGGGCCCAGATTCTCGCCGGAGAGAGCTTCCCCGAGGGGACGCCCGACGTCACCACCGTCTGGCACCGGGTCTGGGTGGAGCACAACGACGAGCCGGGCCGCTGGGACGACACCGTGCCGGTCGGTGAGGCCATGACCTTCCCCGAGCACACCCCGTTCTTCCAGTGCATGGTCACGGGTGAGCCGGTGCTCATCCCGCGGATCGACGACGAACTGGGCGACAGGATCGCCGCGCAGTTCGAGAAGCGGGATCTGCGGCCGCTGATCAACGGGCGGTCGATCCTGATCGCGCCGCTCAAGGCCCGCAACGTGGTGCTCGGCTTCATGGTCCTGCTACGGCGCCCCGGGCGGGAGCCGTTCCACGACATGGACCGGACGACAGGGGCCGAACTCGCTGCCCGCGCGGGGCTGGTCCTCGACAACGCGCGCATGTACACCTACCAGGAGAGCGTCGCCGAGACCCTCCAGGACAGCATGCTGCCCCAGGTCACCCCCCGCATGGCGGGTTGTGACACTGCCACCCGCTACCTGCCGGGCACCCGGCTCGGGCGGGTGGGCGGAGACTGGTTCGACACCATCAAGCTGCCGGGCTCACGTACCGCCCTGGTCGTCGGTGACGTCATGGGCCACGGCCTCAATTCGGCGGCGATGATGGGGCAGTTGCGCACCGCGGTGCAGACGATGGCCGCGCTCGACCTGCCGCCCGCGCAGCTGCTGCGCAATCTCGACGACCTGGCGCGCCGCCTGGGCGAGCACTACCTGGCGACCTGTGTCTACGCCATCTACGATCCCGTCCGCTCTGAGCTGCTGATCTCCAACGCCGGGCACATCCCACCGGTTCTCGTCCGCGCCGAGGACGGCCGGAGCGAGCTGCTGGAGCTGCCGACCGGTGCCCCGATCGGTGTGGGCGGCGTGCCCTTCGAGACGGCCACGGTGCCCGTGGCGCCCGGCGACCGGCTCATCCTGTGCACGGACGGCCTGGTGGAGATGCGAGGCCAGGACATCAGGGCGGGGCTGGTCGCCCTGTGCGAGTCGGCCGCCCACCCCGCCGCGTCCATGGACGCCGCCTGCGACACCATCATCCGGGCCTTGGCGGTGTCCACCTGGGACGAGGGCCACGGCGGGCGGAAGGACGACGTGGCCCTGCTGATGGCCAGGCTCAACGGCATCCCGGTGGACCATGTGGTCAGCTGCCGTCTCGCCCTCGAGCCGAGCGAAGTCGGACGGGCGCGCAGGCTGGTCCGCGAGCAGCTCGCGCGGTGGGGTCTTGGCGACCTCGTGGAGCCCACCGAGCTGCTGGTGAGCGAGGTCGTCACCAATGCCGTACGGCATGCGCACACCGACCAGGTGACGCTACGGCTGGTCTTCGCGGACGCGCTGTTGTGCGAGGTGTCGGACGACGACCGTGAGGTGCCCACGCTGCTCCACGCCGACCGCGACGAGGAGTACGGCCGCGGGCTGCGCGTCGTGGACGCGCTGACGACGGAGTGGGGCACCAGCTCGCGCTTCCGGGGCAAGACCGTGTGGTTCGAGCAGGCCCTGCCGCCGTCGGCGGCGCAGGGGGCTCGCTCGAACAGCCGGTGAAGGATCGTCGGCGTCTCTTGCCCAGGTCCGTCCATGGCGGTAGAAGATCGTGACGGACCGTCGGATCCAGGGAGCACCATGAGTGTGTCGCAGCGGTACAGGGAGGCGTGGGAGAGCTACTGGAGGGACACCTCCGATGCTCCGGGCGAGGCGATCTGGGATTCCGATCCGTCGGTCACGGCGATTCCGCACATGGAGTGGTTCGCACCGCATGCGGACCCGTCGCTGCCCATTGTCGACCTGGGGTGTGGCAACGGGACCCAGACCCGCTACCTGGCCACCCGGTTCCCCCGGGCGATCGGCGTGGATCTCTCGTCCGCTGCGATCGAGCATGCGCGCCGCGCTGACTCCGAGAGCGTCGCGGAGTTCCGGCAGCTCAATCTGACCGACGTGGACGACGTACGGGAGCTCCACGAGCAGCTCGGTGACACCAACGTCTATATGCGTGCCGTCATCCATCAGAGCGAGCCGCAGGACCGCCCGGGTGTCGCGGCCGCCGTGGCGGGCATGGTCGGCACGGCCGGCCGGGCCTTCGTGGCAGAACTCACGTCAGCGTCCAAGGCGGTGCTGCAGCGTGCGGTGCAGTCGCCGGACGGTCCGCCGCCGAAGCTCGCCCGGGTCTTCAAACACGGGCTCAAGCCCGCGGAGGCGGACGACGCGGAGGTGCCGCGGCTGCTGCGGCAGGCCGGGCTGGAGGTGCTGGCGCAGGGCGACACAGCGCTCGCACAGACTGAATACCTCGAGGACGGCACGCGAATCGAGCTGCCGGCTCGCTGGTTCGTGCTGGGCCGTACGGTCTGACCTGCGGCGATGTCCTGTGTAGCGGTGTGGACCCGGGCGGCGTGCCGAGTTTTCCACAGGTGGCGTCAGAGCCCTGTTGGACCGCGTAACTTACAGGCATGAAGATCCTCATCTCCGCGGACATGGAGGGCGCCACGGGCGTCACCTGGCCTGCCGATGTGCTTCCGGGCAGTGAGCAGTGGCAGCGCTGCCGCTCCCTGTTCACGTCCGACGTCAATGCGGCGATCGCCGGATTCTTCGCCGGTGGTGCCGACGAGGTGCTGGTCAACGAAGCGCATTGGACGATGCGCAATCTGCTTCTGGAGCGGCTCGATGAGCGCGCTCAGATGCTGACCGGGCGGCACAAGTCCCTGAGCATGGTCGAGGGCGTGCAGCACGGGGACGTGGACGGCATCGCGTTCGTCGGCTATCACACCGGCGCGGGGACGGAAGGAGTGCTGGCGCACACCTATCTGGCCAACTCCATCACGGGTGTGTGGGTGAACGGCACCCGCGCGAGCGAGGGCCTGCTCAACTCCCTGGTGGTGGCGGAGTACGGGGTGCCGGTCGTGCTGGTGACCGGCGACGACCGCACCTGCGAGGACGCCGCGGCGTACGCGCCGCGGGCGCACGGCGTGGCGGTCAAGGACTACGTCTCGCGGTACGCCGCGGTGTGCCGTCCGCCGGCGCGCACGGCGGCGGACATCCAGGCAGCCGCCAAGGAGGCCGCCGCGCTCGCGGTGCGGCACGACCCGGCGAGGGGCGGGCCGTTCGCGATGGAGCTGGAGTTCGACGCGGAGCATCTGGCCGGTGCGGCGACAGTCGTGCCGGGCGTGGAGGCCACCGGGGAGCGCCGGGTCGGGTACACCACGGACACCATGTACGAGGGCATCCGCTGCTTCAAGGCGGTCACGACCATCGTCTCGTCCGCTGTGGAGGAGCAGTATGGCTGACGCGATCGACCCCCGGGCGCTCGACGAAGCGGTGCGGTTCACCGCCGAGCTGATCCGCATCGACACCACGAACCGAGGGGGCGGCGACTGCACCGAACGGCCCGCGGCCGAGTATGTGGCCGAGCGGCTCGCCGAGGCGGGGCTGGAGCCGGCTCTTCTGGAAGGTGCCCCGGGGCGCACGAATGTGGTGGCCCGCATCGAGGGCACCGACCCGGCGGAAGACGCGCTGCTGGTGCACGGCCATCTCGATGTCGTACCCGCCGAGCCCGCCGACTGGAGCGTGCACCCGTTCTCCGGGGAGATCCGGGACGGCGTGGTGTGGGGCCGTGGCGCGATCGACATGAAGAACATGGACGCGATGGTCCTCGCGGTCGTCCGGGCCTGGGCCCGCACCGGGATCAAGCCACGGCGCGACATCGTGCTGGCCTTCACCGCGGACGAGGAGGACAGCGCGGAGTACGGCTCCGGGTTCCTCGCCGACCGCTACCCCGAGCTGTTCGAGGGCTGCACAGAAGGGATCAGCGAGTCGGGGGCGTTCACCTTCCACGCAGGCGGCATGCGGCTCTACCCGATCGCGGCGGGGGAGCGGGGCACGGCCTGGCTCACGTTGACGGCCCGCGGCCGGGCGGGCCACGGCTCCAAGGTCAACCGGTCGAACGCGGTGAGCAGACTGGCCGCGGCGGTCGCACGGGTCGGGGAGTACGAGTGGCCGGTCCGGCTGATTCCGACCGTGCGTGCCGCACTGACCGAGCTGGCGGAGCTGTACGGCGTCGAGGCCGACCTGTCCGCCACCGACCCCGGGGACCTCGCCCGGGAGGTCGACGGGCTCATCGCGGAGCTGGGACCGGCCGGGGCGCTCGTCGAGCCGACCGTACGCAACAGCGCGAACCCGACGATGCTCGAGGCCGGTTACAAGATCAACGTCATTCCGGGGAGCGCGACCGCATGCATCGACGGGCGGATGCTCCCGGGCACCGAGGAGGAGTTCCGAGCCACCCTCGACCGGCTCACCGGCCCGCACGTGGACTGGGAGTTCCGGCACCGGGAGGTGGCCCTGCAGGCTCCGGTCGACTCGGTGACGTACCGGGCCCTGCGAGACGCCGTCGAGCTCTTCGACCCCGGTGCGAGCACCGTGCCGTACTGCATGCCGGGCGGCACCGACGCCAAGCAGTTCTCCCGGCTCGGCATCACCGGCTACGGCTTCTCGCCGCTGAAGCTGCCCGAGGGCTTCGACTACGCCGCGCTGTTCCACGGCGTGGACGAAAGGGTCCCGGTCGAGGCGCTGCACTTCGGAGTGCGGGTGCTCGACCACTTCATGAAGCACAGCAGCCCGAAGCACGGCACCACGACGGACGGCACCACGACGGGCGGAAGCCTGGCGACCGGCGGTTTCCCGGCCGCCGACGCGGGGACGACCAGCAGCTTCCTGGAGGCGTGAGGACATGGTGACCACGGCCCCGTACGGCACCTGGCGGTCGCCCATCGACGCCGCGCTGGCCGCCTCCCACGACGGGAGGCCGGAGTTCCTCGGGACGGTCGGCGAGGAGGTGTGGTGGACCGAGCCACGTCCGGCCGAGGGCGGCCGGCGGGCGCTGGTCCGGCGGCGCGCGGACGGGACCGTGCACGCGGTCCTGCCCGCACCTTGGAACGTCCGCAGCAGGGTCATCGAGTACGGCGGACAGCCGTGGGTCGCCGTCCCCCGCGCCGAGGGCGGACCCCTGGTCGTCTTCGTCGACTTCGCCGATCAGCGGCTCTACGCCTTCGAGCCCGACGCTCCCGACGCTCCGGAGCCACGCCCGCTCACCCCCGTCTCGACGGTGGGAGGCGGGCTGCGCTGGGCCGATCCGCACCTCCACCCCGACCGGGGCGAAGTCTGGTGTGTGCTGGAGGAGTTCACCGGCGAAGGGCCGACCGACGTCCGGCGCGTCATCGCAGCCGTCCCCCTGGACGGCTCGGCCGCGGACGAGCGCAAGCGGATCCGGGAACTCACGGACGACCGGAACCGCTTCGTCACCGGACCGAAGCTCTCTCCTGACGGGCGGCGGGCGGCCTGGATCGCCTGGGACCATCCGCAGATGCCCTGGGACCGGACGGTGGTCAAGCTCGCGGAGGTCACCGAGGAAGGCACGTTCATCGGGGCCCGGACGATCGTCGGCGGCAGCGAGCGACCCGGGACGGCCGAGTCCGTCGCCCAGGTCGAATGGGCGTCGGACGGGGCGCTGATATTCGTCACCGACATCACCGGCTGGTGGAATCTGCGACGGATCGATCCCGACGCGTTCGCGCAGGGGACGATTGTGAGCACCGAATTGTGCCCGCGCGCGGAGGAGTTCGGCGGGCCGCTCTGGCGGATCGGCTCCTGCTGGTTCGCCCCGCTGCCCACCGGCCTGATCGCCGTGGTGCACGGGCGTGGGGCCACCTCGCTCGGGATTCTGGACCCGGAGACCGGCGACCTCTGCGATGTGGCAGGACCGTGGACGGAGTGGACCCCGACTCTCGCGGCCGAGGACACCCGGGTCGTCGGCGTCGCCGCCAGTCCCCGCAGCGCCTACGAGGTGGTGGAACTGGACACCGCCACCGGCCGGACGCGCGTGATCGGCGCGGAGCATCACGACCCTGTCGACCCGGCGTACTACCCCGACCCGCAGATGCGGACCTTCACCGGACCGGGCGGCCGGGAGATCCACGCCCATATCCACCCTCCGCACAGTCCGGACCACATCGCTCCGGCCGGCGAGCTCCCGCCTTACGTGGTGTGGGCGCACGGTGGGCCCACCAGCCGCGCTCCCCTCGTGCTCGACCTTGCGATCGCCTACTTCACCTCTCGGGGCATCGGGGTCGCCGAGGTCAACTACGGGGGGTCGACGGGCTATGGGCGGGTCTACCGCAACCGGCTGCGCGGGCAGTGGGGAGTGGTGGACGTCGAGGACTGCGCCGCTGTAGCCGAGGCGCTGGCCGAGGAGGGCACCGCCGACCGCGCGCGTCTCGCCATCCGCGGCGGCAGCGCCGGCGGCTGGACGGCGGCGTCCTCCCTCACCCGTACGGACGTCTACGCCTGCGGCACGATCAGCTACCCCGTGCTGGATCTGCTGGGTTGGGCCACCGATGGGACGCACGACTTCGAGTCGCAGTATCTCGAGGGCCTCGTCGGGCCGGCGGCCGAGGTCCCGGAGCGCTACCGCGACCGGTCGCCCCTGCACCACGCCGACCGGATCGCAGCCCCTTTTCTCCTGCTGCAGGGACTGGACGACGTGATCTGTCCACCCGCTCAGTGCGAGCGATTCATCGCGGAAATGGCAGGGCGGGGAGTCCCCCACACGTACCTCACCTTCGCGGGGGAGGGACATGGCTTCCGCCGTGCCGAGACCATGATCCGGGCGCTGGAGGCGGAACTCTCGCTCTATGCCCAGACCTTCGGCTTCACCGCGCCGGACGTGCCCCCTCTGGAGGCGGCCGGTCTCTCCTCTCCAGGCGCGCGGGTATCGTCGTCCGGCATGGACCAGGAGACCGGACGATGACCGCCGCCGGCCCGCCGGCCGGCGCCGTGGGCGACGGTGACCGCCGGTCCGGCCCGGGTCCCGGGGCGTTCACCTCGCTGCCGGGCCCACGGGCCGGTGACGCGCCGGGGCGGGTCGCCCAGCCGCTGCTCCCTCGCCGCTTCGGTGTGGATCCGCTGCCCGGCCCGTGGGCGGCGGCCTCGGGTCCGCCGCAGCTGTGGTCCGTGGGCGTGTCCGCACAGGCCCGGTGGGCCGCCGAGGACGAGCGGCTGCTCGACACGGAAGAGCGGCGGCGGGTCCGGAGCTTTCACCGGGACGTGGACCGTGACCGTTACCGGGTCGCCCATGTGGCGTTGCGGCGGCTGCTCGGCGCCTATCTGGGCAGCGATCCGGCGGGGGTCGAGCTGCTCCGGGAACCCTGCCCGAACTGCGGCGGCCCGCACGGCCGCCCGGCGGTGGCCGGAACCGCACCGCACTTCTCGCTCTCCCACTCGGGGGATCTGGTGCTGCTCGCCTTCTCGGACACCCCGGTCGGGGTCGACGTCGAGCTGGTGCCGTCGTCCGCGACGGTGGAGGAGGTCGCGACGGCGCTGCATCCCAGGGAGCGCAGCGAGCTCGCGGCGCTGGCCGGCGACCTTCGTCCCGCCTTCTTCGCCCGCTGCTGGACCCGCAAGGAGGCATATCTGAAGGGCACCGGGACCGGCCTCGCCGAAAGCCCCTCCGTCACGTACGTCGGGGCCGTGGCGGCCCCGGTGCATCCGCCGGGCTGGCTCCTGGGCGATGTGGCCGTCCCGCCCGACTACGCGGCCGCCTGCGCCGTACACCTCGGCGGCCCCCTCACCCGTCCGGATCAACGGCCGTCCCCGTAGGGACCGGGCCCGCGGGCGGCCGCCGTCGAGGAAGGCGCATGCTGAAGGCGAGGGGGTGGCCGGACGAGATCCCGGAAGAAGGTTCCCGGACATGAACGCCAAGACTTCGACGGGCAGAAAACCGGGCGGCGGGCGCGGGGCAGGGCGCTGGGCCGACCTCATGACTCCCGCCAGGATCGCGCTCACCGTCGTCGCGGTGCTCGGCCTCGTCTTCATCTTCGAGAACACCCGGCAGACCAAGATACGTGTGCTGATCCCCGAGGTCGTCATGCCGCTGTGGCTGGCGCTGCTCATGACGGCCCTGATCGGCTTCCTGTGCGGCGGCTATCTCTTCGGACGGCGAAAGTGAGGGGAGCCGCGGCCCTCGGGCCGCTCCTCGTCGCCACGTTCGCCGTCACGTTCGCCCCAGCGGTGTCCGGAGCACCCCCCAGAACCACGGAAACCGTCAAGATCACCAAAAAGCCTGCCATCACGCCTCCTCACGCTGCGGCGGGCCCCGGCCCCACGGTTCCGGCCGGGCCCAGGCCGCTGCCGGACATGGTCGGCAGGCGGGTGCACGCCGCCCGCGCCGCGGCCCGGGCCGCGGGCTTCGCCGAGCCCCGCACGTACGACGCCCTCGGACGGGACCGCCGGCAGGTGGTCGGGCAGCAGTGGAAGGTGTGCACCCAGGAACCACGCCCCGGCCCCGTCGAGCCCACGGCCGAGATCACCCTCGGTGTGGTCAGGCTCGACGAGCCCTGTCCCGGCACCGGCCCGCGGGACACCACGATGCCGACGGGTCTGCCGATGCCGGACTTCCGTGGCCGACCGCTGTCCCGTGTCCACGACGAGGCCGGCACCCGGACCGTCGTTCATGCCGTCGATGTCAGCGGTCAGGGGCGTATCGTCCGCTCCCCTTCGGGCTGGCGGGTGTGCTCCCACCGTCCGGCCGCGGGCGCGGTGTTCACGGGCAAGCCGATCAAGGTCATGGTCGTACCGTCTCGGGAGCGCTGCCCCTGACGGATGCGGACGCCGACAGTGGCGCGGACACGGACCACGGACACGGACAGGGGACACCGGCTGTCAACGCCGGCGGGGCCCTGCGCAGGGGTCCGTATGATGGGCCGATGCCCGACCTCGCCTTTCTCGCCGCAGGGACCCATGTGGGAATCCGGTACATCACGCCGGAAGACCAGGAGGAGTTCACTGCGGGCGTGCGGGCGAGCGCGGAACTGCACCACCCCTGGGCCTTCATGCCCACCAACGCCGAAGAGTACCGGCGATGGACGGCGAAGTTCGCCCTGCCCACCAACGAGGGCTTCGTGGTCTGCGAGCGGACCACCGGCAAGATCGCCGCGGGCATCGCCATCAACAACATCGTCCGCGGCGGCTTCCAGTGCGGTTCCGTGGGTTACGGCGCCTTTGTGCACGCCGCCGGGCGGGGCTGGATGACCGAAGGGCTCGGTCTGGTCGTGCGGTACGCGTTCGGGCCGCTGGGCCTGCACCGGCTCGAGGCCAACATCCAGCCCGCCAACGAGGCGTCGCGCCGGCTCGTCCGGCGCCTGGGCTTCCGGCTGGAGGGCTTCTCGCCCGACTTCCTCTTCATCGACGGCGCGTGGCGGGACCACGAGCGCTGGGCGATCACCGCCGAGATGATCGACGACCGGCCCGCTCCACACTGACGACCACCTTGCGGTGACCGCCTAGGCCCGGTCCGGCCTGATCGACCGGACAGGACCTAGCTGCTCCGACCTCCGCTTGTTTTCGACCATCGGCTCAACTCCCGCCGACAGACGGCCTGTTCAGTCTGCCCGCGAAAGTGTTCCATGGTCATCGGGGGGCGCCCGGCGAGGCGGCGGCCCCCGGACGAGGGAGCGAGGTTGCCGTGCCCACGACCGTACGACGGACCGTACTGACCCTGCCCGGTGTTCCCTTCGGACGGGAAAACCCCCTGGCCGCACTGCAGCCGCTCGACGCACTCCACAGCATCGACCAGCGTGGGGACCCCCGACAGGACGGAGCCTGGGGGACAAGCCCCCCACGGTGGGCAGCGGGAGAGTTCCCTTGGATCGTCGACGAGCACTTTCGCCCGGGGCTGCCCACCCGGCAGTTCGCTGACGACGGCCACGACCCCCGCCCCCTCGACCTCGACGCCATCGTCGTCGAGAACGACCGGCTGCGAGCCACGGTTCTTCCCGGCCTCGGCGGCCGCCTCCACTCCCTCCACCACAAGCCCAGCGGGCGGGAACTCCTCGACCCTGGCTCGGTGTTCCGGTCCGCCACCCTCGCACCCAACGGCGCCTGGTTCTCCGGTGGACTCGAGTGGAGCGTCGGCCCATGCGGCCACGCCGCCTCCTCCTGCGCCGCGCTGCACGCCGCCCGGCTGCCCGCTCCCGACGGCGGGGAGATGCTGCGGCTGTGGGAGTGGGAGCGGAGCTGCGACACGCCGTTCCAAGTCGACATATGGCTGCCGGACGATGCGGACTTCCTCTACGTCGGCGTCCGCATCCGCAACCCCCACGACCGGCCGGTCCCCGTCGCCCGGTGGTCCACCGCGGCCGTCCCCGCGGCTGCTCTTCTCGAGGCGGGCGCCGAGTTGTCCTGGCTCGAGGCGTACGGGCCACTGACTGCGGAGCCGTCGGCCGTCCACGGCGGGAACTGGGCCGCGGCCCATGCCGAGGCGGAAACCCGCCTGCAGCAGGCACCGCGGCGCGTCGACGCGGCGTACACCGCGTGGCTCCCGAGCGTCGACGACGAGCCGAAGGAGAGCCTGGCGACCGGCTCGGGATGGGGCGCGCTCGAAGTGGCGCGCGCCGCGTACGAACTCCCGGGCACCCCCTTCCATGAGTCCACCCTCGGCGACGAGCAGCGGCCCTGGCTGCAGTTGCTGCTCACCGGTGCACTGCCGGAATCAGGCCCGGCGAACGACCCGGGCACCTCGCTCGTCTCCCCGGCGTGGCGGGCTCTTCTGGAGGAGGCCCGGCCCGGCGCGTCGGCCGAGTACCACCTGGGAGTCGCCCAGTGGCACGCGGGTGACCGCGCCCAGGCGGCGCGCAGCTGGCAACGCTCGCTGTCCCGGGCCGAGACGCAGTGGGCCTTGCGCTGCCTGGCGGTTGCGGACGCGGAGTCGGGTGCCCCGGACCGCGCAGCGGACCGCCTGCTGCGCGCGGTCCGTATCGTCGCGGCACAGTCGGGAGCGAACGCCGACACCGACACACGATCAGGCGCAGGCGCGGCGCCCGAAAGGCCTGACGCAGGGCACCCAGACCGGATCCTCGCCGTGCTCGGGCACGAGGCCATGGCCGCGCTGCTGGCGTGCGGGCGGACCGCCGAGGCGCGCGACGTGCTGGAGTCCATGCCGCCCGGGATCCGCGAGCGTGGCCGCTTCCAGCTCCTGCGGGCACAGCTGCTGCTCGCCCAGGACGACGCCCCCGCCGCCCGGGCCGTCTTCGACGCGGGATTCGCGATGGCCGATCTGCCTGCGGGCGGGGAGGCTCTGGAGGAGACCTGGTACGCGGTCGCGGAGCGGCTCGTCGCCGGGGACGGCCCCGTGACGAGCGAGGCACAGGTACGCGCCCGCGCCGAGCACCCGCTGCCGCGGCGGTACGACTACCGTGACAGGCCGGCCGGCTGACGTTCCGTCGGACCCGGCCCGCCGCGGTCGACGTACTCGAACACCGAACCGTCGGGGTGGCGGGCCAGCAGGTTCCGGCCCACCGGAGTCGGCAGCGGACCGGCGATGATCTCGGCGCCCACCTCCGTCAGCGCCCCCAACGCCTCGTCCACGTCCTTCACGGCGAGCGTGGCCACGACCTTCCGGAGCACTTCGAGTTCGTGCTCCGGCCCGCTCATCAGCAAAAAGGCGCCCACCGCAGCGACGGAGACACCGCCGCGCTGGAAACGCTGGGCCCGGCTGCCCGTCAGGCGTTCATAGACACCGACTGCGGCCTCGAGGTCGTCGACGCACACACGCAAGGTGGTTCCCAAGATCTCCATACGGACGAGCCTAGTTGGCCCCGCCGGGGCACGAGATCGCTTCCTCCGGTTCGGGGACGACACCGCTGCGGGCTACCGGCAGAGTGCTTCGCCGTGCAGCACGGCGAACCAGCCGTCCGGCCGTTCGCACCAGGTGCGCCATGCGTCCGCGATCCGCTGCAGGTCCGCCTTCGTGGCGTGGCCGCCGTCCACCGCGCGCCGGGCGTAGTCGGATTGTGTCGTACGGTCCGCCCACAGGCCGCTCCACCAGGCGCGTTCCTCGGGCGTCGCGTAACACCAGGTCCCGGCCGTGGCGGTGATGTCCTCGAAGCCGGCCTGCCGCGCCCAGGAGAGCAGCCTCCGGCCCGCGTCCGGCTCGCCGCCATGGGCGCGCGCCACCCGCCGGTACAGCTCCAGCCAGTCGTCCAGGCCCGGCACCTGCGGATACCAGGTCATCGCCGCGTAGTCGCTGTCGCGCACCGCGACGACGCCGCCGGGCCGACACACCCGTCGCATCTCGCGCAGCGCTCGTACGGGGTCGGCGACGTGCTGGAGCACCTGGTGGGCGTGGACCGCGTCGAAGGAGTCGTCGGGGAAGTTCAGGTCGTGCGCGTCGGCCGAGGCGAACTCGACGGTTTCCAGGCCTCGTTCGGCAGTGGTCGAGCGGGCCTGGTCCAGGATGTCCGCCGCCGCGTCGACGGCGACAACCCTGCCGGGTGCGACCAGCGCCGCCAGATCGGCCGTGATGGTGCCGGGACCGCAGCCCACGTCGAGCAGGGAGAGGCCGGGGCGCAGCTCGCCGATCAGATAGGCCGCCGAATTGGCCGCGGTGCGCCAGCGGTGCGAGCGGAGCACTGACTCGTGGTGACCGTGCGTGTAGACGGCCGACCGCCCCGCCGCATTCCCCCGAGCATGCTCCGGAGCGTTCCCTCGGGCCCTTTCCGGTGCGGTTTCCGGCATGGCGGCTCCCCTCTCGACTGTGCGTCAGCAGGTGTCGCCAGGATATCCCGGGCATCTCGTTATTCGAGAGTGGCGTATCACGATACGGACAGGTCATGGCTTCGGGCGCCGGCTGGTCACTCCGGCGCCGGGCGGTAGACCGTCAACGCCTCCGGCAGCGTGTCGATGACGAACGCCGGCGGGGCGGGCCCGACCTCTCCGTCGTACGCCATGTCCGTGCCCGCCGGCAGCCCCGAGATCCGCAGCCGTCGGCAGCGCGCCGACGCGTACACCGGTGAGCGTCTCAGCACCCCGGTGACGGCCGCGGTCAGCAACCGGGTACGGGCGAAGTGCCCGGCGTGCGCGATGCGGATGTCGAGCAGGCCGTCCGCCAGGTCGTAGCGGCGTACCGGCGCGACGCCGACGCCGACGCCACGGTAGGCCCCGTTGCCGGCGAACAGCAGCCACATCGACCGCCGCCGCCCGTTCACCTCGGCGGTGACCGGCCGGGAGGTGCGCAGCACCCGCACCACGCCGAGCAGGCTCGCCAACGGGCCACCCAGCTCGTCCTCCCAGGACTCGCGCACGCGCACCAGCTCCGGATAGCTGCCGAGGCTGAAGGTGTTGAGGAAGTGGACCGGTTGGGCCGGATGCCCGGTCTCCGGGGTCATCCGGCCCACGTCCACCCGCACCGCGCTGCCCGAGGCCACCGCGGCGCAGGCGTCCTGAACGGTCTCGATCCCCAGATCGCCGGCGAAGTGATTGAAGGTCCCTCCCGGCACGACGACCAGAGGCACGGCGTGCTTCAGTGCGGTCGTCGCCGCCGCGTTCACCGTGCCGTCGCCGCCGCAGACCCCGAGCGCTCCACCGCGCCGCCGTGCATCCCGCGCGGCCTCGTCCAGCACCGTCCGCAGCGGCCCGGCATCCGCCTCGTAGCGCACCACCTTCGCCCTCGGCAGCGCCGCGCGCAGCTGCCGTATCGGGTCCCCGAGGGCGGTCGGCAGCGCTCTGGATGCCGTATTGACCACGACGACCAGGCCAGCGCCCTCGGGCAGCGCGGGTGCATCGGCGCGCGGCCTGGCCGGCGGCGGCAGCTGGAACCGCGACGGTACGAGCCCGCGCACCGCGAACGCCGCACCCGCGCCCAGCGTCGCGCCGGCCAGCACATCGCTCGGATAGTGAACCCCCGTATAGACCCGCGAGAAGGCCACCGAGGCCGCGACGGGCGCCAGTGCGGTTCCCCAGCGGCGCGATTCCATCGCGGCTCCCACCGCGAAGGCCGCCGCGGATGCCGAGTGCCCCGAGGGGAAGGACGTGGTGAACGGCTGGTGCCGCAGCCGCCGGATCAGCGGAACCTGGTCCAGGACGGGGCGTGCCCGGCGCGCTGCCTGTTTGCCCAGGGTGTTGACCGTGGCCGAGGCGAGCGCCAGCGAGGCGACCCCGCGCGCAGCCGCCCGCCGCCCCGGTCCGCCGCCCGCCGCCCACATCCCGGCGGCGATGCCGAACCACAGCAGACCGTGGTTGGCACTCCGGCTCAGCCGGGGCAGCACCGGCTCCGCCCCAGGCCAGTGGCGGGACGCCACCCGCTCGAAGAGCATGCGGTCCTGCACGCTCAGGAACGTGCGGATGCCGGGTCTGCCTCGACTCGTCGGATCAGCCATGCACGACGCCTACCCGCCGACGGCAGTGCGATGGGTCGTCGTCACCGTCCAGGGCCGGTCAGGTGGGGAAGGTGCCCGGCCAGCTGTCCGGGGCTGCCCGGCTGATGTCCGCCAGGGCGGAGTCGGGTTCCTGCTCCTGAGCCAGGTCGCCGATGCTCACCATGCCCATCGGCAGGTCGTTCTCGACGACCGGCAGTCGCCGTATCGCGTGGGTCCGCATGAGGGTCACCGCCGTCGACACCGTGTCGTCCGGACGGACCGTCACCGGCTCGGGGGTGCACACCGACTGGGCGCTCACCGTGAGCGGATCCACACCGTCGGCGACAGCGCGGAGCGTGATGTCCCGGTCGGTGAGCATCCCGATCAGCCGGCCGTCCTCGGCGACGAGCACATCTCCGATGTCCTGGGCGCGCATCAACTGGGCCGCCTCGACGAGCGACGCGTCGGGGCGCACAGCCGTCACGGCCGGGGTCATGACATCCCTCACGTACTGTGCCATGGCAGTTCGCCTTCTCTCGTACGGTGGTGCTGGGTTGGTACGGAGTCCGTGATGCTGCCCGCTGTACCCGTCGCCGGATGGGCTATGCGGCCGACGTGAGCCCCTCCATGGCGAGGGGCCCGGAGCCCGGACTCGCAGGTCCGGCGTCGGACGTCCCGTCACGCGCGCGTGCGGCGGCCGAGAGCCGTGACCACCTCCTGCACATTGCCGTACGTCCGGTCCGGTGGCAGCTGGTTGACCACCTCGATCAGCCGGTCGGGTGCGTGCCGTTCGGTCAGGGTCTGCAGCAGCTGCCGCCGCTTGGCCGGGAAGGGCGTACGGCCGAGGTGCCGTGCCAGCTCGAACCGGAGCGCCTCGGCGTCACCGACGGCTCCCCGCACCGGGACGGGACCCGCCGCGACCTCCGGGTCGTCGTCGGCCGCGGGCTCGGGGTCGTGCCATTCCTCGGACCGGGTGGGGTGCCCGGAGCGCAGCAGTCCCTGCAGCTCGTGCTTCATCTCGTCGTCCCGGTGCACGTTGAGCCGGTTGCTTCCTCGCTCCATCTCGACCTCCTGGTCCTTGTGCTCTTCCCCCCGGCTCACACCGGTCGCCGCAACCGCCGCGAACAGCGCCTCGTCCGTGACCGGGCCGGCGACGCGAGCTGCACCACGCTCCCTCCGTACGGATCCCCACTGGTCCCCGCGGACCGGTGTCGGCCGCGCCGACCGGGTACCCGGCCCTCGGGCAGCAACACGGCTGCGCTGCGTGGCCGGTCCGGTTCACGCAGGTGACGGAAGGAGTGCCCGATGGGCGACCCTCGACGGCGGGGCGGCGGCGTCGATCCGGCCGAACTCGACGATCACCACCTGCTCAAGGAGCTCGAGACCATCCACCGCACCCGCCACGAGACCCTGCTGTACGGATCCGCTGACGCCCTGGTGGCGCACAGCTCGCGCATGGCGGAGCTGGAGGCGGAGTATCTGCGGCGCCATCCCGACCGGCAGGTGGTGTCCGGGCGGACCCGGCGGGGCGCCCGGTCCCGGTGCACCTGAGAGCAGAGGGTCGGAGGAGACGCATGGCGCAGGTGTGTTTGGACGGTGCGGGACAGGGGACCCGGAGCTCGGCCGAGCGGCCGTGAGTTGGGAGCAGGGGGCTCGGGCCCGGGAACGTCAACGAACCCGGGCCCGAGCCGTGTCCCCGGAGTCCCCGGAGTCGTGGTGGGCCATCGGTCTTCGGGTGGACGTTCCTCCCCCAGCGGTAGCTGGGGGAGTGCCCCGGGCCCGATCACCCGGAAACGTTTGATCTGTGCGGGCCGGGTCACTCGGTCCGCAGACCCGCCGCCTTCAGCATGAGCCCGGCGGGCGCCCAGGGAAGGACGAATCCCATGGTGTTGCTCGCCCTACTCATACCGATGGCGATGCTCGGCATCGTTCTGGCACTCAGCCGGTACGAGGAACTCGTACTGACACCGTCGGCGCCACGAGGCCGCCCGTCCGGGCGGCTGATCAAGGTCCAGTCGTTCACCGTGCACGAGGGAGGCGAGACCAGGTGACCCACACCCTGCATCGCACCAAGCACCGGGCCCGTGCGGAGAAGGCCGGCCGCTCGGCGCCCGGGCAGCCCGCCGTAGGTGCGGAACAGCGGATGGCCGCCACGCCGAACGGGCAGCAGTCGGTGGGCGTGCTCGTCAAGCAGGCCAGCGAACAGCTGTCCGAGCTGGTCCGCAGTGAGCTGCGGCTCGCGCAGGCGGAGATGACCAGCAAGGGCAAGCGCCTCGGCCTCGGCGGCGGGCTGTTCGGCGGCGCCGGACTGCTCGCCTTGCTGGGCCTCCAGGCCCTGGTCGCTACGGTCATCGCCGCCTTCGCCGTGGCGATCCCGGTCTGGGCCGCCGCTCTGATCTTGACCGGAATGCTCTTCTTCGTGGCGGCCGTCCTCGCTCTGCTCGGCAGGTGGGTGACCCGCCGTGCCACACCGTTGAAGCCCGAACAGGCGATCAGCGGAGTCAGAGCAGACGTCGAAGAGATCAGGGAGAGGGCGCACCGATGAGCCACACCCCCGAGGAGATGCGCGGCCAGGTGATCGAGGCCCGCGAGCGGCTGGCGGCAACGGTGGAGCAGCTGGCGGCCAAGGCCGACGTGAAGAGCCGCGTGCAGCACAAGGCCGCGGACGTCAGGGAGCAGGTCCGGCACACCGCGTCCGACGCCGCCCACCGGGTGCAGGACAAGACCCCCGCACCGGTCCGGGCCGTCGCGTCGAAAGCGGCGGACACCGGGCGGCGCCGGCCCGCACCGGCCGCCGTCGTGGCCGGACTGGCCCTCGTCGCGGTGCTGGTCGTCCGTGGCAGGCGCGGCAGGTCCCGCCGCCTGGGCGGCGGGAGGAGCTGAGCCGTGGGCAGGGTGATCTACAAAGTGCTGGCCACTGTGGCCGGCCTGATCGGCGGCATGATCGCCGGCGCGATCTTCAAGGCCGTCTGGAAGCATCTTCCGGGCCAGGACCAGGCGCCCAAGGCCACCGACGAGGACGCCACCTGGCGTGAGCTGCTGCCCGCCGCGGCCCTTCAGGGCGCGATCAGCGCGGGTGTACGGGCGACCGTCCAGCGCGGCGGCGCGACGGGCGTCCGCCGGCTCACCGGCACCTGGCCCGCCTGAGCGGCCACCCCACGAGCCCGCACGAGACCCGTACGAGCCACCGCACCAGCCACCGGCCGCGCCGCGGATCACCCCGCGGGGCGGCCGGTGCGTCGTGCGCACGCGACGAGGCCGCCACGAGCGCCTGATCAGCGCCCCATGGCTCGGATGCAGTAGCGGTCCGGCGGGATTACCGTAGATGGAGACCCGCCCGGCATTTCGGACACCTCAGATGGCGAGGCGGCCCCCGGGAAAACCCACGGGGCCCGCTCCGTGATCAGTTTGTCCCCTGTCCGCTCGGGCAAGCGAACACCGTGCTTCGGACCGAAGGCACGCCCGCGGGAGCAGCGGCTCTGCGCTCGCCCCGGGTGCGTCTTGTCCCGGGCACCGGCGCAAACCGCTCCTGTGGTGAATACAGACCGCCGTCCAGGGAGCTGTTCCCCATGACGACCGCACGAGTACAGGCCAAGCGCCCCTCAGCGAAGCACCCCCACGACGACGCGCCTGACACCTCGGCCGAGTTCCAGGAAATCGCCCACCTGCCCGACGGGCCCGAGAAGGAGGCACTGAGGCAGCAGGTCGTGGAGGCTTGGATACCCATGGCCGAGCGACTGGCCCGCCAGTTCCGCAACCGTGGAGAGTCCCTCGAAGATCTCGAACAAGTAGCCGTCCTAGGACTGGTGAAGGCGGTGATCCGTTACGACCCCGAGCGCGGCACGGCGTTCGAGAGTTTCGCCGTGCCCACCGTCGTCGGTGAGGTCAAGCGCCACTTCCGCGACCACATGTGGGGCCTGCACGTGCCCCGCCGGGTCCAGGAACTGCGCAATCGCGTACGCCTCGCCCACCGCGAGCTGTCCCACTCGCTCGACGGGCGCGGCCCCAGCATCCGGGAGATCGCCGACCACACCGGCATGACCGAACACGAAGTCCGCATCGGCATGGAGGCCCTCGACAGCTACACCCCGCTCTCGCTCGACGCCGAGCTGCCCGGCTCGGAGGACGGCTACTCGCTCGTCGACACGCTGGGCGACCAGGAGTCCGGTTACGACCTGGTCATCGACCGGGAGGCACTGAAGCCGAAGCTCAGCCGACTGCCGGAGCGCGAGCGACAGATCCTGTACATGCGATTCTTCTGCGACATGACGCAGAGCCGGATAGCCGAACAGCTCGGCATCTCTCAGATGCACGTCTCACGGCTGATCAGCCGCACCTGCGCATCGCTCTGCGACCAGGTGATGGCCGATTCGAACTGACGCCGGCCGCGAAGACCCCGGGAAACAGGCTACGTCGGGAGGGGCGGGGCCTCGCGCCCCGCCTGACGCAGCGCCACAGCCAGATGCCGTGACATCCGGTCGACCACCCCGGCCTCCGCCATCTCGAAGGCCCGCCGCCCCCGCGTACGGAACAGCGTGAGCGCCCCGAGCGGGGGCGTCGTCTCCCCGAAAGAAGGCGGCAGGCACAGCGGCACGCACAGCAGTGACGTCACATGGGCCCGTACGAGGACGGACGCCCCCGAGGCGTCATGGCCGAAGGCGTCCGGGTCGTCCGGGCGGACGCGCAACGCCGAGACGCCGTCCCGGACCGCGTCCACGACCAGCGGGCAGTCGGCGGGAGCCTGTTGTATCAGGGACGCCTGCTGTTCGTGGTCGGGGCCGAGCACGGCGATCCGGCGCAGGGGCCAGCCGCCGGACTCCTCCCCGGAACGACCCTCGGCGAGGTCGGCGATCACCCAGTCGGCGAACCGGGTGTACAGCAGCCGGGCAGCGCCGTCCAGCACGGTGGCCCGCCCGGCCGGCTCGATGCGGAGCAGCTCCGCCGTCATGTCGTCGAGCAGGTCCATCAACTCGGCGTGGCGGGAGATCTCGGCGAGGTCGGGCCGGGGTGCCTTGGCCACACGGGGACGCGGCTCGGCCCGCTCGCCGTCCGCCGGCGACGTCGTGGCGGCGGCGGCCGGGGGGACGCCCTGCGACGCGGGCTTGGCCTGCGGCACGGGCCCCCGGTCGGGCGCGTCGGTGCTCGCCGCGTCCTGGAACACGACGAGGACGGCAGGTCGGGGCTCACCTGGGGGGCGCAGCGCGGTCAGCGTGGCCCGCAGCGCGCCGCCGTCCCGGTGGCGGGCGCCGTCCACCGGCAACAGCCGCACCTCCAGACTGCGGTCGCCTTCGCCGCGGGCCACCGCGGCCACCTGGGACCGGAACGCGGCCCGCCCGTCGTGCGCCAGCTGGCCTGTGAGGGCGCGCCCGGTGGCGTAACCGGTCCGGACGCCGAAGAGCTCGACCGCGGCGACGTTCAGCCGCCGTACGACCGTGGTGTGGTCGACCAGCGCGACCGGGAGCGGCAGCCGCTGGAACAGACCGCGCAGCAGCCGGACCTCCGGCTCGTCGCGCCGGCCGCCGTTGCGCTGCACCGCCGCGGCCAGCTCCTCGTAACGGGGCCACAGCACCTCGGCGACGTGCTGAAGTTCGAACAGGGCAGCGTCGAGGGCGGCGCCGCGCTCCTCGGGAGGCAGCGAGCGCGCCGACCGCAATTCCTCGATCCGGCTGCGGAGGTCCGACAGTTCCGCTCCGAACTCCGACGTCTCGGCCATGAGCCAACGGTAACCGCTGCGGGTGCGCTTTCCGCCGCACGCCCACACGGCGTGCGGCGGCTCTGGCCAACGCCTGGCGCGGCGGGCGCGGTCGAGCGCGAGGCGGTGGCACGGCCCCGCGAGCGTTGCGCCGGCGGGCGCGACCGCAGTCGGGTGCGGTCTCCCGGAGGCGGCGGTTCGCGGCGGCCGTCCGCCGACCAGTGCCCGGCCACCATGCCGGCACCTCGGCGGGTCGTGCCACGCCGGTCCCGCAAGGACGGCGTGGGGCCGCTCTTCGGCGACCGGTGCCTGGGCTTCGGCACGGCCCGTGTCGTCTTGTTGCCGCGCTCCGCTGTTCTGGGATGGTGGGCTGGGGGAGGGTGGCCGGATCGAGCCGTTGGAGGTAGGGGATGCAGCGGACCGCAGCGCAGGGGCGGGGGCCGGCTCCGTTCGGGCCCCCGGCGTCCTCGCCCGGGCTGCCGGTGCTCCCGGAGCTCGCGAAGCAGCTCGCCGCCGCGGCCGGGAGGGAGCAGGAGCCCGTCGGGGGCGACGCCGCGGTGCTCGAGTCGGCCTGCGGCTACTGGTCCCGGCGCGGGCTCATGACCGACACCTCCCACGTCACGGCGGCGCCGGGAGCCGAACCGCTGCTTCTCGCTCTGCTCGCCGCCACCGGCGGCGACGTACTGCTCTCCCGGCCGTGCGCCGCGTGGTACGTGCCGCAGGTCCGGCTGCTGGGCCGGCACGCGTACCACGCGCCCACCCCGGCCGAGTGCGGTGGCGTCCCCGACCCCTTCGCGCTCCTCGAGACCGTACGCCGGGTGCGCGAAGAGGGAGGTGACCCGCGCGGCCTGGTGCTGTCCGTGGCCGACGACCCCTCCGGGACCGTTCCGCCACCGGAGTTGATGCACGAGGTGTGCGAGGCGGCCGTCGCCGAAGGCCTGCTGATCGTCAGCGACGAGACCCACCGCGACACCGTGCACCATGACGGCGACACCGTCCTGCTGAGCCCCGCCGAGATGCTCCCGGCGGACGTCGTCGTGATCGCCGATCTCGGTTCCGCCCTCCTGCCGCACGGCTGGCCCGCCGCCATCGCCCGCTTCCCCGGTACCCGGCGCGGCGCCGAGCTGCACGCCGCGACGCTGGACGCCATGGCCGGACTGCGGGCCGTGCTCGCCGGACCGGTCGCCGCCGCCATGGCCTTCGCCCTGACCGAGCCCGAGCCGGTACGGGCCCGGGTGCTCGCTTCCGCCCGGCTGCACGCCGCCCTCGCCTCCGCCGTCCTCGATGTCGTCACCCGCGCGGGCGTCCTGTGCCGACCGCCCCAGGCGGGCAGTCAGCTCTACGTCGACCTCGACCCGCTGCGCCCCGCGCTCTCCGCCCGCGGAATCACGGACTCGGTCGAACTCGAGGACCACCTCACGCAGCGCATCGGTGAGCCGGTGCCGGGCGGGCACCGCTTCGGGGACGGCCCGGACTCGCTGCGCGTACGGCTGTCCACCGGAACGCTGCTGGGCGCCACCGACGAGGAGCGGCTTGCGGCGCTCGCCGCGCCGGATCCGCTGGCGTTGCCGCATGTGAGGGAGGCGCTGCGACGGCTCGCAGCGGTCTTCGGCGAGTTCGCAGGAACGCACGACAACTCGACGCACCACAACACTCCACAGGGCGGTGCGCCGCAGGACAGCGCGCCGGGCGTCAGCGGCGGACGGGACGCGTGAGCAGCCGACGCCGGCTGATTGCCGACCTGGTGACCTGGTGACCTGGTGACTTAGCGACTTACCGACCTGCTGAACCCACGGGCCCGAGTCCCGCTCGTAGGGAAGGCCTGCGCAGCTCAGCTCGCGCCGGCCCGACGCGACGTCACCCGCCGCCACACCGACGGCGTCGCGCTGATCACCACGGTCAGCGCCACCACCGCCACCACGCCCTCCCACGGCTCGGCGAAGAGCGACCCGCTCAGGATGCCGATCAGGCCGTACGCCGCGGCCCACGCCAGGCACGCCGGCGCGTCTCCCTTCAGGAACCGCCGGATCGGCAGCTGCGCGAGCAAACACGCCAGCATCACCGGAATCCGTCCCGCCGGCAGCAGCCGGGAGACCACCAGCACCGCCACCCCGTGTTCATCGAGCCTACGCCGGGCCGTCTCCAGCCGCTCCGGCGTGGCCCGTTCCCGCAGCCGGTCCAGCCGGCGCGAGCCATTCCTCGAGTCGGCTCCACGACTGCCCAGCCAGTAGAGCCCGATGTCCCCGAGGAACGCCGCGAGTGCCGCCACCCCGAAGACCAGCAGCAGTGAGAACGGCGCCGTCTGGTTGAAAGCCACGACGGCCGCCGAACTCACCAGCGCACCCGTCGGCACCACCGGCACCAGCGAACCGAGTACGACCAGCAGAAACAGCGACGGATAACCCACCGCCTGCTGAGTCGACTCCGGCGGAACCGCGCTCATCACCTCGTGCACCACATCGCTCACGTCGTGCACCGCATCGCGGATCACCGCGCGAGCTCCGGCCGCACGCTCTCCCCGTGCCCCAGCCGGTGCACCGCCACCCCGGGCGCGAGCAGCGCCGCATGCCGTACGAACTCATCGCCCGGAGCGTGGAATTCATGCGGCCGGACCGCGTCCAGGCCGATCGGCCAGTAGGTGCCGTAGTGCACCGGCACCGCGCTGCACGGCGCGATGCGGGCCAGCGCCTGGGCCGCGCGTCGCGTCGAGGTGCCCCGGGCCGAGGTACGGACCCCAGCCGCCGACCGGCAGCAGCGCCACATCGCACGGCCCCACCTCGTCCGCCATCCCGTCGAAGAGCCCGGTGTCGCCCGCGAAGTACGTCCGAGCCTGGCCGCGCACCACATAGCCGAGAGCGGGCGACCGATGCGGCCCGTACGGCAGCCGTCGCCCGTCGTGCGCGGCCCGCACCGCGCGGATGACCACATCGCCGACCGCGACCTCGTCGCCCGGAGCCACCTCGGCGACCCGCAGCCGTCCGCGATCGTCCGACAGCCGTCGCAGCCCGGGCACCGCCTGCCGCGCCCCGAGCGGTACGACGAGCAGGGTGCCGGGCCGGAGGCGGGAGAGCGAAGGGAGATGAAGGTGGTCGGCGTGCAGATGGGAGACGACGGCGACGTCCGCGACGGCGGCCTCGGGCGGCGGGAGCGCCCCCCGGCGGCGGCGCAGATGTGCGAGCCGCTGGACGAAGAGGGGATCGGTGAGCACCCGGACCCCGGAGTCCGCCACGGTCGCTGTGGCATGCCCCCACCAGGTGACCTCCACCGGCATGCGCCACCTTCCGTCGCTCCCCGCGCTCCGCACTCTCGAGCGTAAGCGCTCCGGACGTCAGGAACGGCGGAGGCCAACGACCCGGAGCGGTGGGAGGCGTTGGTCCTCGGGTCGCGGTCGGCCCGGGTGCTGCCGCGAGGCGGCACGGCAGGCTGGCGGTCCCCGGTCCGGGCGGCTCCGGAGCGGCGCCGCACGGTGTGCCACGCTGGGAGCGGGCCCGCGTGCGGGCGCGGGTGGAGACACCGAGGTGGGGCGCCATGGTCGAAGGAAGATGGCGGGCCTTGGGCGGGGCCGCGCTGCGCGTCCTCGTCGTCTGGGGCGTGAGCACCCTGACGATGCTCGTGCTCGCCGGGCTCCTCCCCGACTTCCGGCTCCAGTCCGCCGATGGCGACAGCGCCACCAGGATCGCGGTGACCGCCGCGCTCGGAGCCGGGGCGTTCGGGCTGCTCAGTGCCCTCGTCTGGCCGGTGCTGGTCCGGGCGCTGCTGCTCGTACCGGCCTTCGTGCTCGGCCTGCTGGTGTTCTTCCTCAACGGGTCCGTGCTGCTGGTCGCGCTGCGGCTGGTGCCGGACCAGCGGGGGCGCGGTGGAGCCCGAGACCGCGGTCGTGGTCGCCGCCGTCATGTCGGCCGTCGCCTCCGCCACCAGCACGGCTCTCACCGTGCGGGACGACGACGCGTACCGGCGGCGGCTGTACCGGCTCGCCGACCGGCGCAGGCGGCGCGGCGACGCCGGCCCGGGCCGTTCCAAGGCGCCGGGCGCGCTCTTCCTCCAGCTCGACGGCGTGGGGTACGACGTTCTGGCCGACGCGGTGCGGGAGCGCCCCTGTCCGGGGCCCGGTGGCCGGTCGAAGCCGCCGCTCATGCAGACGGTCGCCGCGTGGTGCGCCGACGGCGGCCACCGACTCGCCCCGTGGCGCACGGACTGGTCCAGCCAGACCGGCGCCAGCCAGCTGGGCATCCTGCACGGCTCGAACTTCGACGTGCCTGCCTTCCGCTGGTACGAGAAGGAGAGCGGCGAGGTGATGGCGTGCGGGCGGCCCAGCAGCGTGGCCGAACTGCAGCGCCGGGCGATCGCCCGCACCTCGGACCGCGGTCTGCTCGCCGGTGACGGGGCGAGTCGCGGCAATCTGTTCAGCGGCGGGGCCGATCAGCTGGCGCTGGTGCTCGCCGTCTCGGCCCGGCGCGGCAAGGAGAACCGCTCCCGCGCGGGCTACTTCGCGTACTTCTCCGATCCGGCGAACGCCACCCGGACCGCCGGCTCCTTCGTCGCCGAGGTCCTCCGCGAGCTCGGCCAGTCCACGCGCGCGTGGCTCCGGCGCGAGCGGCCCCGGGTCGGGCGGGGCGGGCTGTACCCCTTCATCCGGGCCTTCGCGACGGTCGTGGAGCGGGATGTGGTCGTCGCGGCGGTGATCGGGGACATGCTGGCCGGGCGTACGGCCGTCTACGCGGACCTGGTCGGCTACGACGAGGTCGGCCACCACTGCGGACCGCGCAGCCGCGACGCCGAGCAGGTGCTGGCCCGCCTCGACCGGACCATCGGGCTGATCGCGAAGGTCGCGGAGCACGCTCCGCGCGAGTACCGGATCGTGCTGCTCTCGGACCACGGGCAGAGCCCCGGCGCGACGTTCGCGGACCGCTACGGCCTCACCCTCCAGGACCTCGTACGCGCCGGGTGCGGGCTGCCCGTGCCGCGCAGGGCCGGGAGGACGGCGAGCGGGGCGGAGGCGCGGGGCGCGGCACGCGCGGCACTGCACCGCCCGGAGAAGCGCGAGGACGCGGCGGAGGTGCGCCGCCCCCGGCGGGACCGGATCGCCGGCCCGATCGTGCTCGCCTCGGGCAACCTCGGTCTCGTCTCCTTCCCCGGGCTGCCCGGGCGGGTGAGCCGGGAGGAGATCGAGACCCGGCAGCCGGCGCTGCTGCGCACGCTGGCCGAACACCCGGGGGTGGGATTCGTCCTCGTACGGAGCGAGGAGCTCGGCCCGGCGGTTCTGGGCGCGGGCGGGGCGGAACTCCGGCTGGACACGGGGGAGCTGATGGGGGAGGGGGTCGAGAATCCGCTCGCCCGCTTCGGCCCCGGTGCGGAAGCGGTCGTACGGCGCACGGCCGGCTTCCCGCACGCCGCCGACATCATGGTCAACTCCGCATACGACCCGAAGACGGGTGAGGTCCACGCCTTTGAGGAGCAGATCGGCTCGCACGGCGGGCTGGGCGGCGGTCAGTCACGCCCGTTCCTGCTCTGGCCGGTGGAGCTGTCGCCGCCGGTGGCGGACGGCGAGGAACTGGCGGGCGCGGAGCAACTGCACGGCGTCCTGCGGCGCTGGCTCGACGAGGCGTGCGGGCCCCAGGTGCCGATCGACCGGCCGGACGAGTCGGCGGAGAGGGCACTCCCTCTGGGGGCACTCCCCCAGCTAACGCCGGGGGTACCTCCGCCCGGGCCGCCAGGCCCAGGGGACTACCGCCGGGGGTACCCCCCACCCTGGGGGCACCTCCCAGCGTTAGCTGGGGGAGGTAGCTGGGGGAGGGTCGGCTGAGCCGGGCCCGGCCGAAGTGCCCGGCCCAAGTCGCCGGCCGGCTCAGGCGGTTCGCCGGCTGAGCGGGAACGGAGTCAGGCCACGCCGCGGGGACGGAACTGGATGCTGATGCGGGGCCCCACCGGCTTGGCCGTCTTGGGGATCGCATGGTCCCAGGTCCGCTGGCAGGACCCGCCCATGACGATCAGGTCGCCGTGGCCCAGCGCCTGCCGGATGGTGGAGCCGCAGCCATCCCGTGGCCGCAGGTGCAGGTGGCGCGGCTCTCCGACGGAGAGGATCGCGACCATCGTGTCCTCCGCGGCGCCACGGCCGATCCGATCGCCGTGCCAGGCCACGCTGTCCCGGCCGTCGCGGTAGTAGCACAGGCCCACGGTGCGGAACGGCTCACCCAGTTCCGCGGCGTAATGCCTGCTCAGGGCGGTACGGGCGGTGGCAAGGGCGGGGTGGGGGAGCGGATCGTCCGCCTCGTAGTGGGCGAGCAGCCGCGGCACGTCGACCACCCGCTCGTACATATGGCGCCGCTCGGCACGCCACGGCACGCCGTCGACCAGCGCCGCGAACAGCACATCGGCGCCGTGCAGCCAGCCGGGCAGGACGTCGATCCACGCCCCGTGGGTCAGCGGCGTGCGCCGCGCGGCATCCAGCGACCCGAGACCGAGCTCCTCGACCGCGTCGAAGAGAGAACCCTGCAAAGAGACCGCCATAGCGGCCAGTGTACGCCCTCCAATAGAACGCACGATCGAATTACGGGGTCCAGGCCCTGGAGCCCCCAGGGAGCCGAGGGTTGGGATGCTGCGGCGATGGCGACCGCCGAACCGCGGTGACGGCCGGGCGGCAGGAAGGGCGTCGACGAGATCAGGGCACAGGCTGCGGCGTCAGCCGAGATCGAAGGCGTTCCGCAGCCCCAGGCCGTAGCGGAACTTGTCGTGCCGCTTGAGTGCTTCGAACTCCGGAGCACGGTAGAGGGGCTTCACGGCGCACCGCTCGGCCCCCGAACCCGCCGTGTCCAGCAGGGCGTTGACCGCCTGGCGCGCCGCCGCGTTCGCGCCCTCCATCGTCGCGAGGTCGATGTCCACGGCGACGTAGTCACCGGCCAGGAAGAGGTTGGGGATCTTCGTACGGGAGGACGGCCGGTTGAACCAGGTGCCCGTCGGGTGGATGAGCAGCTGCTCGTCGTTGCGCGGATCGGGGGTGCCGATGCCGTCCACCGCCGGGTCGAGGAACCACGAGTGGAGCGCGCCGTCCCTCAGGACCGTTTGGCCGGTGTCGTTGAGCGCGGCTTTGAGCTGGGCCCACACCTCGCGGGCGACCTCCTCGCGGGTGCACTGCTTGGCCGTCTTCCCGTACAGGATGCCGGGCCGGTCCCACTCCGAGACGTCGACGGACAGGCAGTCGCGGGCGCGGCCGTCGCCGTAGTCGGTGCCGAAGTCGCGGTCCGGCCAGTGCTGTGCCTGGGCGATGGCCGTCAGGGACCAGGGCGAGTCGATGCAGTTGAGATGGCCGTGCAGGATGGGCGTCGGCTCGGTGAGATAGAACTGGATGCCCGTCATCCAGTCCGTCGGCAGCCGGTCGCACCTGGCCAGCTGTGGGTCCGCGGCCCGCAGCTCCGCGTTCCAGGTCCGCCGGGCGTGCTCCACCGGCATGGCCGAGATGTAGTGGTCGGCGGTCACGTTCCGCCGAACGCCCTGTGGGTCGTCGACGATCGCCGCAGCGATCCTTCCTGCGTGGAAGGCGAGCTCGCGTACGGTCCAGCCGATCCGGAACTCGACGCCCAGGCCTGCGAGATGGTCGGCCCAGGGGGTGATCCACGCCTCGTTGGTCGGCGCGTTGAGGATCCGGTCCGGTGGCCCGTCAGCACCCCGGCCCAGCGCGTTGAAGACGAAGGCCTCGCCGAGCGTGCCCACCGTCCGGGTGCTGGCCTCCTCCGCCTTCGTCGCGACGATGTTGCGGGTGATGCCGACGGCCAGGATGCGCTGGTAGTCCTCGGACATCTGCGCCGCCCGGACGAAGTCCCACCACGGGGTGCGCTCCCACACCTCGTTGCGCCGCTCGTCACAGCTGGTGAGGAAGACCAGTACCCGGTTGACGAAGTACGCGGTCTCGTGCGGCGGCAGATGGCACGCCGTGTCGAGCAGGGCCGTCAGCGCCCGCCGGATCTCGTCGGGGGTGAGTACAGGCGGTGGGTTGCCGACCCAGGGAATCGGGAAACGGATGTTCTCGCGGCCGGTCCTGGCGAACATCATCTCCCGCGGCGCGACCAGATTGCCGAAGACCCCGTCCGCGTTGCCCGGGAACGGAATGCGCCGCAGCGTGTCGGGCAGGTTGTGGTAGATCCCGGGGATGAAACGGAATCCGTGCTCGGCGGGGAGCGGCTTGCGTCCGCCCTTCGCGCTGCCCGGCACGTCCATGCTGCGGGCCTTGCCACCCAGCGCCTTCTTCTCGTACACGGTGACCGTGAAGCCCCGTTCCGCCAGCTCGTGTGCCGCCGTCAGTCCGGCGACACCGCCGCCGAGCACGGCAACGGACCGGCCGCCGGGGCTTGTGCGTTGCGCTGCCGCCGCGCGCCCGGCCAGTGCCGCCGTCCCGCCTGCCGCTGCCGCGCCGACGACGAACGTCCGTCTGGTGCTGCCGCTGCGCGCCATGCTTCCCCCTGCTACCGCCGGTAACGTGTCCGTCCGGCGCAGGAGCATAGAAGCCACCCCCGTCACCTGGAAGCGCAGGTCCGCCCTGGGAGTACATTGGCGCGAAACCGACCCCGCTCGGTGGCACGCTGGGAATGTCGCATCCACCGCAGGGAAGGCAGCCGACATGGCCCCCGAACCGCTGTCGCGCAAGGAGATCGAGGACGCGCTCGCCGAGCTTCCGGGCTGGGCACTGGCCGGGGACAGGATCGAGCGGACCTACACCTTCGAGGGACACCTCTCCGCGGCGGCCATGGTCGGGCAGATCGCCCGCGTCCAGGACACGCTGAACCACCACGCCGATCTGACGCTCTCGTACAACAAGCTCAGGGTCTCGGTGAACACCCACAGCGTCGGCGGCAAGGTGACCGAGCTGGACCTCGACCTGGCCCACCGCGTCGAGCAGATCGCGGCCGAGCACGGCGTGGGCGGCACGGCCGGCTGACCCGAGGCCCGGACCCCGAAGCCGCCCCCGGAAGCCGCACCCGGAAGGGTGAGAATCGGCCGTCCCCGAAAGACCGCGGCCGCGACCAATCCATCCGCACCGCTGCCCCGAATGACCGATGACCGGGCTCGGCCCCGCACAGCCACGTCCCCGTCACCGAGCCCAGGAGGGGCCTGTAGTGAGCGTGTCCGTGTCCTCGAGCACCCCGTACACCCCGGCAGCGGCCACGGCGGTGGACCCGCAGCGCTGGCCGGACGTGGCGACCGTGCCGCGCTGCTCCCGCGTACGGGCCCTGGCGGCCGAGCTGATCGTCCGTCGGGCGTTCGCCCGGCTGCCGCTGCGGGTGCGACTGCCCGGCGGACGGATCCTCGGCAGCGGCGGCCCCTTGAGCCCGCTGATGCAGGTGCACGATCCCGGTGCCTTTCACCGGCGGATCGGCACCAGCGGCCTGATCGGCTTCGGCGAGTCGTACCTGGCGCGGGAGTGGGAGGCCGACGACCTCGTCGGCGTGCTGACGGTGTTCGCCGAGCACATCGCCACACTCGTCCCTGCTCCCCTGCAGCGGCTGCGCGAGCACTGGGCCGTCCGCCCGCCGGAGTCGCAGCGCAACACGCTCGAGCAGGCCCCCGGCAACATCCGCGCCCACTACGACCTCTCGAACGAGCTCTTCGCGAGCTTTCTCGATCCGACCATGACGTACACGTCGGCCGTCTTCCCCTGCCTCCCTGCCGTATGGGGGCAGCTGCCCGCCGCCCAGCACCGCAAGATCGACCGGCTGCTGGACCTTGCCGCCGTCGGACCGGGCACCCAGCTGCTGGAGATCGGTACGGGCTGGGGCGAACTGGCCATCCGCGCGGCAGCGCGCGGCGCCAGGGTCGTCTCCGTCACCTTGTCGGAGCAGCAGTACCACCTGGCCCGCCGACGCATCGAAGAGGCGGGCCTGGCGGACCGTGCGACGGTGCTGCTGCGCGACTACCGGCGGGTCGTCGGCCGGTACGACGCCATCGTCAGCGCGGAGGTGATCGAGTCCGTGGGCGCGGAGTTCTGGCCGGTGTACTTCACCGCGCTCGACCGCCTGCTCGTCCCCGGAGGGCGGGTGGCCCTGCAGGCGGTCACCATGCCGCACGACCGGATGCTGGCCTCCCTGAACACCCACACGTGGATCCAGAAGTACCTCTTCCCCGGTGGCCGGATCCCCTCGGTCGAGGTGATGGAGGAGCTCATCGCGGCGCACACCCGGCTGCGGGTGGCCGGGCGCGAGGCGTTCGGCGGGCACTACGCGGAGACCCTGCGGCTGTGGCGGGAGCGCTTCACCGAGCAGCGAACGGACGCAGCGGTCGCCGCCCTCGGATTCGACGAGACCTTCCGCCGGATGTGGACGTTCTATCTGGCGTACTCCGAGGCCGGATTCCGGTCGCGTTACCTGGACGTGCAGCAACTGCTGCTGACGAAGGAGGACACCACCGGTTGACGGGTGCCGCCCGCCACCTCGCCTCCAGCGGCCGCCGCGACCGCGCCCCGGCGCCCGCGGGGTCTGAGGGTCAGGCGCCGGACGGCGCCTCGTGGTGGTGGGCGAGCACCTCGTCCGGCGCCACGATCGGCTCGGCGTAATCGAGGCGGCTGCGGGTCTCCTCCGGCAGCCGCCATGGCCGGTGCACGGCCGGGCCCTCCACCCCGGCCAGCTCCGGCACCCAACGCCGTACGTACGTGCCGTGCGGGTCGAACCGATGGGCCTGGGCCAGCGGGCACCGGACCTCGTCCGGCCGGGGATCGGTGCCGGTCCCCGCCACCCACTGCCAGTTGAGCTGGTTGTTCGCCACATCCCCGTCCACCAGGAGATCGAGGAAGTGCCGGGCGCCCACCCGCCAGTCGATGTGCAGCGTCCTGGTCAGAAAGCTCGCCGCCAGCAGGCGGGCACGGTGGTGCATCCAGCCCTCGTACCGCAGCTGCCGCATAGCGGCGTCCACGACCGGATACCCGGTCCGGCCCGCCCGCCACGCCGCGATCGCCTCGGTGTCGCCGCGCCAAGGGGCGTTCCTGGTGCGGTAGTCCTGCCATGACGCACGGGGGCGGGCCGCGAGCACCTGGCGGTGGAAGTCCCGCAGCGCCAGCTGCCGCAGATAGGCGCCGGCGTCCGCACCACCGGCCTTCCGCGCGCGGTGCACCAGTTCCACCGCCGAGAGCGTGCCGAAGTGGAGGTGCGCCGAGAGCCGCGAGGTCGCGTCGGCCGGCAGGTCCGCACGCCGCTCCGCGTAGCCGTCCAGCGCCCCGGCCAGCCAGGCCTTGAACCGTCTGCGTCCCTCCCGTTCCCCACCCCTGGCGAGCCCCGGAGAGACACCCTTCAGATCCCGGCGGGACGGCAGGTCGTCCGACCGGATCCGCTCCGGCACCCGCACCACACGCGGCGCGCCGAGCACAGCGCGGAGCGGCTCGCGCTCCCAGCGCCTGAAGTACGCGGTGAACAGCGCGAAGTGGTCACCGGTGTCCGACGGTGTCACCGACCCGGGGGCGAGCGCCGTGGTCACCGCGTCGTGCACCCGCAGTTCGCACCGCTCGTCCTCCAGGGCCGCCCGCAGCCGCGCCTCGCGCCGCAGTGCGTAGCCGCTCGCCCCGCGCGCGACGTGCACCCGGCGCGCACCGGCCTCGTCCGCCACCCGGCACACCTGCTCGACCACATCGCCCGTACGCACCACGAGCCGGCCGCCGAGCCTGCTCAGCCCCTGGTCGAGGTCGGTCAGGCAGTCGGCGAGAAACGCCCGGCGGTTGGGAGTGTCGAAGCCCGCCCTGCGCACACCGGCGTCGACGACGAACAGCGGGACCACGGCGTCGGCACCGCGCAGCGCCGCCCGCAGCACGGGATTGTCGTGCAGCCGGAGGTCGGCCGTGAACAGGACGATCGACACGCGCATTCGGCACCCCTATGCGCCCTGGGCCGGCGCGGCCGCACCCGGGGCACGGAACTCCACCACGGCCAGCGGGTCGGTCGTCGGCTGCTCGGATCCACCCGCCGGTTCGACGGTGACGCCCATGGCCGAGGCATCGCCCACCGGGCCGTCCATCAGTACGGCCGCGGTCCCGGCCGGGGACGGCATCAGGCCTGCGGGCCGCATCGTGCCGCCGTCGCTGAACCAGAGTTGGTAGACCTTGTCGTCCGGCAGCGTGGGCATGCCGTCGGCGAGGAAGGCGGCCTTGTCCCGGCTGCGGGAGACCACGACCGTGCCGGTCCCGCCGCCCGCCAGCTTCCCGCTGCTGGCCTGGGCGTCTGCAGCGGCGAGGACCCGGGCCAGCTCCTCGGTCTGCCGCTGGGCCTGCCGGGCCTCCTGCCGGGCCTGCTCAGCGGCCTGGTGCTGCCAGACCGCCACGCCGCCGAGCGCCGCGGCCCCGGCCAGACATGCCGCCAGCGCGAAGCGGGACAGGGATCGCCCGCGGCGCCGGGCACGGCCCGACCGCAACTGCCCGGGGACGTACGGCGGTTCCTGCCGCACGGTGGCGACATGCCACAGCACCCGCTCCTTCATCTGCGGCGGTGGCACCAACGAGGCGGCCAGGCCCAGCCGTTCGGCGGTGGCGGAGAGCTCCCGGACCTCCTGTGCGCAGGAGGCGCATCCGGCGAGGTGCCGTTCGAACTCCTCGCGTTCCCCGTCGGGCAGCGCATGCAGCGCATAGGCACCGGTCAGGGTGTGCAGATTCGCGGTGGTCATGCGTTCACCCCCAGGCAGTCGCGCAGCCGGATGAGCCCGTCGCGCAGCCGGGTCTTCACGGTCCCCAGCGGCAGGGACAGCAGTTCGGCGACCTCGCGATAGGTGAGGCCCCGGTAGTACGCCAGCGTCACCGACTGGCGCTGCAGTTCGGTGAGGGTGCGTATGCAGCGGCGCACCTGCTCCCGCTCCAGCCGGGCCTCCACCTGTTCGGTGACCTCGTCGAAGGCGGGGGTCTGCGCCAGCAGCGCCGCCCTGTGCTCCCGGTCCGTCGTCGCCTGCGCGGCCCGCACCCGGTCCACGGCGCGGCGGTGGGCGAGCGTGAGGACCCAGGTCATGGCGCTGCCTCGGTCCGGCCGGAAGCGAGCCGCGGTCCGCCAGACCTCCACCAGCACTTCCTGAGCCACCTCTTCGGACTGCGCCGGGTCCCGCAGCACGCCGCGGACCAGTCCGAGCACCGGCCCCGCGACCGCGTCGTAAAGACGGCTGAACGCCTCCTGGTCACCGCGGGCCACCATGCCCAGCAGCTCCTGCAGATCGGGTCCCGCAGGGCCTGGGCGGGGATGGCTGCGGAGATCAGCAGGCCTCATGTTTCCTCCAAATGCCGGGCGGTCGGCCGCCGTCCCGGCTCCACGCGGGCTCGCCCGCGTCCGTGCAGGCTCCACTCATTGTTCGGAGTGGGAGCGTACGCGGATTGGTGGCGGCAGCGACATCTTCGGCGAAGCGGGGCCAGGGGTCGAGAGGTCGCCGCGACCGGAGCCGTGCATGGGAGGTTTCTCATCTGCCCGCGTCCAGCGCGGGACGGGGTTGTTTCAGCCCGTGATCCTCGCCCGCCCGAGGAGAGTGCCACTACGGGACTCGGCCTTGTCGGCGGTGGCCCCGAACTGGGTGTTCTCCGGGGTTACTTTGAACAGCCGTGACCCGTGCGCCGGCAGCGTGGCCGAGATCCTGTCGTTCCGGCTGCCCAGTTCCTCATGGCTCCACAGGTCGCGGACCGAGGCCCTGCCGGAGAAGCCGAAGTCCGACCAGCGGGCCGTCACGTTCGACGACGCCCCACCGAGGTTGAACAGGGCGACGGTGTAGGAGCCGTCCCGATTGCGCATCCCCCAGACCTGCCGGTCGCCCGTGACGGACACCCGCCGGGCCGGAATGCCCTGCTGGTCCACGGCGATGACCTCGCGGTTGGTGAGCAGCGACAGGCCGTAGGAGTCGAGCCGGGTCAGGTCGTCACCGGTGTAGAGGGGAGCGGCCGAGATGGCCCACAGCGTCATGTAGCTGCGCCGCTCGTTCCGGGTGAGTCCGTCCATGGCGCCGTTGCCCACATCGACCGCGTCGAAGTCGTTCCAGCCGCCGGGTCCGGCGTGCGGGGCCCAGGCAGGTGCGTCCTTCCAGCGGTCGTCGACGGAGTTCGTCCAGGTGACCAGCGTCTCGCAGTAGCACTCCACATCGGTGTCGATCCGCCAGCCGTTGGAGTGCCGCTTCCAGTCCGCGATGTAGTCGATGTCGAGAGACCAGGAGAGCTCGAGATGGACCGGGCGACCGGTACGGGCCAGCGCCTGCTTCCAGGCGGCGACGTCGGCGCGATTGTCGTAGTTCTCACCCTGCTTGAACGAGCCGGGGCCGACCCCGTCGAGTTTGAGGAAGTCGTACCCCCAGTCCGCGAGCTGCCGGGCCTGGGAGTCGATGTACTTCTGCGCGCACGGCCGGGAGAAGTCGATCTTGTACGAGCTGTCCCAGCCGTTGGTCGTCCGCAGGTCGGGATGGACGATGTCGCGGGTGGTGCACCCCGGTGCGTTCCGGATCGGCACCTTCCCGCCGCCGTAGGCGGGCTTCTCCAGGCCGACGGGAAGGTAGATGCCGGCCTTCAGGCCCTTGCTGTGGATCCGGTCGGCAACGTACTTCATGCCACGGGGGAACCGCTGTGGGTCAGGTTTCTGCCGTCCGAACGCGTCGTAGCCCGGCTTCCAGTCCCAGGTCATCCACCAGCCCGCGTCCATGTTGACGTACTCGTACCCGTACTCCTTGAGCTCGGCGGCCATGGCGTCGGCCTGCTTGAGCACGTTGGCTTCGTTGAGAAAGCTGTACTTGCCCTTGGGGTTCACCCCGGGGTACGTGGTGGACTGCAGACTCCAACTGCTCCAGCCCATATAGGGCTTGTCGGCTATACCGGCGGGCTTGGCGCTCGCGGGCGCGGGCGCCGCCTCGGTTCGTCCGGCGGCTGCGGAGGCCGGCGGCAGGACGAGCGCGGTCCCGGCCGCCGCGACGGCCAGGGCCAGGTACGGGAGTGCACGTGAAGACGACCTCATGGATCACACCTCGCTGAGCCGGGGCAGGGGGCACCCGGACGGATCGGATCAGGGGAACACGCGGGACTGGATGCTTACGGCGGCGGCGCCGCGGGCCCACTCGTCGAAAGGCAGGGGACGGATGTGCAACGGGCTCTGTCCGGCAGCGCCGAAGGTCTGCTGGGCGAAGCTCCGGCGGATGTGGCTCTCCAACAGGTCGTACGCGGCCAGGCCTTCCCCGGAGACGACGATCCGTTCGGGGCCCATCAGGTTGGCCAGTGCGGCCAGGCCCAGGCCGATGGCCTGCCCCGCTCGGGCGAAGACGGCAGTGACCGCCGGGTCGCCGGCCCGGGCCAGCTCGGTGGCCTGGTCCATCGTCAGGTCGGCCCGCGTAGCGGCGGTGCGAGCCGCTCCGACGATCGCGTCGGTGCCGGCGATGGCCTCCACACACCCCTGGCCGCCGCAGTGGCAGGGCGGACCCGCCGTCTCGACGCAGAGATGCCCGATCTCGCCCGCCACACCGTAAGAGCCGGCGAGCAGTCGTCCGCCCACGACCAGGCCGCAGCCGATCCCGGCGCCGACGGTGACCAGCGCGAAGTGGTCGGTGCCCACGCCGTCGCCGAACCAGTGCTCGGCCACCGTCAGGGCCTTCACATCGTTCTCGACGGTGACCTGGAGCCCGGTGGCGCGAGCGACCGCTTCGCCGAGGGCCACGTCTCGCCAGCCCAGAAAGGGGGAGTACCGGACCCGGCCGGTGACCCGGTCCACGTCCCCGGAGACGGCGATCCCCAGGGAGCGGGTTCGGTCCCGGTACGTGTCCGAGCCGCTCAGCAGTTCCTCGACGAGGCCGTCCAGTTGCTGGGTCACGCTCCTGACGCCGCGTCCGGAGAGTGACCTGCGCGCGGTGACGCGCGGCCCGGCGCGCAAGTCGCAGAGCACACCGATCAGCTCGTCGGCAGTGATCTTCACTCCGACGAAGTACTCGCGGTCCGGACTGACCGCCAGCGGGCTGGCGGGCCGGCCGGCGCCGGGCCCGCTTCGTTCGGTGGCGGCGAGTTCCTGGAGGTATCCGGCGTCCAGGAAGGGCCTGGCCGCTTTCGTGACGGCAGCGGACGACAGGCCCAACCGGCGGGCGAGTTGGACTCGGCTGATCGGCCCCTGTGTCAACACCGTGGCGAACACGGCCGTCGACGCGGTGGAGGGGGAAGCGCCTGCAGTGCGCGTCAGAAGCACACCCGCAACATAGAGGCAATAATTAACTTACTCAAGAATTAATTCGGAACCGGGCCGGGCCCGTTGGCGCCCCGCTCCTCCATCTACCGCCCCATCAGCGGCGATTGGCACACCAGCCGCCCGGCCGATGTCCCAACGCGGTCAGCTGTAGTCGAAGTCGTCCGGGTTCGGCCCGAGCCGGTCACCCGAATCCAGGGCTGAGAGCGCCGCGAGGTCCTCGGTGTCCAGTTCGAAGCCGAAGACGTCGATGTTCTCCTTGATACGTGACGGGGTCGCGGACTTGGGAATCGCGATGGTGCCGAGCTGAAGATGCCAGCGCAGAACCACCTGGGCCGGAGTCCTGCCATGCTTGCGGGCGATCGCCACGATCACCGGAACCTCGAGCAGGCCCTTGCCCTGGCCCAACGGTGACCAGGCTTCGGTCGCGATGTCGTGCTCGGCGTGGAAGGCGCGCAGCTCCGCCTGCTGGAACCGCGGGTGGAGCTCGATCTGGTTCACCGCAGGGACGACCGACGTCTCCTCGAGCAGCCGCCGCAGATGCGCGGGCTGGAAGTTCGACACGCCGATGGCCTTCGCGCGGCCGGTCTCGGCGATCTCCTCGAAGGTGCGCCAGATGGTGAGGTAGTCATCCCGCATCGGCCGAGGCCAGTGGATCAGGTAAAGGTCGAGGTAGTCTAGGCCCAGACGGGCCAGGGAGGCGTCGAACTCCCGCAGGACGTTGTCACGCGTCCACGTCGTGGACGCGCTGTTCCACAGTTTCGTCGTGATGAAGAGCTCCTCGCGGGGGATGGAGGAGGCGGCGAGGGCCTTGCCGGTGCCCCGTTCGTTCTCATAGGCGGCGGCTGTGTCGATGCTCCGGTATCCGGCCTCGAGGGCGGTGCCCACCGCCTGCTCCGCCTCGTCGTCCGGGATCTGCCACACCCCGTAGCCCAGCTGGGGCATCGTGACGCCGCTGTTCAGGGTGATGAAGGGGACCTTGCTCACGAGCGTCGATCCTTACGTCGTCGTGTCGTCGTACAGCTACTCCACGATCAACGATCAACGGCCGAGCCGCATTCCCGGCATCGCGGCCGCATCCGCACCGGATCGCCCTGATGGCCCGTCAGTGGCCGCGGCACGCCCTCATCAGGCGTGGTAGAGCGCGTCCACTTCGGACGCGTACGCCTTCTCGACGGCCTTCCGCTTCAGCTTCAGGGAGGGCGTGAGCAACCCGTGCGCCTCGGAGAACTGCCCCGCGAGGATCCGGAATGTACGGATCGACTCGGCCTGCGAAACCAACGTGTTCGCCGCGACCACCGCACGCCGGATCTCGGTTTCCAGGTCCGGGTCACGGACCAGCTCGGCGGGGCCCAGCTTCGGCTTGCCGCGCATCTCCAGCCAGTGGTCCACGGCCTCCGGGTCCAGGGTCACCAGTGCGGCGATGTACGGCCGGTCGTTGCCCACCACGATGGCCTGCGCGACCAGCGGGTGGGCCCGGACCCGCTCCTCCAGCGGGATGGGCGACACGCTCTTGCCGCCCGAGGTCACCAGGATCTCCTTCTTCCGGCCGGTGATCGTGAGATAGCCGTCCTCGTCGAGGGCGCCGATGTCGCCGGTCGCCAGCCAGCCGTCCCGCATGACCGCCTCGGTCGCGTCTCGATTGTTGAGATAGCCGCTGAACACGTGCCCGCCGTGCAGCCAGATCTCCCCGTCGTCGGCGATGTGCACGGTGGTGCCGGGGATCGGCTTCCCGACCGTGCCGTAGCGGGTCCGGTTCGGCGGGTTGGCGGTGGCCGCGGCGGTCGACTCGGTGAGGCCGTAGCCTTCGTAGACGGTCACGCCGGCGCCGGCGAAGAACAGCCCGAGCCGCCGGGACATGGCCGAGCCGCCCGACATCGCGGACTTGAGCCGGCCGCCCATGGCGTCGCGCAGCTTGCTGTAGACGAGCTTGTCGAACAGCTGATGCTGGACGCGCAGCGCGGCGCTCGGGCCGGGCCCGGTGCCGAAGTCCTTGTTCTCCATGGCATCCGCGTACCGGACCGCGACATCGACCGCCTTGTCGAACGGTCCGACCTTCCCGTCGGCCTCGGCCTTGCGTCGCGCGCCGTGGAAGACCTTCTCGAAGACGTACGGCACCGCCAGGATGAAGGTCGGCTTGAAGGCCGCCAGGTCCGGCATGAGCTCGGCCGCGGTAAGGTTCGGCTGGTGGCCGAGCTTCACCCGGGCCCGCATCGCCGTGACCTGCACCATCCTCCCGAAGACATGCGCGAGCGGCAGGAAGAGCAAGGTGGATGCCTCGTCGCCGGGTTTGGAGCGGAACACCGACTCCCAGCCGGCGATGAGGGTGTCGGACTCGGTCATGCAGTTCGCGTGGGTGATCACACAGCCCTTGGGGCGGCCGGTGGTGCCGGAGGTGTAGATCACGGTGGCGACCGAGTCCGGGGTCACCGCGAGCCGGTGCCGGTGTATCACCTCGTCGTCGATGTGCGCCCCCGCGGCCATCAGCTCGCCCACGGCGTCCGCGTCCAGCTGCCAGAGCCGGGTGAGCCGCGGCAGCCGGTCGATCACGGAGCCGACCGTCATGGCGTGGTCCTCGTGCTCGACGATGGCGGCGGAGACGCCGGCGTCGTACATCATCCAGAAGACCTGCTCGGCGGAGGAGGTCGGATAGATCGGCACCGACTGGGCGCCGAGCGACCAGAGCGCGAAGTCGAAGAGGGTCCACTCGTAGCGGGTGCGGCACATGATCGCCACCCGGTCGTTGAACCGTACGCCCTGGGCGAGCAGACCCTTGGCGAGGGCGACCACCTGGTCGCGGAACTCGGCCGCGGTCACGTCCTGCCAGTGCCCGTCGATCTTATGGCCGAGGGCCACCCGGTCGGGATCCTCCGCGGCATGATCGAACACGGAATCGGCCAGGCCTCCGAGGGGAGGCTCCGTCGCCACTGGGGGAACGGTGATCTCGCGCAACGACTTGCTCCTAAGTGCTCCGCACAGCGCCGCGACGGTACCCGATCCCGGGCGAGGAGGGGAGCCCCGTGGCCCATCCCGCTAAGACGGCATATGCGCTGGTCAGGCGGTGACGTGTGCGCGCTGCCGGTGGATCGGGCCCTTGTGCTGACTTTTGAGTAAGTACCCGCGCGCGGAATCTCCACCGAATCCACCCCGGTCTGTCACGAGCTCTCTACAGCGTGTTGGTTCGCCAGGCCGAGCCGCTCGCCGCGGGGGCCGCTCAGCGGTGGGGGCCGGGGGCTGGTGCCGGGGCCCCGGGGGTGGAGGTCCTGTCGCCGTCGTACTCAGCCCACCGCCGGACGGGGAGAGCACTGGGTCCACCGTCCTAGACGTCGCCCGCTCGTTCCGGGTTCCCGGCGATCGCGGGGCATCCCGGGACCCGCCCGGACGGGAGACCGGTTCCGGCCGGGCGGGTCCACGTTTCTTTAGGAGGGCGGGTCGATCCGGTCGAGGGGGAGCGAGAGGACGGGCGGATCGGGGATCGGGGCGTTGGAGGTGCGGACCCGTTCCAGCTCCTGGTCGGACAGGGCCCGGTCGTAGACGCGGACCTCGTCGAGCGAGCCGGTGAGCCAACCGCGGCTGTCGGCCTTCTGGCCCAGGTGGACGCCGAAGGTCGAGGACCGGCTGACCGTGCCCGGCACGTCGGGCACGGAGGTCGCCTTCCCGTCGATGGTCAGGATCAGCCGCCCGCCGGTGCGGCGCAGCGCCATGTGGTGCCAGCGGTCGTCGTTGAGCGCCCCGGTCGTGGCCACCCAGGCCGTCGCGGGCGGTGCCGCGCCGTTGACCGTGGTGATGAGGGCGATCAGCCGGTTACGCGCCGGCTCGCCGCGCAGCCATACCTGCGGCCGGTTGCCGACCCCGCCCATCCAGAGGAACGGCTGGTCACCGCTGGTGGCCTTGTAGCGGAACCACAGGCTCGCGGTGAAGTCACCGGCGCCGAGCGGCAGCGAGCTGCGGAACGGCAGCCGCACTGCGTCGTCGGCACCGTCGAAGGCCACGGCATTCCCGAACCGGCCCTTTGTACTCGGGGCTCCGCCGAGCACGGCCGCGCCCCGGGCGTTGGGGGCCAGGTCCGGGGTCGTCGGATCCGGTCCGCGCCGTGGGCCCAGCCAGGACTCGGTGAACCGGACGAAGCGGATCTCGTCCCGCGCGTCGACCGCCCCGCCCTCGTACATCAGCCCGACCACGTCCTTCGAGACGCCGACCATGTCGGAGTAGCCGGACCAGTCGGCGGTCACCGTCCTGCCCCGGTCCACGCTCTCCCACGTGCCCCCCTCGTCGTACGAGGACCGGATCATCATCGTGCGGCGACGGTCCGGGTCGGCCGGGGCGGAGAGGAGCAGCCTGCTGTAACCGTCGGTCGAGCTACTGCGCAGCCGTAGCACCGAGCTCTGCACCATGGGCGTGTAGAAGTCCGGGAGCGCCCGGAACGGCCTGGTGAAACTCGTCCCGCCGTCCTCGCTCACCGCGTACGTGCGGTGGCCGAGGTCCGTGCCGTCCTGCTCGCGCCCGCTCACGTACAGCGCACCGTCGGCGCGTTCCACCAGGGTCAGCTCGGACGGCTTCTGACGGAACGTGCCGTCGAGCGCTATAGGCCAGGTGTCCACCGCGCCGATCTTCCAGTTCCGCCCCCCGTCGTCACTGTGCACCAGAGCCGCGTGGTTGGAGCTGATGCGCGTGCCGTCGTGGGTCTCGGTGTTGATGCCCAGCACCAGGCGGCCCGCGTGAGGGCCGTGCGCCAGCTGGATGCCGTGCACCGGCCCGGTGGCGTACCAGGAGTTCCAGTCCGGTCGCCGGATGGACGCGGTCAGATCCTCGGGTCGCGACCACGTCTTGCCGTCGTCGTCGCTGTACTGCAGATGCGGTCGGCGGTCGCAGGGCACGTCGCAGGGCCGGGAGTCGTCGCGGCCCTTGTTGTACGTGGTGGCGAGCACGATGCGGCCCGTCTTGCGGTCGACGACGGGAGCCGGATTGCCGTGGGTGTCGCCGGCGCCCTTGTCGATCACCTGGAGCCGGCTCCAGGTACGCCCGCCGTCCGTGGAGCGCTTGAGAACCAGATCGATGTCTCCGGCGTCTCCGCAGTTGTCCACCCGGCCCTCGGCGAAGGCCAGCAGGGTGCCGCTGTTGGTCTTCACGATCGCCGGAATGCGGAAGCAGGAGTACCCGGGGTCCTGCGAGGCCTTGAACAGGACTTGTTGCTCGAAGTCGGCACGGGCCGCGGCCCGGGATTCCTCTGCGGCCGCGGCCCTTACGGTAACCGCTGGTGAGATGAGCACCACGGTGGCGACTAACGCCCATACGCGATGCCATCGGACTCTTCTGACTCTTGTGGGGGAACGAAGATATGACGGCATGACACGTCCCTTCAGCCGATCAACAGGACATCCCACGTCATATGTCCTGATCTTTCGAAGGTACGTGCCAAGTAACACCCCGACAAGCACCCCTGCGCCACTCAGCTCTTCCGGAGTACGGCCCCTCTTGGAGTGTCCCCCGAGCCGACGCTTTGTCAGCTCCTTAAGATTTAAAGGAAGTTGGGGTCAATGGCCGATACGCGGGGGAAATGGGCGGCGGCGGGGACCGGCCGGCGCAGGGGGCGCTCCCCGCCGGCCGGTCCTCCGGCCCGTGCAGCGGGCGGTGTGCGCCTCAGCGCCCGGTGGCCGCGGCCCGCAGGGCGAGGCGCTCCTCGCCCGCGTACACGTTCATGGAGTTGCCGCGCAGAAAGCCGACCAGCGTCAGACCGGTCTCCGCCGCCAGGTCCACCGCGAGCGACGACGGGGCCGAGACCGCGGCCAGCACCGGAATGCCCGCCATGACCGCCTTCTGTGCCAGCTCGAAGGACGCGCGGCCCGACACCAGCAGGATCGTCCGGGAGAGCGGCAGCCCGCCCGACTGCAGGGCACGGCCGATCAGCTTGTCCACCGCGTTGTGCCGGCCGACGTCCTCCCGCAGGTCCAGCAGCTCGCCCTTCGCGGAGAACAGGCCCGCGGCGTGCAGGCCCCCGGTCCGGTCGAAGACCCGCTGCGCCGCCCGCAGCCGGTCGGGGAGGGAGGACAGCAGGGCGGGCTCGACCCGGACCGGGGGAGTGTCGGCGATCGGCCAGCGGGCCGTGGTCCGTACGGCCTCCAGACTCGCCTTGCCGCACAGACCGCACGACGACGTGGTGTAGACGTTCCGCTCGAGAGTGATGTCCGGGACGGGGACACCGGCCGCGAGCTGCACGTCCACCACGTTGTACGTGTTCGAGCCTCCCCCAGCTACCTCCCCCAGCCTTCGGCCGGGAGGTGCCCCCAGGGGTGCCCCCGCGGCGGTCGCGCCCGCGCAGTACACGATGTTCGCCAGCTCCTCCGCGCTGGCCAGTACGCCCTCGCTCACCAGGAAACCGGCGGCGAGAGCGAAGTCGTCGCCGGGCGTGCGCATGGTGATCGCGAGTGGCTTGCCGTTCAGCCGGATCTCCAGCGGCTCCTCGGCGACGAGCGTGTCCGGGCGCGTGCCGACGGACTCGCCCCGGATGCGCAGTACGCGTCGGCGCTCGGTGACCCGTCCCATGATCAGTCTCACTCGTTTCGATCAACGCTGTGAACGTGCTGGTAGCCGAAGCGGCCCTTGATGCAGAGGTTGCCGTGGGTCACCGGGTTGTCGTGCGGGGAGGTGACCTTCACGATCTCATTGTCCTGCACGTGCAGGGTGAGGTTGCAGCCCACGCCGCAGTAGGCGCAGATCGTTGTGGTCTCCGTCTGGCGGGACTCGTCCCAGGTCCCGGCGGCGCGCATGTCGAACTCGCTCTTGAAACTCAGGGCGCCCGTCGGGCACACCTCGATGCAGTTTCCGCAGTAGACGCAGGCCGAATCGGGCAGCGGCGTGTCGTGTTCGGTCGAGATGCGGGCGTCGAAGCCGCGGCCCGCGACGGCGATGGCGAAGGTGTTCTGCCACTGGTCACCGCAGGCGTCCACACACTTGTAGCAGAGGATGCACTTGTCGTAGTCGCGGACGTAGAGATCGTTGTCGACCTTCGGCTCCTCGTTCATCCGGGCCGCGGCCGGCCCGAAACGCTCGGGCTCCGCCTCGTACTCCTTGATCCACTCGGCCGCGCGCGGCGTCGTCGACAAGTCCACCGACGAGGCGAGCAGCTCCAGCACCACCCGGCGGCTGTGGCGGGTCCGCTCGGTGTCCGTACGGACCGTCATGCCCGGCTCGGCGCGGCGCGAGCAGGCGGGCGCGAGGGTCCGGGATCCTTCGACCTCCACGACGCACACCCGGCAGGCGTTCTTGGGCGTGAGCGTGTCACCCTGGCAGAGCGTCGGTACGTCCTTGCCCTCGGCCCGACACGCGTCGAGGATCGTCGAGCCCTCCGGCACCCGGACGGACCGGTCGTCGAGCGTGAACTCGACGAGGCGGCGGGGTGGTTGAAGCGGTATCGCGGTCATCGGTAGGCCCCCAGCCGTTCGATGGCGGACTCCACGGCGTTCCAGGCGGTCTGTCCCAGACCGCAGATCGAGGCGTCGCGCATGGCCCGGCCGACCTCGCGCAGCAGCTCGATGTCGGCGGCGGCCGCCGCGCCCGTGCGGTCGGCGATGCGGTGCAGAGCCTCTTCCTGCCGTACGGTCCCGACACGGCAGGGCACGCACTGCCCGCAGGACTCGTCGCGGAAGAACTCGGCGATGCGCAGCAGGAGGCGCGGCAGTTCGACGGTGTCGTCGAGGAAGAGGACGACGCCGGAGCCGAGGGTGGTCCCGGCGGCCCGGGTGCCCTCGAAGGTGAGCGGGATGCCGAGTTCGTCGGGCCGTACGAAGCCGCCGGCCGCGCCGCCGAGCAGCACCGCCCGCAGGCCGCGGCCCTCCGGCACACCGCCGGCCATCTCGTAGAGCTCGCGCAGGGTGGCCCCGAACGGCAACTCGTAGACGCCGGCGCGGACGATGTTCCCCGAGACGCAGAAGAGCTTGGTGCCGGTCGAGTTCCCGGTGCCGATGGATGCGTACGCCTCGGCGCCGCGCTCGAGGATCGGCAGGACGTTCACCAGTGTCTCGACGTTGTTGACGGCGGTCGGCTTCCCGAACAGGCCCTTCTCGACCGGGAACGGCGGCTTGCTGCGCGGCTCGCCGCGCCTGCCCTCGATCGAGTTGAAGATCGCGGTCTCCTCGCCGCAGATGTACGCGCCCGCGCCACGCCGGATCTCGATGTCGAAGACGTAGCCCTGGCCGAGCACGCTCTGGCCGAGCAGGCCGCGGGCTCGGGCCTGGGCGATGGCATGCTCCAGCCGTCGCAGAGCGCGCGGATACTCGCCGCGCAGATAGAGGTATCCGCGGCGGGCACCTGTGGCGTAGCCGGCGATGGTCATCGCCTCGATCAGCGCGTACGGATCGCCCTCCATCAGGACTCGGTCCTTGAAGGTGCCGGGCTCGCTCTCGTCGGCGTTGCAGACGAGGTAGTGCGGGTAGTCGGGCTGCCGGGCGGTGGCCTCCCACTTCCGTCCGGTGGGGAACGCCGCCCCGCCGCGCCCGACAAGCCCGGCGTCCGTCATCTCGCGGATGACGGCCGCGGGGCCGAGCGCGAACGCTCGCCGCAGAGCGGTGTATCCGCCGTGCGCGCGATAGTCGTCCAGGCTGGCGGGGTCGACGACGCCGACCCGACGCAGCAGGACGAGTCCGGGGTCGCCGGCCTGCGGGACTTCCGCGCGGGGCGCGGGCTCCGCGGCCCGCGCGGCCGCACCCGTCGCCTGCGGCACGGCAGCCGCGGCGGGCGGCTCCGCTGGCGCGTCCTGCGGCGCCGACGCGGCCGCTGCCACGGCTTCCACCGTGGCCGGGGCGATCACGGCTGTCGCGAAGTGTGCGCGGCGGATGACTTCCCCGACCCCGCTCTTTCCCGAAACCGGGGCTGCCGCCCCGGACCCCCCGGCGGGGGCCGGTGGCTTGCCTCCGGCGGCCGGGGGGAACTCTTCCGCCGCAGCGGCGGGCGGACCATTGGCGGAGTCCGGCGGTGCGAAACTGGCCGTCGGCTGCGGAGGTCCGATGGCCGCCGGTCCGCTGTCATCCGGTTGCGCGTCGTCGCGGCGGATGACTTCCCCGACCCCGCTCTTTCCCGAAACCGGGGCTGCCGCCCCGGACCCTCCGGCGGGGGCCGGTGGCTTGCCTCCGGCGGCCGGGGGGAACTCTTCCGCCGCAGCGGCGGGTGGACCATCGGCGGAGTCCGGCGGTGCGAAACCGGCCGTCGGGTGTGGCGGTTGCTCGACGGCGCGGCGGGGAGTGCTGTCCGCCGCGACGGCGAGTCGTCCGGCGGCGGAGTTCGGCGGTGCCGAACTGGGCTTGGCGATGGGGCGTGGTGTCCGGGCCGCGGCCCCCGTGGTGGGGCGGCCCGCGCGGATCGCGAGCGCCGCCGGGGCGCGCTCGCAGAGGCCCAGGCAGGGGCTCGGTTGCCAGACGGCGCCGTCGCGGGGCCGGCCCGGTGGACCGAGGCGGGTCTCCAGGCCCGCGCACAGCGCGGCCGAGCCGCGGCTCGTGCACGCGAGATCCGTGCAGACGTGCACCACCGTCGCGGGACGCAGTGTGACCGCGAACATCGAGTAGAACGTGGCCACTCCGTACGCCTCCGCCGGCGGCACCGTCAGCCGTCGGCACAGGTAGTCCAGCGCGCCCTCGCTGATCCATCCCACCCGGTCGTTGATGGCGTGCAAACCCGGCAGCAGCAGGTCGCGGCGGTCGCGAGCCTGCCGGCCACCGCGCGCCCAGCGCAGATCCGTGTCTGTGCGGTCCGCGCCCTCCCAGGCGGACGCGGGCGGCCCGAGCAGCGCGTCGACGGCGGCCTTCTCCTCGTCCGTCGGTTTGCTGTCGCCGAAGCGCAGGTCCATCTCGTACGGTCACCTCGCTCCAGCCGTCGTGGACAGGGCCGTCTCCGCCGTCCCGGGGGTCGCCGGCACGACGGGCAGTTTTTCGATCCGGATGGCCGAGGCCTTGAACTCGGCCGTGCCGGCGATCGGGCAATTGGCCTCGATCGTCAGCTGATTGGTGTCGACCTCGTCCGGGAAGTGCATGGTCATGAAGGCCAGCCCGGGCCGCAGTCCCGTATCGATCCAGACCGGTGCCACCACGGCCCCGCGCCGCGAAACGACCCGCACGTCCTCGCCCGCCACAACGCCGTAGCGCTCCGCGTCCTCCGGGCAGAGCTCCACGTATTCGCCGCGCCGCAGCGGTGAGGTGAAACTGCCGCTCTGCACACCGGTGTTGTACGAGTCGAGCCGCCGACCGGTCGTCAGGCGGAGCGGATACGCCTCGTCCGTGAGATCGACCGGAGGATCGTGCCGGACGAGGCCGAAGGGGGCGCGCATGCCGCGCCGGGCAGGGTCTGACTCCCACAGCCGCCCGTGCAGATAGCTCGGCTCCAGCCGGCCGAGGTCGGGACACGGCCACTGGATTCCCTGGTGCTCCTCCAGCCGCTCGTAGCTCATCCCGAAGTGGTCGGGGGAGACGGACCGCAGTTCGTTCCAGACCTCTTCCGCGTCGGTGAACTTCCAGTCGTGGCCGAGGCGTCGTGCCAGTTCGCAGATGATGTCGATGTCCTCGCGCGCCTCGCCGGGCGGGTCCACGGCCTTGCGCACCCGCTGGACGCGCCGCTCGCTGTTGGTCGTGGTCCCCTCTGTCTCGCACCAGGCCGCCGTCGCGGGGAGCACGACGTCCGCCAGCTCGGCGGTCTTCGTGAGGAAGATGTCCTGGACGACGAGGTGGTCGAGCGCCTTCAGCCGCTCCATCGCCTGCTCGCTGTCCGCCTCGGACTGGGCCGGGTTCTCCCCGATGCAGTAGACGGCACGCAGCGCCCCGGTCTCCATGGCCTCGAACATCTCGGTCAGGTTGAGCCCGTAGCGGGGCTGGATGACCGTGCCCCAGGCCGACTCGAGCTTCTCCCGCGCCTCCGCCTGGAGGATGTCCTGGAAGCCGGGGAGTCGGTTGGGGATGGCGCCCATGTCCCCGCCGCCCTGGACGTTGTTCTGGCCGCGCAGCGGCTGCAGCCCGGAGCCGTGGCGCCCCACATGGCCGGTCAGCAGCGACAGGTTGATCAGCGCGCGCACATTGTCCGTGCCGTTGTGGTGTTCGGTGATGCCGAGCGTCCAGCAGAGCTGCGCGCGTTCGGCGGTTGCGTACCCGTGCGCCAGGTCCCGTATCGCGGCCGCGGGCACCCCCGTCACCTTCTCGGCCAGGCTCGGCGTCCACGGCTCGACCTCGGCCGCGTACTCCTCGAAGCGCGTCGTCGCGCGCTCGATGAAGGAGCGGTTGGCGAGTCCGGAGTGGATGATCTCGCGGCCGATGGCGTGGGCGAGCGGGATGTCCGTGCCCACGTTGAGCCCGAGCCAGCTCTCCGCCCATTCAGCAGTGCTGGTGCGCCGGGGGTCGATGGCGTACATCCGGGCCCCGTTCCGTATCCCCTTCAGCACGTGCTGGAAGAAGATGGGGTGCGCGAAGCGGGCGTTGGAGCCCCACATCACGATGAGGTCCGTGTCCTCGACCTCGGCGTAGGAGGATGTGCCGCCGCCGGAGCCGAAGACCGCCGACAGCCCGGCGACGCTGGGCGCGTGACAGGTCCTGTTGCAGGAGTCCACGTTGTTGGTGCCCATGACCACACGGGTGAACTTCTGCGCCACGTAGTTCATTTCATTGGTGGCGCGGGCGCAGGAGAACATGCCGAAGGCGTCGGGTCCATGGTCCGCCACGGCGCGCTCGAAGCCGGCTGCGGCCCGGTCGAGCGCCTCGTCCCAGCCGGCCTGCCGGAACCCGCCGCTGCCGTCCCGTACGAGCGGGTGGGTGAGGCGCTGATACTGCTTGGGCTTTCGATCGCGGTGACGGGGCACGGGTGCTCCTTCAGGCAGCAGTGTGCTGAACACTGGTTTCGGCGAGCAGATCGGCGAGCGCGTGGACCGCGCGCAGGGTGGGCACGGGCGTGCCGGTGAGATCGGCGAGCTCGACGACCGCGGCGAGCAGCACGTCGAGTTCGAGCGGCTTGCCCTTCTCCAGGTCCTGGAGGGTGGAGGTCTTGTGGTCGCCGACGCGCTCGGCGCCCGCGATCCGCCGTTCGATGGAGATCTTGGGACGGCAACCGACCGCGGCCGCCACGTCCAGGGTCTCCCGCATCATGGCCTCGACCAGTGCGCGGGTGTCGCGGTGCCGACAGATCTGGCCCATGGTCGCGCGGGCGAGGGCGCTGATCGGATTGAAGGAGATGTTGCCGAGCAGTTTGATCCAGATGTCGTCCCGGAGGTCCTGCTCCACAGGGCACTTGAGGCCCCCGGCCCGCATCGCCTCGCTGAAGTCGAGACAGCGCCGGGACACCGTCGCATCGGGCTCACCGATGGAGAATCGGGTTCCTTCCAAGTGCCGTACGACGCCGGGGGCGGCGAGCTCTGTCGCGGCGTAGACGACACAGCCCACGGCTCGGTGGGGTGGCAGCGTGGCGCTGACCGCACCCCCTGGATCGACGCTCTCGATGCGATGCCCGGCGTACGGGCCGGGGAGCCCGTGGAAGTACCACCAGGGGATGCCGTTCTGAGCGGCGATCACGGCGGTCCGGTCGCCGAGCAGCGGGTGCACCAGGGGGCCGGAGGCGGCATAGGAGTGGGCCTTCAGGCCGAGGAACACGTAGTCCACCGGCCCGACGTCGGCGGGATCTCCGGTGGTGGAAGGTCGCGCCGTGAAGTCCCCCCGCGGGCTGACGACCCGCACGCCGTCGCGTCGCATGGCCTCGAGGTGCGCACCGCGGGCGATGAGATGCACCTCGACGCCCGCGCGATCCAGCGCGGCGCCGACGTACGCGCCGATGGCTCCGGCGCCGACAACTGCGACTTTCACCATGAGGCTCCGTTCGGTTGAGGGACCGAGGCCGAGGAGCTCTGCCGATGTGGAGTAGACAGAATATTGTCTACAGTATGCTCTTGGTGGGGTCAAGGGTATGACGTCGGCGTCTGATGTGAGGGCCGGCGGCCGGTCTGATACCGGTGGCGCTGCGCTGCGCCAGGTACAGTGCACGCTTCGGCGGGAGGGAGGCGAGGTGGGGATCGAGCCACACGAGGCCTCGGCCCGTCGGCTGCCCGACCTCACCACGCTTGGAGCACCACATGGCCGTCCGCAGAAAGGCCTTCGCCGCGGGCATCACCGTTTGCCTCGCCGCAGTTCTCACCCTCACCGGTTGCGGCGGCACGGACACCGAAGCCGATGAGCCCGTATGGGTCGAGCCGAACCCCACGTTTCCGGCCGGCAGCACCATGGAGCGGCTGCACACCTCGGGCAAGATCAAAATCGGGGTGAAGTTCGACCAGCCCGGTGTGGGTTTCAAGAAGCCCGGATCGGACCGCCCTGAGGGCTTCGACATCGAGGTGGCGCAGATCATCGCGGGCAAGCTCGGCATCGAGCCGGAGAAGATCCAGTGGGTCGAGGCCCTGCCGAAGAACCGCGAGCGCTTCCTGCAGAACGGGACCGTCGATCTCGTGGTGGCCACGTACTCGATCACTCCCGAGCGCCGCAAGATCGTCGGCCTCGCCGGGCCGTATTACGTCACCGGTCAGCAACTGCTCGTACGGAAGGGCGACACCAGCATCTCCGGGCCGAAGGATCTGAAGGGCAAGCGGGTCTGCTCGGCCGCCGGGAGCACGTCGATCAAGAACGTCGAGGAGAAGTATCAGGCCCAGCCGGTCCCGTACGGCACGTACACCGAATGCGTGGAACAGCTCCTCGACGAGAAGGTCGACGCCGTGACCACGGACGGGGCGCTGCTGCTCGGCTACGCCGCCGAGAAGCCCAATGAGCTGGAGGTCGTCGGCGAGCCGTTCAGCGAGGAGCGCTACGGCGTGGGCTATCGCAAGGGCGACCAGCAGATGTGCGAGTTCCTCAACAAGACACTCGACCGCTCCTACCGGGACGGGACATGGGTCGACGCGCTCTCCAAGACGCTGTGGAAGACCTCCGGGGCGGTGCCCTATCCGGACGTGGATCCCTGTCCGTGACGCTCGGGCGAGGAATGCTGTGCGACTCTCAAGGGCGGGGGTCGCGCCACATCGGCCACATCGGGGGGCCGCCCGGCAGGTCGACCCTCGTGCCCGTGAAGGCGAAGCCGAGCCGCTCGTAGAGCGCCTTGCTGCGGGCGTTGCTCGCCTCCAGGTAGGCGGGGACGCCTTCCCGGTCGCAGTGCTCCAGCACCGTGGTGAGCAGGGCGGTGCCGAGGCCCTCGCTCTGCCGGCCGGGAGTCACCACGATGGCCGGGAGGTAGAAGTGGTCGCGGTCGTGGGGATGGGCCTCCCCGGTCAACCGGCCGATGACAGCGGTGCGCTCGTTGCCCGGGTCGGCGGCGGCCATGCGCTCGGCCATGTCGCCCCCGTCCGTGTCCCGGTCCGCGTCCCCGTCCTCGGCTCCTGCCGAAACGGGCAGCCACAGCGCCGCCGCCGAGAGGTCGTCGGTGACGTCCACCCAGCCGTCGCGCAGTGCGGCGTCCAGGAAGACGCCGAAGAAGCGGGGCTGGACAGTGCGCCGGTGGGCTTCGTCCGGAAAGACCCAGGCGCTCACCGGATCGTCCATGAACGCCTCGCCCAGCAACTGGCTGATGGTCTCCCGCTCCTCCGGACGGGCACGGCGGATCGCGGCGGGAGCGGCGGCGGTCTGATTCACGAGTGGAGCCCCCCTGCTCTACGAGAGTCCTGTGCGGCAGTCGTACGAGTGGACGGTACCTCGCTGTCCGGCGGATGTGTCGGACAGCGGCCATCTGCACGACCGGTCACATTCCGAGGGGAGTTGACGGGGGGCGGAGCGGCGAAGGGGCACACCTCGAGCCGTCCCCGCGTACTCGGTAGACTGTAGACGATAGCCAATCAGTCCCGGCTTGTCTCCGAACCCCGAGGGGGCCTCGATGCTGTCCGCAGGACTTCCGCACGGAGCTGTGCCCAGGCTCGAACGTCCCGGTCCGCTCCGCGAGCGGGTATACGAAGCGCTGCTGGAGCTGATCACGACGCGCGCCCTGCAGCCGGGGCAGCATCTCGTCGAGAGCGAGCTCGCCGGCCACCTCGGGGTGTCGCGGCAGCCGGTCCGCGAGGCGCTGCAGCGGCTCAACAACGAGGGCTGGGTGGATCTCCGCCCCGCCCAGGGGGCGTTCGTGCACGAGCCCACCGAGGAGGAGGCGGACCAGCTCCTCTCCGTGCGCACCCTTCTGGAGGCCGAGGCCGCCCGGCTCGCCGCCGCCCATGCGACGACCGCGGGCATCGCGGAACTCGAGGAGCTGTGCCTGCAGGGCGAACGGGCCGTGGAGCGCGATGCCGTGGACGTCGTCGTGGACGCCAATGCGGCCTTCCACGCGAAGGTCATGGAGCTGGCGGCGAACGCCGTTCTCGCCGAGCTCGCCGCGCAGGTCGGCCGACGCGTGCGCTGGTACTTCACCCCCGTCGCCCGGCAGCGCGGCAAGCAGTCCTGGGTGGAGCACCGCGAGTTGATCGACGCCATCGCGGCCCGCGACGAGCAGCGGGCCACGGAGATCATGCGCGCCCACACCGAGCACACCCGCGCCTCCTACCACCGGATGAACTCCGGCTGAACCGGGGCGCGTTCGCGCGTTCAGGACTGCCGGTCCCGCCGGACCCGGAAAGCCCGTCCCCGGGCCCGCCTGAGCGGATCCCGGGACGGGCGTCGTTCACATGACCTCTCGGCTGATCGGCTGCGGGTTGGGCGCGATGTGCCGGAGCCGCGGTCGGCCCGGCGGGTGCAGGAACACCGCGACAAAGCCAGCGAACAGCGAGATCGAGCCGGCCAGCGTGAAGGCGCCGACGTGGCCCCAGGCGCCCACGACCATCGCACCCACGCCGGAGCCGAGCAGGCCGGAGACCAACTTCGAGCTGTAGACCATCCCGTAGTTCGAGGCGTTGTTGTTCTCGCCGAAGTAGTCGGCGGTCATGGCCGCGAACATCGGGAAGATCGCGCCGCCGCCGAAGCCGGAGATGCTGGAGAAGATCAGGAACAGCGGCAGGCTGCCCATCTCACCGGACCAGATGATCCCGTACTGCGCCAGGCCCAGCACGATGCACACGAAGATCAGGCACTGCTTGCGGCCGTGGCGGTCGGAGAGCCAGCCGATCACGCCGCGCCCGGTGCCGTTGACGATCGCCTTCAGCGACATGGCGGTGGCCACGATGCCGCCGGCGAAGCCCGCCTCGTCGCCATAGTCCACCTGGAAGGCGATGCCGAAGATGTTCACGCCCGAGGTACACAGCAGGCAGAACCACATCAGCGCCACCCGGCCGGTCTGCCAGGCCTCCTTGGGTGTGTACTGCTTGACCGCCGGCGGGTTCTTCTCCAGCGACCGCCGCGCCCGCGGGTCGTTCGGCGGCTTGAGCGGATCCACCTGCTCCGGCCACCAGTTCTTGGGCGGGTCCTTGAAGAACCAGCCGCTCACCGCCACGACCAGCGACAGGAACAGACCGACGCCGAGGAGCACACCCCGGAAGTTGCTGAGGTCCATGTACTGGGTGAACAGGAACACGAACGGCACCGAGCCGTAGGCGAAACCACCGTTGACGAAGCCGGTCTTGCCGCCCCTGCGCTCCGGATACCACTTGCCCACCATGTTCACGCAGGTCGCGTACACCAGACCCGCGCCCATGCCGCTGAAGGCGCCGAAGCCGATGTACGCCACGATCACGTGTGGCGCATACGCCAGCGACAGATAGCCCATCAGGGTGCCGACGGCACCCAGGACCATCGCCCAGCGGGCCGGCAGCGTGCCGTTCTCCCGCATCTTCCCGGCCGGGAACGCCACGGCGGCCTGGAAGAACACCCAGACGCCGAGCATCCAGAAGATATGCTGCGAGTTCCAGTGATGGGCCGTGTGCAGGGTGTCCTCGGCGGACGCGAACGCGTACTCCGCCGAGCTGATGCCCATCATGCCGATCCACGGGAACAGCACCATGGTCCAGCGCGGCCGCCCCATGATGTCCCGGTCGCTCTCACCGATCCGGTACACGCGGCCGTTGCGGTCCGTCACCTCCCTGCACGAGACGGACGTGAGGACGTCGGTTGTTGTCATGTCGAACCCCTTGCTGTGAAAGAGCCTGGCCAGCGCCCCCTGTCCGGTTCTCTTCGCTTCTGGGACTCGCCCATGCGGCTACGTCAGCTGCGGCCTGAAGCGTGGTGGTGGAGCCAGCAGTCCCGCGGCCCGCGCCCAGCGGTACTTGGCGCCGAGCACCGCGACCGGCTTCTCGGTGGTGTACGGGTAGGCCACGACGCCGCGCTCGAAGAGGTACGCCGACGCCCGCTCGACCTCGGTGTCGCCCGCCAGCGAGGCCACGACCGGCTTCTCGATGCCCCGGGCCCGGAACTCCTCGACGATGCGCGCCGTCAGCTCCGCGAACACCATCGGCGGTGTGACGATCGTGTGCCAGTAGCCGAGCACCAGCGCGTGGATGCGCGGATCCTCGAGCCCCAGCCTGATCGTCGCCTCGTACGTCGACGGCGGCTCGCCGCCGGTGATGTCCACCGGGTTGCCCGCCGCGCCGAATGGCGGGATGTGCTGTCGGAACGACTCGTCCAGGTCGGGCGGAATCTCCATCAGGGACAGTCCGTTGTCGACGATCGCGTCGGACAGCAGCACTCCGGATCCGCCGGCTCCGGTGATGATCACGATGTTGTCGCCCTGCGGGGCGGGCAGTACGGGCAGTGCCCGCGCGTACTCCAGCATCTCGCAGAGACCGGGCGCCCTGATGACCCCGGCCTGCCTCAGGATGTCGTCGTACACGGCGTCGTCGCCCGCAAGCGCACCCGTGTGCGATCCCGCGGCCTTCGCGCCCGCCGCCGTACGGCCCGCCTTCAGCACCACCACGGGCTTCTTCGGCACGGTCTCCCGAGCCGCCGCCACGAACGCCCGCCCGTCCTTGAGGTCTTCCAGGTGCATGGCGATGCAGCGGGTGTGCGGGTCCTCGCCGAAGTAGGTGAGCAGATCGTCCTCGTCGACGTCCGACTTGTTGCCGAGCCCCACGATCGCCGAGACACCGGTGCCGGTGGTCCGGGCGAAGCCGAGAATCGCCATGCCGATGCCACCCGACTGGGAGGTGAGGGCGACCGGGCCCTTCACGTCGTAGGGGGTGCAGAAGGTGGCGCAGAGGTCCTGCCACGGCGAGTAGTAGCCGTAGATGTTGGGCCCCAGCATCCGTACCCCGTGCCGCTCCGCGATGTCCACGATCCGCTGCTGGAGCTCGTGTTCACCGGTTTCGGCGAAGCCGGACGGGATGAGCACGGCGTTCGGGATGCCCCGGCGGCCGACCTCCTCCAGAGCGGCGGGCACGAACTTCGCGGGGATGGCGAAGACCGCCACGTCGACCTCGCCCGGCACATCCATCACTGTCTTGTACGCCTTGCGGCCCAGAATGTCATCGGCCTTGGGGTTCACCGGGTGAATCTCACCGGGGAAGCCGCCGTCGATGAGGTTCCGCATCACCGAATTGCCGATCTTCCCGGTCTCGTTGGAGGCTCCGATGACCGTGACCGAGCGTGGCTCCATCAGCCGGCGCATCGCACACAGGATCTCCTCGCGCGAGTGCCGGCGGCGCTCGGGTGCGGGGCTGTACGTCAGGAGTATCCGTACGTCCGCCGCGATCGCCCCGTCGGCCGTGGCGAAGACCGGATTCAGGTCCACCTCGGCGATCTCGGGGAAGTCGGCGGCCAGGTCGGAGACCCGTACGACCAGACCGGCCAGCGCCTCCCGGTCCACCGCACCCCCGCCCCGCACCCCGTGCAGCACCTCGGCGGCGCGGATCGAGTCGAGCATCGACAGCGCGTCGTCGCGGGTCGCCGGGGCGAGCCGGAAGGTGATGTCCTTCAGCACCTCCACCAGGATCCCGCCGAGCCCGAAGGCGACGACCTTGCCGAAGGTCGGGTCGGTGACGGCGCCGACGATGACTTCCCGGCCCCCGGCCGGCACCAACTGCTGCACCTGCACACCGCTGATCCGGGCGTTCGCGTCGTACGCCCGCGCACCCGCCACGATCGCGGCGAACGCCGTGCGCACCTCCGCCGCCGAGGCCACTCCGATCCGCACACCGCCCGCGTCGGTCTTGTGCAGGATCTCCGGAGAGACGATCTTCATGGCGACGGGGAAGCCGATCCGGTCGGCGAGGGCGACGGCCTCGTCGGCTGTCGTCGCCAGGCCCTCGGCGGGCGTGGGGATGCCGTACGCATCCGTGATGAGTTTGCCCTCGGGGGCGGTGAGCGCGGTACGCCCCTCGGAGCGCGCGGCGTCGAGAACGGCCCGTACGGCCGCCTTGTCATAGGGCATCAGATGACTCCGTTCGCCTTGAGCAGCCGTACTTCCTCGTCGCCGAGCCCGAGCTCGCCGATGTACACCTCTTCGTTGTGTTCGCCCAGCAGCGGCGAGCCGGTGATCTCGACCGGGGAGTCGGAGAGCTTCAGTGGAGAGCCCACGGTGGTGAAGGCCCCGCGCTCGGGGTGCTCGACCTCGACGACCAGCTCGTTCGCGACCAGGGACGCGTCCTCGATGATCTCTTTGGTGGAGAGGATCGGGCCGCACGGAATGTCGTGGGCGTTGAGGGCCTCCAGCACCTGCCACTTGGGCAGGGTGCTGCTCCACTCCTCGATGAGCTGGAACATCTTGCCGAGCTTCGGCAGCCGCGCCTCGGGCGTGGACCACTCGGGGTCGTCGGCCAGCTCGGGCCGGCCGATCAGCTCGGCGAGCGGGCGCCAGCCGACGGGCTGCACGATGACGTAGACGTAGTCGTTGGGGCCGCCGGGCGCGCACGTGACCGCCCAGCCGGGCTGCCCGCCGCCCGAGGCGTTGCCGGAGCGCGGCACCTCGTCGCCGAAGTCCTCGTTCGGGTACTCGGCGAGCGGCCCGTGCGCCAGCCGCTGCTGGTCGCGGAGTTTGACGCGGCAGAGGTTGAGGACCGCGTGCTGCATCGCGACGTTGACGCGCTGGCCGCGCCCGGTGCGAGTGCGCTGGTAGAGCGCGGCGAGGATGGCGGCGACGGCGTGCACTCCGGTGCCCGAGTCGCCGATCTGCGCCCCGGTCGCCAGCGGCGGCCCGTCCTCGAAGCCGGTCGTGGCCATGGATCCGCCCATGGCCTGGGCCACCACCTCGTACGCCTTGAACTTCGTGTACGGACCCTCGCCGAAGCCCTTGATCGAGGCGTAGACGATCCGCGGGTTGATCTCCCGGATGCGGTCCCAGGCGAAGCCCATCCGGTCGACGGCGCCCGGCCCGAAGTTCTCCACCAGCACATCGGAGCGGCGGATCAGCTCGGTCAGGATCTCCTTGCCGCGCTCGGTCTTGGCGTTGAGGGTGATGCTCCGCTTGTTGCAGTTGAGCATCGTGAAGTAGAGGCTGTCGACGTCCGGGATGTCGCGCAGCTGCCGGCGCGTGATGTCGCCGGTGGGAGCCTCGAGTTTGACGACGTCCGCGCCGAGCCAGGCGAGCAGCTGGGTGGCGGACGGCCCGGACTGCACATGCGTCATGTCGAGGATGCGTACTCCGTCGAGTGCCTTCGACACGGGAGTCACCTCACTTGTACATCGTCTGGTTCATGGTTCCGGGGGCGTACGCGTCCGGGTCGACCCAGACGTTGATCAGCGACGGCTTGCCGGACTCGCGGGCGCGGCGCAGCGCTGGGCCGATGTCGGCCGGGTCGCGGACCTCTTCGCCGTGACCGCCGAGCATCCGGGCGAACTGGTCGTACGGCACGTCGCCGAGGGTGTTGCCGACCCGCTCGCGCTGCAGGCCGTACTTCTGCGCCTGGCCGTAACGGATCTGGTTCATCGAGGAGTTGTTGCCGATGATTCCGACGAACGGCAGGTCGTAGCGGACGAGGGTCTCGAAGTCCCAGCCCGTGAGGGAGAAGGCGCCGTCGCCGAAGAGGGCCACGACCTCCTTGTCCGGGCGTGCCTGCTTGGCGGCCAGGACGAAGGGGATGCCGACGCCGAGGGTGCCGAGCGGGCCCGGGTCCATCCAGTGACCGGGAGTCCTGGGCTGGACGACCTGGCCGGAGAAGGTGACGATGTCGCCGCCGTCGCCGATGTAGACCGAGTCCTCGGTGAGGAAGTCGTTGATCTCACTGACGAGCCGGTACGGGTGGATGGGCGAGGCATCGGACCTCAGCTGCGGCAGCCGCTTCTCGATGGCGGTCTGCTCGGCGGCGCGCAGCTCGTCCAGCCACTCCTTGCGCTTGCCCGCCCTGCCGTTGCCGTGCCCATGGAAGACGTGACCGGAGGCGGCCTCGGCCACGGCCTTCAGGATCAGTCCGGCGTCGCCGACGATCCCGAGGTCGATGTCGCGGTTCTTGCCGACGGTCCGGTAGTCGAGGTCGATCTGGACGACGGTCGCGGCGGGGGACAGCCGCTTGCCGTAGCCCATCCGGAAGTCGAAGGGCGTTCCGACGATGACGATCAGGTCGGCGTTCGCGAAGGCGTAGCGGCGCGAGAGCTGGAAGTGGTGCGGATCGCCGGGCGGCAGGGTGCCGCGGCCCGCGCCGTTCATGTATGCGGGCACGTTGAGGGAACGTACGAGGTCGATGGCCGCGTCCGTGGCCCGGCACGTCCACACCTGGCTGCCGAGCAGGATCGCGGGCTTCTCGGCTCGCACGAGCAGCTCGGCCAGCTTCTGGACCGCCTCCGGGTCCCCGGCCGTACGGGTCGAGGCCCGGTAGTGACCGGCCTTCGGGACGCGGGCTTTCGCCACCGGCACCTTGGCGTCCAGCACATCGCGCGGGATCTCGAGGAACGACGGGCCGGGGGCGCCGTGGTAGCACTCGCGGAAGGCCATGGAGACCATGTCGGCGGTGCGAGCGGTGTCGGGCACGGTGGCGGCGAACTTCGTGATGGGCGCCATCATGTCGACGTGCGGCAGGTCCTGGAGGGACCCCATCTTGTGCTGGGTGTGCGCCCCTTGTCCGCCGATGAGCAGCATCGGGCTCTCGGCGCGGAAGGCGTTCGCGACGCCGGTGACGGCGTCGGTCGTGCCGGGGCCCGCAGTGACGACCGCACAGCCGGGCTTGCCGGTGATCCGTGCGTAGCCGTCGGCGGCATGGGCGGCGACCTGTTCGTGACGTACGTCGACGACTTCGATCCCCTCGTCGACGCAGCCGTCGTAGATGTCGATGATGTGGCCGCCGCAGAGGGTGTAGATGACGTTGACGCCCTCCGCCTTGAGTGCCTTGGCGACCAAGTGCCCGCCGGATATGAGGTCGTTGCTGTCGTCGGGCATGGCCATGCTCGTCCCTTCGTCGGTCTCCGACCGCCTGGAGCGGTACATTGCATACAGTCGACGAATACTGTATGAAGCTTGTTATCCCGCATCGGCGGGGCGATGTCCAGGGGTGTGCGACACGGCTTGTACCGGCGCTGCGATCTGAGGAGCGGGCATGGACCTGTTCGAATATCAAGCCAGGGAACTCCTCGGCCGTTACGGCGTCCCGGTGCCGGACGCCGAGGTCGTCGCCACGGCACGCGAGGCCCGCGCGGCAGCGACGAGGCTCGGCGGGCGCGTGGTCGTCAAGGCACAGGTGAGGACGGGCGGGCGCGGCAAGGCAGGTGGGGTCAAGCCCGCCGCCGACCCGGCCGCGGCCGAGCTGACGGCACGCCAGATGCTGGGGATGGACATCAAGGGGCACATGGTCCGGCGGGTGATGCTGGCCCGGCCGGTCGACGCGGAGCAGGAGTTCTACGTCTCCTACGTCCTCGACCGGGGCGCCGGGCGCTTCCTCGCGATCGCCTCCGCGGCGGGCGGCATGGAGATCGAGGAGGTCGCGGCGGCCCGGCCCGAAGCCGTGACCCGGATCGGCATCGACCCGGACGAGGGCGTGACGGAGGCCAAGGCTGTGGAGATCGCCCGGGCCGCGGGCCTGCCTGACGGGACCGTACCGATCCTGCAGGCACTGTGGACCGTCCTCGTGGCGGAGGACGCCCTCCTCGTCGAGGTCAATCCGCTGGCACGGACGCCCGAGGGCGCCCTCGTGGCGCTGGACGGCAAGGTGACCCTCGACGACAACGCCCGCTTCCGGCAGAGCCGCTGGGGCGAGGAGCCGGACCACGACGGCCTGCACCCGCTGGAGGCAGAGGCCGCTGCGAAGGGCCTCAACTACGTCAAGCTCGCGGGCGAGGTCGGCGTCATCGGAAACGGCGCGGGGCTGGTCATGTCCACCCTCGATGTCGTGGCGGGCAGCGGTGCGCAGCCCGCCAACTTCCTCGACATCGGCGGCGGCGCATCGGCCCGGGTGATGGCCGACGGGCTGGCCGTGATCCTCGCCGATCCGGCGGTGCAGTCGGTCCTCGTGAACGTCTTCGGCGGCATCACCGCCTGCGACGCCGTCGCGGACGGCATCGTCCGCGCGCTGGACTCGGTCCGGCTCACCCGGCCCCTCGTCGTCAGGCTGGACGGCAACAGCGCGGCCCGCGGCCGCGCGATCCTCGACGAGCTCGCCCACCCCCTCGTACAGCAGGTCACCACCATGGACGGCGCGGCCCGCCGCGCGGCCGAACTGGCAACCGCACCAGCCCGCTAGGAGGCGGACACCGTGGCCATCTTCCTCACCAGGGACAGCAAGGTCGTCGTCCAGGGCATGACCGGCGCCGAGGGACGCAAGCACACCGCCCGGATGCTCGCCGCCGGCACCCGGATCGTCGGCGGGGTCAACCCGCGCAAGGCCGGCCGGACCGTTGCCTTCGACGACCACCGCATTCCGGTGTTCGGCTCCATGGGGGACGCGCTCGACCAGACCGGCGCGGACGTGAGCGTCGTCTTCGTCCCCCCGCCCTTCGCCAAGTCCGCGGTCATCGAGGCAGCAGACGCAGGGCTGGCTCTCGCCGTCGTCATCACCGAAGGCATCCCAGTCCACGACGCGGTCGCCTTCCAGGCGTACGCCCGGGCGCGCGGCACCCGGGTCATCGGCCCCAACTGTCCCGGCCTGATCACCCCCGGCCAGTCCAACGCCGGCATCATCCCTGCCGACATCGCACCCGACCCGGGCCGGATCGGGCTCGTCTCCAAGTCCGGGACGCTCACGTACCAACTCATGTACGAGCTCCGGGACATCGGCTTCTCGACCTGCGTCGGCATCGGCGGCGACCCGGTGACCGGCACCGGCCACATCGACTCTCTCGCCGCCTTCGAGGCAGACCCGGACACCGAGTTGATCGTGCTCATCGGCGAGATCGGCGGGGATGCGGAGGAGCGGGCCGCTGCGTACATCGCCGAGCACGTCACCAAGCCGGTCGTCGGCTATGTGGCGGGCTTCACCGCACCCGAGGGCAGAACCATGGGGCACGCCGGCGCCATCGTCTCCGGCTCATCCGGCACCGCCCGGGCGAAGAAGGCCGCCCTCGAGGCCGCCGGCGTGCCCGTGGGCAGGACGCCCTCGGAGACCGCGGCGCTCGTGCGAAATCGGATCGCCGCTCGAGTGAGCTCACTCATAGTTGGCGCGGAGTCCGAGCCGTGACCGGTGCCGCGTCACTCGCCCGCCCCGTCTGTGCAACGAGAGCGGAGACATCGATGGCAACCACCCTCACCCTCAAGCCCGGAACAGCCTGGTCCGAGGCCTGGCAGCGCTGCCTCGCAGCCGCCCCCGAGGCTTTCCGGGACGACCGCGTGCTCAATCTCTGGGGCGCCGGCTGGAAGGCCGACGGCCGCCCGCTGCCTGCCGTCACTCCTGTCGATGGCACCCCCATCGCCGGGCCGCCCCGGCTCGACGCCGCCACCGCCCAGCAGGCTGTACGCGCCTCCCTCGACCAGCACCGGGCCTGGCGGCACGTACCGCTCGCGGAGCGCCGGGCCCGTATCGCCGCTGCCCTCGACGCCCTCACCGAGCACCGCGAGCTCCTCGCCCTCCTCCTCGTATGGGAGATCGGCAAGCCCTGGCGGCTCGCCGAGGCCGACGTCGACCGGGCCATCGACGGAGTGCGGTGGTACCTCGACCACATCGAGTCCATGCTCGGCGACCGCGCCCCGCTCGACGGGCCGGTCAGCAACATCGCGAGCTGGAACTATCCGATGAGCGTGCTCGTCCACGCCATGCTCGTCCAGGCCCTCGCCGGAGACGCGGTCATCGCCAAGACGCCGACAGACGGCGGCTCGGCGTGCCTCACCCTCGCCTGTGCCCTCATCCACCGCGAGGGTGTCCCCGTCACCTTGGTCAGCGGCAGCGGCGGCGAGCTGTCGGAGGCGCTGGTCCGCTCACCCGAGATCGGCTGCGTGTCGTTCGTCGGCGGCCGGGACACCGGCGGGCGGGTGGCCACCGCCGTCGCGGACCTCGGCAAGCGGCACATTCTGGAGCAGGAGGGGCTCAACTGCTGGGGGATCTGGGAGTACAGCGACTGGGGTGCGCTCGCAGCCGTGATCCCCAAGCTCTTCGACTACGGCAAGCAGCGCTGTACGGCATATCCGCGTTTCGTCGTCCAGCGCTCGCTCTTCGACGCCTTCCTGGCGGCCTATCTTCCCGCCGTACGTTCCGTACGCCTGGGCCACCCGCTCGCCGTCGCCTCCCCGGACGATCCGCTGCCCGAGCTGGACTTCGGCCCGCTCATCAATGCCGCCAAGGCGAAGGAGCTGGGCGACCAGGTCGCCGAGGCCATCGACCGGGGAGCCGTGCCGCTGCACCGTGGCAGCCTGGCCGACGCCCGCCTCCTCCCGGGCCAGGACACCTCGGCGTACCTCCCGCCGGTCACGCTCCTGGGCCCGCCGCCCAGCTCGCCCCTGCACCACGCCGAGCCCTTCGGCCCGGTCGACACCATCGTCCTGGTGGACACCGAGGCGGAGCTGCTGGCGGCGATGAACGCCAGCAACGGCGCGCTGGTTGCGACCCTCTCCTGCGACAGCGAGCAGACCGCGCGGCGTCTCGCCTCGGAGGTGCGCGCCTTCAAGGTGGGTCTGGGCAAGCCGCGCTCGCGCGGCGACCGGGACGAGCTCTTCGGCGGCTTCGGAGCGTCCTGGCGGGGCGCCTTCGTGGGCGGCGAGCTGCTCGTACGCGCGGTGACCCAGGGCCCGGCGGGCGAGCGGCCACCCGGCAACTTCCCCGACTACCACCTCATGCCGGCGGCGGCGTAGCGCCCGGGGGGCCGCAGGCCGGCCGATGCCGTGCCGGTCGCGTCAGCGGGGGAATCCCGGTCGGCGGGTCCGTCATGGTGGACGGCGGGGAGAGGGCGCGCCCGCGATGAGACCGCCAGGGCCCGGCAGCTCCTTACTGTATGTGTCAGGATGTGCACGATCGGTCCGCATCCCGGGGGGATACGCAGGTGAAAGGCCCGGCGAACCCCTGGTATCGTGGTGGATGTCGCCGCGGGAGACCGCGGTCCACCTCGTCCGGGTGGCGGAATGGCAGACGCGCTAGCTTGAGGTGCTAGTGCCCTTTATCGGGCGTGGGGGTTCAAGTCCCCCCTCGGACACACAGAACCTGCTTCGAGGGCATGCATGACAGGCGCCCGCCTCGTCCGTTTGGCCGAGGCGGGCGCCTGTCGTTTCAGCGCCTCCCGTCGGCTTCGCTGACGGCGCCGGATGGCGCGGACGCGCGGGTCAGGCGGGCGGCGAGGCGGTGGAGGTACTCCGCCAGGGATGACGGCTCGTGGATCCGGAACTCGCAGTCCACCAGGGCGAGTCGGAGCCCGAGCCATTCCAGGGAGTCCGACACGGTGGCCCGTACCCGGCACTGGTGGTCCCCCAGCGGCTCCGGCGTTCCCAGTGAGGCCGGCAGCCGGGCCGCCACGAAGGCGGCGGGCGCCTCGAACGTCACGTCTAGGCCGAGCTCCGGCTGCTGCCGGGACATGGACCGGGCAAGGAACTTCGCGGCGTCCCCCGCCGGCAGCTCCCGTGGCGCGAACCTGGCCCCGGTCGGGAGCGGATCGGTGACCCGGTCGACCCGGAACGTACGCCAGTCGGCCCGGTCGAGGTCGTATGCGACGAGGTACCAGCGGCGACCCGTCGACACCAGCCGGTACGGCTCGACCTGCCGTCGGCTCTCCGCGCCCTCCCCCGAGCGGTAGCCGAACCGCAGCCGTTCCTGCCCGGTGACCGCGGCCGCGATCACCGTCAGCGTGTGCGGGTCGACAATCGCGCCGTCCCCCGTCCACGTCAGCGGGATCGTCGCGGCCTGGAGTGTGGCGACCCGGCGCCGCAGTCGGGACGGCAGCACGTGTTCCAGCTTGGTCAGCGCCCGTACGGACGCCTCTTCCACGCCCTCGATCGCGTGGCCCGCGCCCGCGCGCAGGTCGACCGCAATGGCCACCGCTTCCTCGTCGTCGAGCACCAGCGGCGGCATGGCCTTGCCCGCGACCAGGCGGTATCCGCCCTCCGCGCCCATCGTGGCCTGCACCGGGTAGCCCAGCTCGCGCAGCCGGTCGACATCCCGGCGGATGGTACGGCGACTGACGCCGAGACGTAGCGACAGTTCGCTGCCGGACCATTCACGCGGCGTCTGGAGGAGCGAGAGCAGGGTCAGCAGCCGTGCCGGAGTGTCCGTCAGGGAGTCCAGAATGGCATCCGAGTAGGACATGATCTGTCCTACATTGCCTCTACCGTTCCGGGCATGACTTCACCATCCCTTCAGCGGCAGCAGGCCGGGACGGACCGGCGGCGGTGGTTCGCGCTCGCGATCGTGATGACCGCGGCGTTCATGGACCTCGTCGACGTGACCATCGTCAACATCGCGATCCCGAGCATCCAGAAGGACACCGGCGCCTCGTTCAGCGAGATCCAGTGGATCACGGCCGGGTACGCCCTCGCGTTTGCCGCCGGCCTGATCACTGGCGGCCGGCTCGGCGACATCCACGGCCGCAAGCGGCTCTTCCTGATCGGCATCGGCGGCTTCACGCTCGCCTCCGCCCTCTGCGGCTTCGCCGCCAACCCCGAGATGCTCGTCGCGTCCCGCGTCCTGCAGGGCGCGGCGGCCTCCCTGATGGTGCCGCAGGTCCTCGCCATCGTGCACGCCACGTTCCCGGCGCACGAACGCGGCAAGGTCTTCGGACTGTTCGGCGCGGTCGTCGGGCTCGGCGCGGTGTCCGGGCCGATGCTGGGCGCACTGCTCACCCAGTGGAACCTCTTCGGCCTCGAGTGGCGGCCGATCTTCCTGATCAACCTGCCTGTCGGCCTCGCAGGCCTGCTGCTGGGCGTGACGTTCATCGCCGAGTCCAAGACGCCGCGGGCCCTGCGGCTCGACCTTGTCGGCGTCGTCCTGGTCACGCTCGGCCTGCTGATGGTGATCTACCCGCTCACCCGCGGGTACGAGCTGGATTGGCCGCTGTGGGGGTACGTCCTGATGGCGGGCGGGCTCGTGGTCTTCGCGGTCTTCGTGGCGTACGAGAAGTACAAGACGCGGAAGGACGGTTCGCCGCTGGTCGAGCTGTCCCTGTTCCGGGTCAAGAGCTTCGCGGCGGGCATCGCGGTGCAGCTCACCTTCGGGGTCGTGTGCGGCATCTTCTTCCTGGTCTGGACGCTGTACATGCAGGTCGGCCTGGGCTGGAGCGCGCTGCGCGCCGGCGGCACGGGGATCCCGTTCTCGCTGGCGGTGTCGACGGCGGCCGGCGTGTCCGTACAGAAGTTGGTGCCGCGCTTCGGGCGGAAGGTGCTGCAGGCGGGCGCGTTGACGATGGGGTGCGGTCTGCTGCTCTACATCTGGGAGGCCGGGCGGTACGGGACGTCCATCGCGTCCTGGCAGATGGCCCTGCCGCTGGTGGTCATGGGCGTGGGCATGGGCCTGATCGTGGCGCCGCTGACGGACGCGGTGCTGTCGGAGGTGCCGCGGGAACACGCCGGTTCGGCATCCGGCCTGATCAACACCACGCAGCAGATGGGCAACGCGCTGGGCCTGGCGCTGGTCTCGGTCGTCTTCTTCGGCACGATCGAGGAGGACCGGCTGGTACCCAGTGCGGTGGGCCGGGCGTTCACCGACGCCTTCCAGCACTCGTTGTGGTGGGTGGCGGGATTCCTGGCCGTGATCTTCCTGGCGATGTTCGCGCTGCCGGTCCGCCCGAAGCAGCACGTCGAGGGCGCTGCCGCGGGTGATACGGACGAGCGGGGTGCGGACGTGGCGGATGCGCCGGAGGTCCCCATGAAGGAGCCGGTACTCACGTCCTGACGATGACACAGCTTCCGGTGCACGGCCCCGTGCCCCGCTCACGCGCGGGTACGGGGCCACCACGGCCTCCTGCGGACCGCATCGAAGCCGTGCCCATCCCGGGTCCGGGGACGCCCGTGCCGAGGTGCGGTCGCCCGCGACCCGCGCGTGGGCGACCGCGAGTTCTAGTCCGATGCCGTCTCGTCGACGATCTTCACCTCTCGTGCCTTCTCGGGGTAGTTCTCCAGATCGAAGGTGCCGTAACTGGGCTTGCCCACCCGCTCGTAGGTGCAGTACACGACCCCGGTGCTGCTCGGCCGGGTGCTGGTGAGCCTCATCGCGGCGGGTGCGGTCCCGTCGGCGAAGAGCCGCTTGCCGGTGCCGAGAACCACCGGTTCGATCAGCAGCCGGTACTCGTCGACCAGATCGTGCCGCTGCAGGGTCTTGATGAGGTCGCTGCTGCCCTGGACGTTGATCTCGCCGGTGGAGCGCTGTTTGAGCTGGGCGACGGCTTCGGCCACGTCCCCCTGGGAATCGCGCTGGAGCAGGTGCGAGTTGTGCCACTCCACCTTGTCCAGGGTCCGTGATGCCACGTACTTGGGCATGGCGTTGAGCTTGGTGGCCACCGGGTCCTTCTCGTCGGTGATGTGCGGCCAGTGGGCGGCGAAGATCTCGTAGGTCTTGCGCCCCAGCAGCAGGGATTCCATCCCGGCGAACTGCTCGACCATGATGCGGCCCAGGTCCTCGTCGAAGTACGGGACCGACCAGCCGCCGTGCTCGAAGCCGCCCTCGAGGTCCTCGTTCGGGCCGCCGGGGGCCTGCATGATGCCGTCCAGGGACACGAACGTCGATACGACCAGCTTGCTCATTGTCTTCTCCCTCCAAGGTGATGGCGGTGTCGACATGCGGCCGGCGCCGCGTGTGCGTACACCTGATCAGACCCGGCCGACCCGGAAAACTCATCGCTGCCACGCCGGAGTCCTACGGCTTCGCCTGCGGTGGGGCGTGGATCAGCGAGCAGACGCGGCGGCCCCAGGCGCGTACCGGAACTCGGAGAGGAATTGCTCTGCCGGCCACGCCGGGGGGAATCGAGGTGATTATCTCCGGCGATCTCCGTGGAGAAGCGTTGGCCCGGATACCGACCAGGGGTTTTTCAGAACGTGAAGAGTCGGAGTCCCATTCACCGTGAGGTGGTCGAGTAACGCATGGCGGACGTACGAGCCGCCCGGGGATCCCGAGCCGCTCCTTCCGGGGGCGGTGCGCCAGGGGCCGGGCCGGGACAGCCAGTGGACTTCGCCCGTGCCCAGAGCGACCGTGGCCCGTGGCCGCATCGGCTCGTCGGCCCGGCGCGAGAGCAGGACGAACTCCCCGACCGTCGCCGTCATGGCGTCGAGCCGGGCGGCGCAGTCGGCGGTGACCCGCCGCGGATCCCGGGTCCGGCCCAGGGACAGATGCGGGGTGAAGCCCTTGGCGCGCCCGTTGCAGCGCGGGAACCGCCGCTGCAGAGCGCGGTGCAGGTCCGTCCACGGTGCCTTGCCGGCCGCCGCCGGGTCGAGCCATACGGTGACGTAGTTCGGGTGCCGGAAGGTGCGCAGCCCTGCCAGCCGGACGGTGGAGGCCGTCGTCTCGGTCGCCGCCGCGGCGAGCAGCGGGGCCGCCTGCTCGAAGTCGGACTCCGGCACGAAGCCGAAGAGCAGATTGACGTGCGGCGGCCAGCGGTGGATCTGCGGGTCGTACTCCCGGCGGATGTCCTGGATCGGCGGCCACAGTTCCGGGGGCGGGATCCATGCCACCGCCGTACGGGCCGTCGGCGGAGCGTCGAGAACGTCGATGGGCTCCTCCAGCGACGAGGAGCGGGCTGGCGGCGGTCGCCACGGTGAGGCCGGTGACGGGCTCGTACGGGCAGGGTCGGGCCGCGGGTCCCGTCGGCCCCGGTGATGGTTCTCCGCGCTGGTACGCATCGGGCCTCCTCGCTGTTCAGGGCGCCGTCGACCGCAGGCGTACCGGGTTCCCCGACGCGCCCGGGTCAGGCTCACCGCGCGCCCAGTACGTCGGAGCGAGCGGAACCGAGAGGCGATCGAGGGCGCACATCGAGATGCCGGAGTGCGGGAATTTAAACAACCTTGTTGCTGAAATTCGGCGACGGTCGAATATCGACACCGGCAGCCAGAAAACCGACATCTCCGCGCTTCGTGAAATGCGTGCCGAACCTGTACACCCATGCTTCATGCGCTTGTAAGCGGGCTCTTTCTTCCCCATAATCTGTGGCCGACCAAGGAGCAATTTCCCCTGAGGAGGACCGCGGTGGCGGCAAAGAAGTGCTCCATGTGTGGGGCGACCGCTCACCGGGGGTGCGAGTGTGCGCCGCGGACCGCGGAAGAGGCGGTAGCGGCGGCCTTTGATCCCTTTCGGCCACGGACGATGCCGGAGAGATCGGTTCGCAGGACCTCTCCATCGCTCTCCGGGGCCCGGCGCGATGGCGGAACGGCACGGAAGACCGAAGCCGAGCCGGAACCGGCATGGGCTGCGGAGACGGTCGTGGAGCCGGGCGGCGACGAAGGCCCCCGCGGCCGGGGTCGGCGCAAGGCCGCGATGACGGCCTCTGCCGTCGCGTTCGCCGTCTTAGGAGTCTTCCTGCTCACGACCGGACTGAGCGACGACGACACCAGGTCCGGCGACGAGAGCACGCCGCGCAATCCCACTCAGGTGGCCACCAACGACACCTCGCTCGATGTCGAGGAGACCGGCACCCCCTCCGGATCCGCCGATGCCGGGACACCCACTGCGTCCGCGGCGACCGCGAGCAGCAGCGCCGAGACGGACAAGGACACGGGCGGCGCCGGCGGCGGCGGGGCGTCGAAGGAACCGAAACCTCCGGCGGGAGGCGGGAACCCGACGGACGGCGGGGAGACCGGCAACGTGTCCTCCGGCGGATCGGTCGGCGGTGGCGAGGCGGTGCCGCCCGTACTCAAGGAGGGCGACCACGGGCCCGAAGTGGTCGAGTTGCAGAAACGGTTGTGGATGAGCCCCGCGGACGGCGTGTACGACGAGGACGTCACGAGGCGGGTTCGCAGGTTCCAGCGCAGGGCAGGTATCAAGGACGACCCTCCCGGCGTCTACGGGCCGAGTACCCGTAAGGCCCTCGAATCGGCGTCCTCCCGGCCCGACCACGAGGATGACGACGATGACTGAGCGGGCGCCGGACGCCCGCCCGTCAACAGGTGACTGACGGGCTTTAAGGTCCGAGGAATCAATGCAAAAGGCGTGGAACGTGGCCCGAACCAGGCCTGATTGCCGGTAAGTTGCGCGATTCCATCGGATGTTTGTGGTGCGGGAGGGCTTCCCGAAGGGAGGCATCGCCTGCACCATGCGGGACGGCACACGAGGCATCACACACGAGGCATGTCCATGCCCCGACCATCCCGAAGGAGTGCACGATGCGCCTCCGCACCAGACTGGCCCTGCTCCTGGGGGTCGTCCCGCTCGTGGTCGCCGGTCCCTCCGCGGCCGCTGACCCGGCCCCGGGCGCGGAGGGCCCCGGAACCAACCATGCGGTGGACGACCCCTTCACCGCCGAGCGCACCAACTCGTGGCGCCAGGACCGGTTCGGGATGTTCATCCACTTCGGCGCGTACTCGCAGTTGGAGGGCGAGTACACCCGCCCCGACGGGACGGTCTGCCGCGACGCCGAGTGGATCAAGCGTCAGTGCGCCATTCCCGACGACGCGTACGAGAAGCTCGCCGCCGAGTTCAATCCCTCGGCCTTCGACGCCGACGCCGTCGTCAAGGCGGCCAAGGACGCCGGGCAGCGCTATATCGTCATCACCGCCAAGCACCACGACGGCTATGCGATGTGGCCGACGAAGCAGAACAGATGGAACCTGCGTGACCACTCCTCGTTCGACCGGCGCCGCGACATCCTGGCCGAACTCAAGAAGGCCGCCGACGACGCGGGCATCAAGCTCGGCCTCTACTACTCGATCTGGGACTGGCACGATCCCGACTTCCCGGATCCCGCGACCCTGCCCCGCTACAAGAAGCGCATGTACGCCCAGCTGAAGGAACTGGTCGACGCCTACGACCCGGCGCTGCTCTGGTTCGACGGCGACTGGACGACGGACCGGCCCACCAACCCCTGGACCCTCCAGGACGGCGCCGAACTACAGGCGTACATACAACGCCTCGATCCCGACCTGATGACCAACAACCGGTTCGGCAGGATCAACAGACAACCCGTCGTCGTCAACGGCGACTTCGGCACCCCCGAGCAGAAGATCCCCACGGCGCCGGTGGACGGCCAGCTGTGGGAGAGCTGTATGACGTTGAACGGTCACTGGGGTTTCGCGAAGTACGACACCAACTGGAAGTCCGCCGAGACGATCGTCCGCAATCTCCTCAACACCTCCCGGCTCGGCGGCAACTACCTGCTCAACGTGGGTCCGGACAAGCTGGGCCGGATCCCCCAGCCATCCGTGGAGCGGTTGCGGGAGACCGGACAGTGGCTCAGGGCGCACGGCCAGGGCCGCGCCGTGTACGGGGCCGGATACACCGGGCTCGTCGCGGACCCGGACTGGGGCACGGTCTCCCGTAGGGGCAACGACCTGTACGCCGCCGTCACCTCCTGGCCCGAGTCCGGCCGGTCCCTGCACCTCACGGCCAAGGTCCCGTTCACGGTCAAGTCGGCCCGGCTGCTGGGCAGTTCCCAGCAGGTGAAGGTCGTCCCGGCGGGGGACGGCTTCGACCTCACACCGTCCGGAGCGGCCATCGACCCCAAGGCGACCGTGATCCGGCTGGCCATCGAGCCGCCCGCACCCGCGCTGGCCGGCAAGGGCAGCGGACTCAAGGCCGAGACCTGGACCAATGAGAACTTCAGCGGCCCTCCGGCCGTGACGCGTATCGACCCGACGGTGAACAAGTCCTACCGCTTCGACGGTTCGCCCGACCTCAAGGTCCCGGCAGATCACTTCAGCACGCGCTGGACCGGGTCGATCGAGCCGCGCTTCAGCGAGACGTACACCCTCACCGCCGTCTCCGACGAGACGGTGCGCGTGTGGATCGACGACAGACTCGTCATCGACCACGCGAACCCGCACGCTCCGGGCGTCGACAAGGGGGACGTCCAACTCCGCGCGGGGCAGCGGCACACCATCAAGGTCGAGCACACCGAGCGGACCGGCGAGGCCCATATGAAGCTGCTGTGGTCCAGCCCGAGCCAGTCCCAGCAGATCGTCCCGAGCAGGCAGTTGTACGCGCGCTGATCGGGCCGCCCGCAGCGAATCGCCAGGAGCCCGATCGGGCCTCGCCCCGACCGGGCTCCTGCGCGGCCTGCGGTTCGTTCGAAACGCGCCTCACCAGGTGCGTCGAGCCAACCCACAGGGGGGACACCATCCCGGGAGGTGACCGTGCGCCGCGTGTTGGAGCGGGCCGTGCCCGCCGTGCTCGTCAGGTTCCTGTCCACCGTCATCGCCGGCCTCGTCGGGGCCGGACTGCTACTGGTGAATCCGCCGCAAGCGGCGGCCGTCTCGAGCAGCTCGGTCTTCAACAACCCGCTGAGCAGCGTGGGTTCGGAGCGGACAGCCATCCGTGACCACGTGGTCGGCCTGATCAAGAAAGCGGATCCGAAGTCCACGATCAGGCTCTCCATGTACCAACTGTGGAGCGCCACCGTCGCCAGGGCGCTGACCGAGGCTCATGACGACCCGGTGCGAGCGGTCAACGTCCAGGTCGTCCTGGACGAGGGGTCCGCGAGCAATCCGGTCGCGGACGACACGTACGCCACACTCAAGGCGTCCCTCGGAACGGACACCTCTCGGAGCTCCTTCGTGACGCTCTGCCCGAAGGGCAAGTCATGCCTGGGGGACCCGGCCAGAGGAAGCTCGGTGAGCCACAACAAGTTCGTCCTGTTCTCGAGTGTGGGCGTCGGCACGCTGCGGGACGTCGTCGTGCAGACCTCGTCCAATCTCACGCCCTCCAGCTACGACAAGTACTGGAACAGTGCGACCACCGTGTCCGAGAACAGCACGCTCCACGACGCCTATGTGACGTACTTCCGGAAACTGGCCGCGAAGAAGTGGTCGAGCTGGACCTACTCGAGTACGAGCGCCGGCACGCACAAGGCCTACTTCTTCCCCCGGGCGGGCAACAGCAAGGCGAGCGACACCATCGTGGGCGTTCTCGACAACGTCCGCTGCTCCTGGTCCGACAGCGCCGGCACGCATCGGACGAGGATTCGTCTCGCGATGTTCACGCTGACCCGGCAGGCCGTGGCCGACAAGTTCGCGGCACTGCGTCGAGCCGGCTGCTCGGTGGACATCGTCTACAGCAACACCGACGCCGGGACCTGGCGCGCGCTGCACTTCACCGGGGGCCCGGACATGCGGTGCTACGACCACGACCACGACGGCAACGGGTCCACGCCCCGGAGGGTGGTCCACTCCAAGTACCTGCTCATCGACGGCTGGTACGCGGGCCGACCGGACAAGGTCTTGTGGACCGGCAGCCCGAACTACTCGACGCGGGGCCTGCGGGCGAACGACGAGGCCCTGATGAAGATCAACGATGACGCGACCCTGGCGGCCTACGCGAACAATCTCGACGCCGTGCGCCGCGCAGCCGTCCCCGGTGCGGCCGACAATGTCGCGGTGTGCAAGAGCTGACCGGCCGCCCCGTTCGCGCGGTGGGCGCCCGCCCCCAAGGCAGCAGGCCCGGTGCATGTGCACCGGGCCTGCCGTCTGAGTAGCGGGGACAGGATTTGAACCTGCGACCTCTGGGTTATGAGCCCAGCGAGCTACCGAGCTGCTCCACCCCGCGTCGGTGAAGGGAACCTTACGCGCTCCGGGCGATCCCGCCAAATCCTTTTCGCGTCAGCTCCCCGCCGCCGGACGACAGCGCCACCACAGCGGCCCTCAGTCACGCCGCCTCAGCCTGCGTCGCTCCTTCTCCGACAGCCCGCCCCAGACGCCGAACCGCTCATCGTTCGCCAACGCATACTCCAGGCACTCCGCGCGCTCCTCGCACGCCCGGCAGATCTGCTTGGCCTCCCGGACCGAACCCCCTGCCTCCGGGAAGAAGAGCTCGGGCCCGGTCTGTGCGCACAGCGCCCGCTCCCGCCATGCGAGGTCCTGCGACGGCTCGGGCTCTCCCCGGCCGGACACGCGCCCGGCCGGGCCGGTGAAATCGATCAGCATGACGGCCACGGTGCCCGCCGCCGATCAACGAATCATGAACGTCGCATCAACAGCGGCGCGCGGGTGTGACGACCCTCACATAGAATTTCTGTGCTGCCCACGGCCCCGAGCACCGTGCACCCCCCGGGAGGACCCCATGCCGGAGCTCTTCATCGAAGGCCGCTGGGCTTCCGCGGTCGACGGACAGACCCGCGAGATCCACTGTCCCGCCGACGGCACGCTGGTCGCCACCGTCGACGAGGCCGGCCCGAAGGACGCCGCCGCGGCGATCGAGGCCGCCCGTGCGGCGTTCGACAGCGGCCCCTGGCCCCGTACCCCCGCCGCCGAGCGCGGTCGGCTGCTGCTCCGCGTCGCCGACCTCCTCGAACGCGACCAGACCGCCCTCGCCCGCGCCGAGTCCCTCGACACCGGTAAACGGCTCGTCGAGAGTGAACACGACCTCGACGACATCGCGAACTGCTTCCGCTACTTCGGCAACCTGGTCGCAGCCGGTGGCACCGAGAGGGTCGTCGACACCGGCGACCCCGACATCGACAGCCGGGTCGTCCACGAGCCCGTCGGCGTGTGCACGCTGATCACGCCCTGGAACTATCCGCTGCTGCAGACCGCCTGGAAGGTCGCCCCCGCGCTGGCCGCGGGCAACACCTTCGTACTCAAGCCGAGCGAGCTCACCCCGCACACGGCCATCGGGCTGATGCGCCTGCTGGCCGAGGCCGGGCTGCCCGACGGGGCGGCCAATCTGGTGCTCGGCGCCGGGCCCGTCGTGGGCGTGCCGCTCACCGTCGACGAGCGGGTGGACATGGTCTCCTTCACCGGCGGACTGGCCACCGGGCGGCACATCATGGCGGCCGCGGCACCCACCGTGAAGAAGATCGCCCTCGAGCTGGGCGGCAAGAACCCGAACATCGTCTTCACCGACGCCGCCTTCGACGCTGCCGTGGACCACGCGCTCACCGCCGTGTTCCTGCACTCCGGGCAGGTGTGTTCGGCCGGGGCCCGGCTGCTGGTGCAGGCCGAGCTGCACGACCGGTTCGTCGACGAACTCGTCCACCGCGCCCGCGAGATCCGGCTCGGCGGCCCCTTCGACGAGCACGCCCGCACGGGTCCGCTGATCTCCGCCGCACACCGCGCCAAGGTCGAGGCGTATGTGGCGGCGGGCCTGGACGAGGGCGCGGTGCTGCGCTGCGGCGGCAGACGCCCCGACGACCCGGCCTTGCAGAACGGCTACTACTACCTGCCGACCGTGCTGGACGACTGCACGCCCGGGATGTCCGTGGTGCGCGACGAGTCCTTCGGCCCGGTCCTGACGGTGGAGCAGTTCCGCGACGAGGAGGAGGCCGTTCTGCTCGCCAACGACACCGTGTACGGACTGGCCGGCGGCGTGTGGACCACGGACGAAGGCCGGGCGCGGCGGGTGGCCTCCCGGCTGCGCGCCGGCACCGTCTGGATCAACGACTTCCACCCGTACGTTCCGCAGGCGGAGTGGGGCGGGATGAAACAGTCCGGCGTCGGCCGCGAGCTGGGGCCGGCGGGACTGGCGGAGTATCAGGAGCCCAAACACATCTGGCGCAACACCGCACCCACACCGCAGCGGTGGTTCGCGTGACCGCGACCGACGACGTCCGCTACCGCTTCCACCACGGCGCGGTGACGTCCCGCAGGGTGTTGGTGCCGCAGTGCACCTCACCCATCCCGAGGTGGTAGGTGTACCAGTCGTCGAGGTACGACACCCGGATCCCGGCACGGGCGTACGCCGCCGTGACCGCCTCCGTGAAGATGTCCTTGCCGCCGATCACCGGACCCCACTGCTTGGGCGCCAGATAGCGGTCCCGGCCGAGCAGCACGCCGTTGACCGCTCCCGGTATGTACGCACTGGTCATCGTCGTCTGCCGGGCCCGCTCACCGGACGCTGAGCCGCCCTTGCGGAGGATGCGCTGCTGGCCGAAGTCACCGACGGCGTCGGGCGGAGTGACGGGGGAGCCCATCCGCCGCAGCCGCGGCATGACATCACCCCGCTCGGGGTTCTCGCTCCCACGGGTGTAGAGCGCGGGGACCCGTACGATCTCGGCGTCCGTGACCCCCGTCTCGCGCTTGATCAACTTAAGGTTGGCGGCGATCCGCTCCGCGGCCAGCTTGTTGTCCGACAGCAGTTTCTTCGAGGCCAGTGCCTGGCCGATGGTCTCCTTCGGGGCGGGTGTGCCGTGGGCCGCCGGCACGGAGAACATCCGCGTTCCACCGTGTCCGGCCCGCTGCGCGTCCCGCAGCAGCCGCATTCCCGCGTCGGGGTCGGCGACGCCGATCCGCCAGCCGCGTGCGGTGTCGGCCGGCAGGAACTGCACGAATTCGTCCACATGCCCCACATGCAGCCAGGAGGTGTCCAGCAGCAGCGGATTCTGCATCCCTTGAGCGCTCAGCAACGTGCGCATCGCGGCTGCGGGCTTGGAACCGCTGTCCTTGCGCTGGCCCATGATGATCCGTCCGGCGGGGAATGAGCGGCCCCCGTGCTCGTACGGGGGTATGGTCTCCAGGTTCCCCATGGAGTTGAGCGTCCCCTCTTCGGTGTCGCGGACACCGGAGACCTGCACCACGCCGATGTCCCGGCCGCGCACCTTCTCGAACAGCTCCCGGCCCGCCTTGCGCCACGGCTGAGCCGAGCGCAGCATCACGCGCATCGCGTGCGGCTGCCCGCCCGGGCCGGCCATGCTGACGTACGCCGGCTCGACGAAGTCCTGCGCCCAGATGTCCTGGTACTTGGTGAACGTCACGAGCGGGTCGGTGATACCGGCCCGCTTCACCTCGTCGGCCAGCTTCCGGACGAACGCCTGCTGTGTGCGGGAGTAGGCATCCGTGCCGCGGACGCGGGTGACCATCACCCGTTGGGCATTCTGGAGATGATGGTGGGTCAACAGCGGGGCGACCCTGAGGGTGACGCTGTCGCTCGTGCTGCTCCCGCCCGCGGTCACCTTCAGGCGGACCGCGGCGCGGCCGTCCCAGACCCGGGTGTCCCGCACCACGTCCGTGCCCTCGATGCCGAGTTCGACACCGCCGCGGAGCTCGGCGGCGGTCAGCCGCGTCCGCGAGGTCACCGCGCTCCAGGAGCCCGATGAGCGTTTGACGAACAGCCGGGTGTACTTGGCTCCGGGGCCGGTGACCGCGGCCGTGCCGGTCGCGCCGTCGGGCACGTTCCGCATCGGCACGGTGCGCAGCCGGGCGAGATCGGCGGCGTCGGCAGGCCCGTTCACTGTGGTGTCGGCCGCGTCCTTGCACGCCGCCAGCTTCGCGTCGCTGAGCGGCTTCCCGCCGGGCCCGGTGACCCGGCAGCGCTTGGTGTCGTCGTCGATGTTGGGCAGGAACACCGCCCCCCGCTGGGGGGTCCAGGTGTCCTCGCCCGCGGTGTCGGACGACCCGTCGGTGTCGACCAGCCCGTCCCGGTCGACATCGGCCCGGAGGTCCGCCGCCAGCGGCTCGGCCGCGAACGTCGGTGTGACGGAGACGATCGCCGCTCCCGCCAGCGCGATGGCGATGACGGACCGCCCCGGCATTTGTGTACGTGTGCTCCTACGCACCGTGTGCCCCTCGTGTCGTTGGATGTCCCCCTGTTCCAAGAGGGACCGCAGCGCAGAGGCGTTGTCTCCGGACGGCAAGAACATCCAGGAACAGAAAGGGGACCGCCGGGCGGCCCGGCGCATCTGGCTGTGGCGCGAGGGGCTCTGAGAAGGTCCTCGTCGGCGGCGTCCTCCGGTCTGCGTGCCGTCAGGAGGCGGACCCCGACCGCGCCGCGCGGCGCGCCAGCAGTGCGGCCCGACGCTCGTCGAACTTCCGCGCCTGGGCGTCGAGTCCGTCCATGAACAGGCCGAGTTCCTCCTGAGCCTTCAGACCCTCCGGCCCCAGCCCGGTGATCTCCAGCACCTTCAGGAAGCGCAGTACCGGCTGCAGCACGTCGTCGTGGTGGATCCGCAGGTTGTAGATGCCGCCGATGGCCATCTGGGCGGCGGCGCGTTCGAAGCCGGGCATGCCGTGGCCGGGCATCCGGAAGTTCACGACGACGTCCCGGACCGCGGCCATGGTCTGGTCGGGGGCGAGCTCGAAGGCCTTCGCCAGCAGATTCCGGTAGAAGACCATGTGGAGGTTCTCGTCGGTGGCGATCCGGGCGAGCATCCGGTCGCACACCGGGTCGCCCGAGTGGTGACCGGTGTTCCGGTGCGATATGCGGGTGGCCAGCTCCTGGAAGGCGACGTACGCGACGGAGTGCAGCATGCTGTGCCGGTTGTCCGACTCGAACCCCTCCGACATGTGGGCCATGCGGAACCGCTCCAGCTCCACCGGGTCGACGGCGCGTGAGGTCAGCAGATAGTCGCGCATGACGATCCCGTGCCGGCCCTCCTCGGCGGTCCAGCGGTGCACCCAGGTGCCCCAGGCGCCGTCCCGGCCGAAGAGGGTGGCGATCTCGTGGTGGTAGCTGGGGAGGTTGTCCTCGGTGAGCAGATTGACCACCAGCGATATCCGGCCGATGTCACTGACCTTCGACTGCTCGAGAGCCCAGGGCTCGCCGCCCAGTGGGCCGTCGAAGTTCCGGCCGTCGCTCCACGGCACGTACTCGTGCGGCATCCACTCCTTGGCGACCTGCAGATGGCGGTTGAGCTCGGTCTCGACCACCTCTTCCAGTGCGTACAGCAGCCGGGCATCAGTGAGGCCTTCCGAACCGCTGTGGGGGAGAGAGGTGATCGTCATGGATGCTCCTGGGGACGTGCGAGGCACCTACGACTCCGTAGGTTACGAGGCCGTAGGTTAAGTCCCCGGTGAGGCTATGGCCAAGGGCGGTGCGCGGAGCCTCCGGTTTCATCCCGCTATGCGTAGAGGTCGCGAAGTCGCACCGAGAGGCATGTGACGCAGCCCTCCAACTTCTCGAACTCCCCGATGTCCACCAGAACCGGGTCATAGCCCAGCCCAGCCAGCATCTCGGCCGTCTTCGGCGCACTCGCCGCGATCAGCAGCTTCGAGCCCCCCAGTAGCACCACATGCGCGCCCGACTCCTCCGGCACCGGCAGGAAGTGCGGGAAGATCGAGGTGTCGTCGACGAGCGATGGGTGGCCGATGACCGTGCCGTCCGGGAGCGCGGTCACCGCGGACTTCAGATGCAGCGCCTTGGTCACGGGAACGGCGACGACCCGTGCCCCCAGCGGTTCGAAAGCGGCCCGTAGCTGCTGGAGACCGGCGCCGTTCGTCCGCCCGCTCCGACCCACGTACATGGTGTCCCCGACCTTGAGGACATCACCGCCGTCGAGTGTGCCCGGCTCCCACACCCAGTTGATCGAGCAGCCGAACTGCGCCACGGCCTCCTCCACCGCCGCCGTCTCCGGCTTACGGGAGTCCGGTGCGGGTCGGGCGATCAGCGCCACGTTGCGGTAGAGGACCACCGTGTCCTCGATGAAGACGCTGTCCGGGCAGTCCCGTGCGGGCTCCACCTCGAAGGGCTCCCAGCCGTGCGCCTGCATCGCCTCGACGTACGCCTCCCACTGGCTGATCGCCAGCTCGTAGTCCACCGGCGACCGCTCGACATGGGTGACGAGACCCTCCGCCAGGCGCGGGACAGGGCGGCGGATCAGCGCCTTCTTGCTGGGCACGGTGGTTCCCTCTCGACGTACTTACGCGTGGTACAGCCCCCCATCCTGACGCGCACCGGGGCAAATGCTCTAGTGCCCACCCCGGTGGGGGCGCCGCCCGTACGTGCCGCCGGGCAGTCGTCACCACCGTCCCGGCCCGCCGCGTATCGACTCCGCCGGGACGCGTTGCCGGCGTGCATGGAACCTGATGCCTCGTCAATCAGGTGCAGCGCTATGGATTCCCTGACCACTGGCCGGCGCGGCGTACCGCTCGCCCCGGAGGGGCGGAACACCCCGGGAGCCGTCGTGGTGTCGGGGACGGCAGATCAACCGTCGGCGATATCACAATCCGAACAACTTCCGGCACGGCTCCAGACCGTGCACTTCAGCCCGGACGCCGCGATGTGCCACCCATGCCTCACGGTCCAGGCGGAGACGTTGGAGGGTACGGCGCTCCCCGCGGACCGATGCCGCCTGGAGACCGTCGGGGCGGTAGCCGAGCCGTCGCGACACTCCCAGGGAGCCCGCGTTGTCCACCATCGCGGAGGACGTCACAGAACGCGCGCCCAACCCTTCGAACGCCAGCTGCAGCACCGCCGCCCGCATCTCCGTACCGATGCCCTGCCCCTGGTGGGCCATCCCCAGCCAGGAGCCGGTCTCCGCCTCCCGGGTGACCGCGAAGTCGGTCGCCGTCAGATCCTGCCGCCCGACCACCTCCCCCGCGCACAGCACCACCAGGCTGAGCGTCCACTTCTCCGGGCGCCAGTCCGCGACAGTGCCCAGGAGGTGTTGGAACGTCCCGCGCCCCCGCGCCTGGGGGTCGGCGTCGGTCCAGGGCACGGTGAACGGCATCACCGCCGGGTCGTGGACGCCGTCCGCGGCGACCGCCGCCAGCTCGTCGAGCAACTCCAGGTCCGGCACCCGCAGCTCGAGACGCGGCGTGGTGATCCGGAGCCCGTACAGGGGCCAGAATCGGGTCTCCATGACCAGAGCCTGCCGATCCGCGGCCCCGCCGTCGAAGCATTTACGCGACGGCGGCCCTCCCCCATAGCCTTCGGCATGGGAGGTACCCCCAGGTCGGGCCGCCACATCAGTGCCGGCTCAGGCGGGCGATGCGGCCCTTCTCACCCGAGGCCCAGCAGGACCGGTCGGAGGTGCAGTCCACCGTGTCGAAGGAGCCCTTGTCGAACGTGCGCCAGGTACGGCCCGCATCGGTGGAGACGTCACTGCCCGTCGGGCCCACCGCGATGGCTGCGGAGCGGTGGTGGGGAAGCCAGGTGACGCCCGACCGGTACGCCGTCGGAGGGCGCCGCGACTGCGTCCACGTACGGCCGCCGTCGCGGCTCGTCGCGGCGGCCCTCGGCGACTCCTGGTCCGGCCGGTAGTCCCCGCCGACCGCAATGCCGTGCCGGGAGTCCCGGAAGGCCAGCGCGAAGACGCCGCGTGCGGGGTCGCCCGCCGGGATCGTCGCTTCCGCCGCCGTCCACGTAAGGCCCCGGTCGGACGAGTGAAGGACCCGGGCGGTCGCGCCGCCTCCGGTGGCCAGCCACACGTGGCGGGGACCCGAGCTGACGAGGCATTGGCCGCTCGCCGCGAAGCCCGCCTCACCCGTTTGTGCGGACGGCATGCCTTCCGTGGGCAGCACCTTCCATATCTGGCCGCCGTCGGAGGTCGACAGGATGCGGTACTTCCCGTCGACGGGGTCGCTCATCGCCAGCCCGTGCCGCCGGTCGAAGAAGGTGATGCAGTCGTAGAAGGCCCGGGGGTCGGTGTTCCGGAAGCTCTCCGTCCACGTCGCGCCGCCGTCCTCGGTGCGGAAGACCCGGGACGCTTCGCCCTCGCCGATCGCCAGCACCACCGCTCGGCGCGTGTCGAACGCCTCGATGTCGCGGAACTGCAGCTCGGCGGCGCCGGGTGGGGAGACGTTGCGCCAGCTGCGGCCACCGTCCACCGTGCGGAGCACCGTGCCCTTCGAGCCCGCTGCCCAGGCCGTCGTGTGGCTGACGGCGGCGAGGCCGCGGAACCGTGCGTCGCTTCCGGTCGGGGTGAGTTGCCAGCCGATGCCGTCTGCCTGCGCCGGGGCGGTGGAACCCGCGGCGAGTGTCGCCGCGGAGAGTCCGATGAGTACCGTGCGCCTCAGTGACCTCGTGAGTCTCATGGCGCCGGAACGTAGCCGAGCCCTGACGGCCCGTCCAGGCCGCCGTCGGCCGACCTGTCGAGAAGTCCGGGATGCCGTCCTCACGTCACGTGCAAGCGACGCCGCGCAGGCGCGGCAGGCTGGTGTCGGTCGTCTCAGACGCGCCCCGACGACTGGCGGTACTCCTCCAGCCCCCGCGCGGTCCGGCTCACGGTGAACTCCGTGACCCGGTAGGCGCAGACCTCCTCCTGCACGAACGGGTCGCTGGCCACGACCGCCTCGATACGGTCGCGATCGTCACCCACCGCGAGGATCACTCCGCCGTCGAGCGGCTTCTTGCGTCCGGAGACGACGAACACCCCGGCCTCGAACTGCTCGTCCACCCATTCCATATGGGCTTCCCGGAGGGCGTCGATCTCGTCGAGGGGCGCGGTGTAGGTCAGCTCAAGCACGAACATGATCCTGAGCCTAGATGCTCAGCCCGCGAGGGCTTCGGCCAGGGCACGGCGGCACAGCCGGTCGGCGAGCCGCGTGGTCTCCGGCAGCCGGTGGCGCGGAGTCAGCCGGAGCGTGTGAGCACAGGCGTTCTCGAGGCTGATCGCATGACCGACGGAGACGAAGACCGGCTTCACACCCTCGCGGGTGCGCAGCGCCCTGCCGACCACCTCGCCGTCGTCGACCAGCGGGGCCCAGGCGCCGCGCGCCGCGTCCGGCTGCTCGTAGCTGAAGGAGAACGGGGTCTTCGCGACGCCGAAGGACGGCAGGCCGGTGAGCACCCCGAGGTGGCTGGCGAGCCCGAGACGGCGCGGGTGTGCGATGCCGTAGCCGTCGCACACCACCAGGTCGACGGGTGCGCCGAGGCGGTCCAGGGCGTCGAGGACGGGTGGCAGTTCGCGGAAGGCCAGCAGCCCGGGCACGTAGGGGAAGGCCGCGGTGCCCACGGCGGTCGCCTGCTCGACGACGGCGAGCGTCCGCGGATCGAGGACGACGGCCGCGGCCGCCAGCCGGTCCGTGGACTCGTCGTACCCCACATCCACGCCGGCGATGCGACGGACCTCGATCGGGCCCCCACTCGCCAGATCGACGCGGACGCGCAGCCGCTCCTGCTCCGCGATCGCCTGGGCCTCGGTCCTCGGCCAGTACCCGACTGTCCCTGCCATACGGCTGTCCTATCAGGTCCGCGCCATAGTGACCGAAGTCACGTTGCCTTCGCATGCACGGATCCGGTCGTTTCCTCGTCTTTCCAGGTAGAGCCATGCGGAGCGAGCTAAGCGAGCTAGGAGTCAGTGGTGTCCCCTGTCATCGACCAGACCGTCCGGGCCGGCCTCCTCAGGTCGGGCGGCCGGGTCCAGGAGATTCCCGCGGTCCTCCGCTACCGGCGCACGGACCCGCTCGCCGTCCGCGTCTGCTTCCCTCCCCGTGCCTCGCTGGGCGGCACGGACGTGGCGTGGGTCTTCGGGCGGGACCTGCTGGCCTCCGGGCTTCACCAGCCGGCCGGGGAAGGCGACGTGCGGGTGCGGCCGTCCGGCGGCGCCATGACCGTACTCGAGTTCCACACCTCGCTCGGCACGGCCATGGTGCGGATGACGACCGCCGACCTGTACGGCTTTCTGCAGCGGTCGTACGGGGTGGTCCCGCCCGGGAGCGAGCACCTCCACCTGGACCTGGACCGTGACCTGGCCGATCTGCTGCGCGAGGCCTGAGACCTGAGACCTGAGGCCTGAGGCCTGAGGTCTGAGGCCGGAGACCTGAGGCCTGGAAATCGCGTTGCCGTCGCTGGACGGGCCGCCTACGGTTGTTTCCCTGGCCCTGTTGTCGTCGAACGGAGAAGGACGTTGCTCGTCTGAGGTCCTGGGACACCGTGCTCCGCAGCGATGCTGCGTGAGCTGTGTGCGACCTCGGCACTGAGCCGTCTCTCCCCAGACCGGGGCGTCTCTGCGCCCTTCCGGCCGTCGCCGCAATCCCGGTGTCCGAAGTGTGTTGCCACATCCCTTCGAGCAACCGGGAGGCCGCGCATGGCTCATTCCGCCACATCGTCCGTCACGTGCTCCGCACACTCCTTCGCCTGGCCCGACGGGACCGCCGTTCTGGATGGCTTCGACCTCGCCGTCGGACCGGGGCGAACCGGGTTGATCGGCCTCAACGGCTCGGGGAAATCGACTCTGCTGCGACTCCTCGCGGGCGAACTCACCCCGGTCGCGGGCAGTGTCCGGGTCGCCGGGGAGATCGGGTACCTACCGCAGGACCTCGTTCTCGACACGGCCCTGCGGGTCGACGCGGCGCTCGGCATCGCCGAGGCCCGCGCCGCGCTGCACGCCATCGAAAGCGGCGACGCGAGCGAGGAGCACTTCACGGCCGTCGGGGACGACTGGGACGTCGAGGAGCGAGCTCGTGCGGTGCTCGACCAACTGGGGCTGCGGCACATCGGCCTCGACCGCACGATCGGCGAGATCTCCGGCGGCGAGTCGGTGCTGCTGCGGCTGGCGGCCCTGCTGCTGCGGCGGCCGGATGTCCTGCTGCTCGACGAGCCGACCAACAACCTGGACCTGGATGCCCGGCGGCGGCTGTACGAGGCGGTCGCGTCCTGGTCCGGCGTGATGGTGGTGGTCAGCCACGACCGCGAACTGCTGGAGCTGGTCGACCAGGTCGCCGACCTGCGGGATGGTGAGATCCGCTGGTACGGCGGAGGCTTCTCGGCGTACGAGGAGGCACTCGCCGTCGAGCAGGAGGCCGCGGAGCGGATGGTCCGCGTCGCCGAGGCCGACGTGAAGCGGCAGCAGCGGGAACTGGCCGAGGCGCAGGTCAGACTGGCTCGGCGGCGACGCTACGGGCAGAAGATGTACGACACCAAGCGCGAGCCCAGGGCCGTGATGAAGGAGCGCAAGCGCCAGGCCCAGGTGTCGGCGGGCAAGTACCGCACCATGCACGCCGAGAAGCTGGAGGAGGCGAAGGAGCGGCTCGACGAGGCCGTGGAGGCGGTACGGGACGACGACGAGATCCGTGTCGACCTGCCGCACACCGCGGTCCCGACGGGGCGGGTCGTCCTCACCCTGCGGGATCTCGAGCTGCGTTACGGGGCCCGGGTGCCCGCCTTCGAGGTGCGCGGACCGGAGCGGATCGCCCTGCTCGGGCGGAACGGCGCCGGGAAGTCCACACTGCTGCGGACCATCGCAGGAGAGCTGGAACCAGCTGGTGGGGAGGCTGTGGCAGACGTACCGGTGCGCTTTCTTCCGCAGCGGTTGGACGTTCTCGACGACGCGTTGAGTGTCGCCGAGAACGTGGCGCGGTACGCTCCGGCGGCGACGAACAACCGGATCAGGGCGCGGCTGGCCCGCTTCCTCTTCCGCGGCGCCCGAGCGGACCGGGCGGCGGGCACACTGTCCGGCGGCGAGCGCTTCCGCGCGGCGCTGGCGGCCTTGATGCTCGCCGAGCCCGCCCCGCAGTTGATGATGCTCGACGAGCCGACGAACAACCTCGACATGGCCTCGGTCAGGCAACTGACCTCGGCTCTGACCTCGTACGAAGGCGCGCTGATCGTGGCCGGTCACGACATCCCGTTCCTGCGCGGGATCGGGATCACACGGTGGGTGCGGCTGGACGGGGAGTTGGCGGAGGTGGAGTCACCCGGACGGTGACGAACGGGGTCAACGGGACAGCAACAGGAGATGTCAGCTGACGGCAACAGGGCCCGTCGGCCTTCGCTCCCGGCGGCGAAGGAGGGAGGGCAGCCTTCGCATCAGGAGCCTCGCCACGGCGGCGTACGCGGCGCCGAAGAGCAGCGAGACGACGAGCGCGAGCAACGGCGAGTGGTCCTTCAGATACGGGAAGACCTGCCAGTGGGTCAGGTAGATGTACAGCGAGCTGCCCGCCAGCACGCCTGCCACGCGATTGAGCGGTCCCAGACTCGGTATGCCGGGCAGCCAGATCAGTAGGGCCAGTCCCACCATGACGACAACCCCGCGCTCTGTCTGGGGGAAGAGGCCCGGCACAGTCACCAGGACCGCCGCGGTCAGCACCAGCCGCTGCCACACCGTGTTCGCTTTCGCCGCAGCCCAGCCCAGTGCGAACAGCCAGAAGACGACGGCCGCCGAGAGGTGCTGGACGCGCGCCTCGAGACCTGGGAGGTCGTAGCGCGTGACCAGCCCAAGTGCCATCAGGGACATGGGAAAGCCGAAGGGGAATCGTCGTTCCATCCGGTCCAGTGCCGGGACGGTCAAGCAGGTGACCACGGCGACCAGGAAGTAGATGAGCGCCTCGACGAACCAGTAGTGATACTCCTGCCTGCCCTCGTGCGGCCCGAGGACGGTGTTGAGCAGGACGGCGTTCTCGAGGTCGTACCCGTCGGCGAAGAGCACCGCCACGGTGATCCAGGCCATGCTCGGCACGGCGATGCGCGCGATGGCGTTCCAGGCGTGCCGGATGCGTTCCCGGCGCTCGGCGGAGGTGAGGTGGAAGCGGGCGAAGTTGAATCCCGCGACCCCGAGCAGCACATGTGCTCCGCCTTGGAGGAAGAAGACGGGTATGTGGGTGCCGACGATGAGGACGATCGCGACGGCGCGCAGGGCGACGCCGGTTTCCAGGGAGCGACGGCGGGTGGCGGCTCGGCGCTCGAGCGGCTTCAGGTCGCGGATCGGCAGGGTGTGCCACTGGGCGGGCAACCGGCCGAGGGCCTCCTCGAGCCGCAGCGACATCTCGACGTAGGACAGGGAGTCGCCCCCCAGGCTGACGAAGCTGCTGTCCTCGGTGACGTCGGTTCGGTCGAGGATCTCGGCGTAGAGCCGGCGCAGATCCGCAGGACCGGCGGGCGGCCCGGGCGGCACAGACCCCGGCGGCGCGGCGGGCGTGGCTGCCGTCTCCCCATCCGTCCACCCGGGCGTGCCGCGGCCGGGTCTTCGGGTCCGTTCCCGTACGGCGTGGTAGTCCGGCTTGCCGGTGGCGAGCCGGGGCAGTTCGGCGAGGACGCAGACGCGGACCGCCCGTAGCGGCAGACCGCACTCGCCCGCCACGAGTCGCCGGATGTCCTTCGCCTCCGCCCCTTCGGTGACCGCCACGACCAGTTCCTCGTCGTCCCCGACGCAGCATGAGGCGATGCCGTGCCGGTCGAGCAATGCCTCGATTTGCTGCGGGTCGATCCGCAGACCGAGGATCTTCGCGAATCGGCTGCGTCGCCCCACCAGTTCGTACAGCCCGTCGGGCGTGCGCCGGGCGATGTCCCCGGTGTAGAGCTCGTCGACGGTCCGGCCCAGGGCGAGGTCCGCCGGGCTGTCGGCATAGCCGAGCATGACGTTCGGCCCGGTGTACACCAGCTCGCCCGTGTCCGGGGCGGTCCGGTCGGGCAGCGGGTGGAGCCTGAAGGACCCGCCGGGCACCGGGACGCCGATGGCCTGCGGGTGAGTAGCCGCCAGTTCCGGCGGCAGGTAGGCCATACGTGCCGTCGCTTCGGTCTGGCCGTACATCACGAACAGGTCCCAGCCCGCTCGTCGGCCCAGAGCGGCGTAGTGGGCTACGCGGTCGGGCGCCAGCCGGCCTCCCGCCTGGGTGACGTACCGCAGATGCGGCAGCTGCATGGCGGCGAACCCGACCCGGTCGAGCAGGTCGAAGGTGTACGGAACTCCGGCCAGTGTCGAGCCGCGGCTGTGACGGAACAGGTCCCAGAAGCAGGTGTCGGCCACCGAGAGGTCGGTGAGGATCAGTCCCGCGCCGCGGAGCAGATGGCTGTTGATGACGGAGAGGCCGTAGCAGTAGTGCATGGGCAGGGTCGTGGGGGCGCGGTCGCTGTCGCGGATGCCCAGGTACGTGGCGATGGACTCGGCGTTCGCCTGTACGTTCTGCTGCGACAGGCGGACGAGCTTGGGCGATCCCGTCGAGCCGGAGGTGCTCAGCAGCAGCGCGAGGTCCGGGTGGAGCGGGTGCGCGGAATGCTTGCGCCGCTCGTCGAGCACCCACTCGTCGGCGACTTGGCGGAGCACGACGTCGGGGTCGTAGGCGGCGGTCAGCGACCGCACGCTGTCCGCGTTGTCGCCCGGGACCAGCAAGACGGGGTGGCCCGCGGCCAGTGCCGCCAGATAGCCGACGAGGGCGTCGACCGTATGGGCACCGGCGAGCAGCACCAGCCGCCGCTCCGGGCCGAGGCGCCGGGCAGTGGCCGCCACCCGCTCGGCGAGCGCACGGTAGCTGATCTCGCCGTCCGGGGCGATGACCGCCACCCGGTCGCCGTGGGTAGCCAGACTGCGGGCGAACGGCACCGCTGCGGCGATGGGGAGCACGTCGGAATCGAGCGTCACGAGCGCATCGTAGGTAAGGCTAGCCTTAATCGGAAGTCACGATCGGGTGTCGGCCCTCGCCGCTGACCAGCAGTGATGATCGAACTGCCATGACTCCGGAGCGAGATCGGCTCCCATCGCCGAGAGAACCGCTCCCGAGCCGTTATGCGCACACCCTTGACCATTAGGTTAGCTTTACCTTATTCATGAGGGCGTTCAGAGGTTCCTCCGCGGCACCGCTTCGCCGCTCGTTTCCTGACGACGCTGGAGGCACCCCTTGGAGACCCAGGGGGAGCGCGCGGCAGAGGCGAGCCATGCAGGAAGGCATCACCATGCGACGCCCCTCGGCCCGCCGTCTCACCGCGCTCGCCGCGGCAGCCGTGCTCCTCCCCGCCACCGCGGCCTGCGGCGCCGACGACACCAGCGGCAAGGACGGCGAGTCCGCCCTCGTCATCTACTCCGGCCGTCACGAACCCCTGGTCAAGCCGCTGTTGAAGCAGCTGGAGAAAGCCGTCGGCACCGACGTCGAGGTTCGGTACGGCGACAGCGCCGAACTCGCGGCGCAGATCCTGGAGGAGGGTGACAGGACCAAGGCCGCGCTGTTCTTCTCCCAGGACGCCGGAGCCCTCGGCGCCCTGTCCAAGGAACGGCGTCTGGAGAAGCTGCCTCAGGCGACCCTCGACAAGGTCGCTCCGGCGTACCGGGCGAGCAACGGCGACTGGATCGGGCTCTCCGGCCGCTCCCGGGTCATCGCCTACCACCCCGAGAAGACCTCCAAGGCCCCGGACAGCGTCCATGACCTGACCAAGTCCGAGTGGAAGAACAAGATCGGATACGCGCCCACCAACGCTTCCTTCCAGGCCTTCGTCACGGGCATGCGGGTCTTGGAGGGTGACGACGCGACCCGCACCTGGCTCAAGGACCTCAAGGCCAACGGCGCGAAGACCTACAACAACAACCTCGCCGTGCTGGAGGCGGTCGACTCCGGTGAGGTCTCGCTAGGCCTGATCAATCACTACTACTGGTACGAGAAGGTCGCGGAGAAGGGCGCCGACAAGGTCACCGCCAAGCTCCACTTCCTGCCGGGCGGCGACCCCGGCGCGCTGATCAACGTCGCCGGAGCGGGTGTGCTCAAGGGCAGCGGCCAGAGCGGGACGGCGCGCAAGGCCGTCGATTTCCTGCTCTCCCAGCAGGCGCAGAGCTACTTCGCCGACAAGACCAAGGAGTACCCGCTGGCCGCCGGCGTCAGCCCCGCGGAGGGCCTGCCGGCGCTGGACTCCCTTGAAGCCCCCGACATCGACCTCGGCAAGCTGGACTCCCTTCAGGAGACCCTGGCCATGCTGCGGGACGTCGGGATGGTCTGAGCCGGTATGCGTTCGCCGGAAACCGCGGCCCGGACGCCTCCCACCACCCGCCCGGCCCGGGGGCACCACCCAGCGGTAGCTGGGGGAGCCTTTGCGCCGGCCGGGCGGCTGCGCGCCGGGCACCGGCCCCCCTGGGTGCTGCTCCTTCCCGCGGGCGTGGCCGCGATCTTCGCGCTCCTGCCGCTCGGCTACCTCGCCGTGCGCTCCCTGGAACGCGGCCCCGGCTATGCCTGGGACGTCGTCGCCGACGAGCGCACTGTCGTCCTGCTCGCCCGCAGCCTGGGGCTCACCGTCGTCGTCGTGACGGCCTGCCTGGTGCTGGGCGTCTCCCTCGCTTGGCTGACGGTGCGCACCGACCTGCCCGGCGCCCGCGCCTGGTCGGTGCTGGTGACCCTGCCGCTGGCCGTGCCCAGCTATGTCGCGGCGTTCGCCTGGCTGTCCGCCGCGCCCGAACTCGCGGGATTCACCGGGGCCTCGCTGGCGCTGACCCTGGTGAGCTTCCCGTACGTCTATCTGCCGGTCACCGCGGTACTCCGTGGCATGGACCCCGCGCAGGAGGAGGTGTCCCGCTCGCTCGGTTTCGGGCCGGTGCGGACGTTCGCGCGCGTCACCCTTCCTCAGCTGCGCCCGGCGGCCGCCGGCGGAGGGCTGCTGGTGGCGCTGTATGTGCTCTCCGACTTCGGTGCCGTGTCCTTGATGCGCTACGACACCTTCACCCGGGCCATCCACACCTCCTACCGGGCCAGCTTCGACCGCACCCCAGCCGCCGCGCTCAGCGTGGTCCTGGTGGTGATGACCGTGGCCCTGGTCACCGCCGAAGTCCGTACCCGCGGCCGGGCCGGGCACGCCAGGACCGGCACCGGCACCGCCCGCCCCTCCGCCCGCGCTCACCTGGGGAGGCTGCGCACGCCCGCGCTGAGCTGGTGCGGTGCGATCACCGCCGCCGCCGTCGCCTTTCCCCTGGGCACCCTCGGGTACTGGCTGGCCGTCGGCAATTCCGCGACCTGGGACCCCGGCACACTCCTCGACACCGCGGGCACGACCTTCGGCGTCGCCGCCGCCGGCGCCGTCCTCACCACCGCGCTCGCCCTCCCCGTCGGCGTGATCGCCGCGCGCTACCGGGGGCACGCCGCCCGCCTCCTGGAACAGGCCGCTTTCGCGGGGCACGCGCTTCCCGGCATCACCGTCGCCCTCTCCCTGGTCTTCTTCTCGGTCCGCTACGCCTACCCGCTGTACCAGCAACTCCCCCTGCTGGTCTGCGCCTACGCGGTGCTCTTCCTGCCGGTCGCGGTGGCCGCCACGCGCGCCGCCGTCCTCCAGGCCCCGCCCGTACTGGAAGACGTCGCCCGCTCCCTCGGCCGCTCGCCACTGCGGGTGCTGCGTGAGGTCACCGTGCCGCTCGCCGCTCCCGGTGTGCTGGCCGGGGCCGCCCTGACCTTTGTGGTCTGCATGAAGGAACTGCCCGCGACGCTGTTGCTGCGCCCCACCGGCATGGACACGCTCGCCACTCGGCTGTGGACCGAGACCGGCGCCGGATCGTTCGCCGCCGCGGCCCCCTACGCCGCCGCGCTGATCCTGCTCGCCGCCGTTCCCTCCTATCTCCTGGGGAGGCATCGCACATGACCGACCTGCGGATCGCCGCGCTGTCCAAGTCGTACGGCCCGGACTCCACCGTCCTCGACGGGCTCGACCTGACCGTGCCCGGCGGCGCTCTGGCCGCCGTACTCGGCCCCTCCGGCTGCGGCAAGACCACGCTGCTCCGGATCATCGCCGGCTTCCTGCGCGCCGACGCGGGCACCGTCACGATCGGCGGCCGCACCCTCAGCGCCCCCGGAGTGCACCTGCCGCCGGAACGCCGCCGGATCGGCATCGTCCCCCAGGAGGGCGCGCTCTTCCCGCACTTGAGCGTGGCCGGCAATGTCGCGTTCGGCCTGCGAGGCACCGACAGCAGCGGACGCCGCAGACGTACGGAGGAGATGCTGGACCTGGTCGGCCTCGCCGGATACGGCGACCGGATGCCCCACGAACTGTCCGGCGGACAGCAGCAGCGCATCGCCCTCGCCCGGGCGCTGGCGCCGGAACCCGCGCTGGTGCTGCTCGACGAGCCGTTCAACGCCCTGGACAGCGCCCTGCGTTCCGGAGTCCGTACCGACGTCCGCGCGGCGCTGCGCACCACCGGCGCCACCGCCGTCCTGGTCACCCACGACCAGCAGGAAGCCCTCTCCACGGCCGACCTCGTCGCGGTCGTACGCAACGGGAGGATCGCCCAGTGCGGCACACCGCAGGAGGTCTACCGGCACCCCACCGACCCCTGGGTGGCCGGCTTCGTCGGTGACGCGGTCCTGCTTCCGGGTACGGCCGAGAACGGGACGGCGACCACCGCCCTAGGCCCGGTTCCGCTCGCCGCTCCCGCCGAGAGCGGCGCCCCCGCAGGTCCGCGCGACGGCACGGTGCTGCTGCGGCCCGAGCAGTTGCAGCTCGGCGAAGCCACACCTTCGGGAGCTCGCGGCACCGTGACCGAGGTGTGCTACTACGGGCACGACGCCATGGTCACCGTCGAGGTCGGCGGGCTCGACGAACCCGTGTTCATCCGCGTCGCCGGACCCGTCGCCGTACGTCCCGGTCAGCAGACCGGCATCCGCGTCACCGGCGCGGCGACCCTGCACCCCTGAGGCCGAGTCGGCCCGCGGCCCTCGGCCGGCCGTGGCCCATGGCCTCGCGGAGGCGCGCCTCGGGCGAACCTTGACGATGCATGGGACCTGAGGCACTGTCACATCCAGGACATAGGACGTCCGATGTCCGAGTTATTAGCAGTTCTACCCCAATGGCCGCAGGAACGCTGGAGCCGCAATGCCCCTTCCCACCCCCCTCACCGGCGTCGTGCCGCCGCTCTGCACGCCGCTCACCCCCCGCGGCGACATCGATGAACGCTCCCTGCGCGCCCTCGCGGAGCGCCTCATCGAAGCCGGCGTGGCCGGCCTGTTCGTGCTCGGTTCCAGTGGCGAGGCGGCCTATCTGAGCGACGCCCAACGCCGTACCGCACTGGGTACGGTCGTCGAGACGGCGGCCGGCCGGCTGCCGGTGCTCACCGGGGCCATCGACATGACGACCGCCCGCGTCCTCGACCATGCCCGGGCCGCGGTCGAGCTCGGTGCGGACGCGCTCGTCGCCACCGCCCCCTTCTACACCCGCACCCACCCCGTGGAGATCGCCGACCACTTCCGCCGGATCCGCGATGGCGCCGACCTGCCGCTCTTCGCCTACGACATCCCCGTGGCGGTGCACACCAAGCTGCCGGCCGCCATCGTTCTCGCCCTCGCGGCGGACGGCACCCTCGCGGGCCTGAAGGACAGCAGCGGCGACGACGGCGCGCTGCGACGGCTGCTCGTCGAGCTGCGCCGCCGCGGCCTGGACAGCACCTTCACCGTGCTCACCGGCTCCGAGCTGGCCGTCGACGGAGCGCTGCTCGCAGGCGCCCACGGGGTCGTACCGGGTCTGGGAAACGTGGACCCCGCCGGATACGTTCGGCTGTACGGGCATGCGCGCGCGGGCCGCTGGACCGAAGCGGCCGCCGAACAGGACCGGCTCGCCGCGCTGTTCGCCATCACCGACGTGGGTGACGAGACCGCCATGGGCCGCAGTTCCTCGGCGCTCGGTGCCTTCAAGGCCGCGCTCCACCTGCTGGGCGTCATCGACTGCCCCGCGACCGCTGCTCCACAGGTGCCGCTGGGTGACGCCGCGACCAAAGCGGTCTGCCGACTCCTGGAAGAAGGAGGGCTTCTGTGATGACCGCGAATCGCCGTCAGGGCGATTCGTCGTGTACGGCCCATGACGACCACCTCGTGCCCGGGTCCCTGTCGGTGGTCGGGGCTACCGTGGAGCGGGCGAGACAGGAGAGGAAGCGATGGTCGCGGCGAAGGACCCTCTACGAGGACCTCTGAAGGTACGGGAGAAGGTACGGCGGTTCGCTCTCGGGCTGCCCGGCGCGGTCGAGGAGTTCCCCTGGGGCGAGAGCGTCATCAAGGTCAACAAGAAGGTCTTCGTCTTCCTGGGGGTCGACGACGGCAGCTATCCGCCAGGCATCACCGTCAAGCTCAAGGACCAGGAGGTCCACGAGCACGCGATGTCCGTTCCGGGTGCGGAGCCGGCGGGTTACGGCCTGGGCAAGTCCGGCTGGGTGAGCGTGCCGCTCGCCGAGCCTGGAGCGCCCGAGGTCGAGATCCTGTGCGACTGGGTGGAGGAGAGCTACCGGGTGATCGCCCCCAAGCGGCTGATCGACGAACTCGACGCGGACTGACACCACCCCGCCCGCCTCCGGCGTGGGCGAGGCGCCGCTCCCAACCTCCTTCGTTGCGGCCGCCCCCATGGCGGCCGCAACGCCTTTCGTACGCTCCGGGGGGTTGTGCAAAGTGGAACACGTTCTTAACATCACTGATGTTACATCAACGGTGTCAAAGAGCTGGGGGCTTGATGGCAGCCGCAGGGAACGGCCCGCTGGCCGGGCTACGGGTCGTGGAACTGGCCGGAATCGGGCCCGGCCCGTTCGCCGCCATGCTCCTCGCCGATCTCGGCGCCGACGTCGTCCGGGTCGACCGCCCCGGCGGCTCCGGGCTGAACATCGACCCGGCCTACGACGTCACCAACCGCAACAAGCGCTCGGTGCTCCTCGACCTCAAGGCTCCGGACGGACCGGAGGCCGTCCTCGACCTCGTCGCACGCGCCGATGTGCTCATCGAGGGATATCGTCCGGGTGTCGCCGAGCGGCTCGGCGTGGGTCCTGACGCCTGCCTCGCCCGCAATCCCCGGCTCGTCTACGGGCGGATGACCGGCTGGGGACAGCAAGGACCGCTCGCCGACCGCGCCGGGCACGACATCGCGTACATCGCCATCACCGGCGCCCTCGGCATGATCGGACCCGCCCAGGGCCCACCCTCGGTCCCCGCGAACCTCCTGGGCGACTACGCGGGTGGCTCCCTCTATCTCGTCATCGGGGTCCTCGCCGCGCTCCACCACGCCCGTACGACAGGTGAGGGCCAGGTCGTCGACGCGGCGATCGTGGACGGCGCCGCGCACCTCACCGCCATGATCCACGGCATGATGGCCGCCGGAGGATGGCAGGACCGGCGCGGTGCCAACCTGCTGGACGGCGGCTGCCCGTTCTACGGCACGTACGAGACGGCGGACGGCGGCCATATGGCGGTCGGACCCCTGGAGCAGCAGTTCTACGAGGAATTCGTCCGCCTCCTCGGGATCGCCGACGAGGCCCCCGCGCGCAAGGACGTGGACCGCTGGGGCGAGCTGCGCACCGCCGTCGCGGACCGCTTCAGGACCCGTACGCGGGACGAGTGGACCGCGGTCTTCCAGGACTCCGACGCCTGCGTGGCGCCCGTCCTGTCGCTGCGCGAAGCCCCCGCCCACCCGCACCTCGCCGCCCGCCACACCTTCGTCGACCATGCGGGCATCACCCAGCCCGCGCCGGCACCGCGCTTCTCTCGCACGCCCGCGGCTGTGACCAGGTCGCCGGCGCGACCCGGGGCCGGCGCCGCCGAGGTCGCCGCGGACTGGGACGTCCCCCGCCTTGCCGAGGCGTCCGGGGAGACGGCCCCGAGGGGGGACCGTAAGGACGACCCGATGGCCGGTCAGGAGGACCGATGAAGCGCCGGATCTTCACCGCCGAGCACGACGCCTTCCGTGGAACCGTCCGCACCTTCCTCGCCAAGGAGGTGCTGCCGCACTACGAGGAGTGGGAGAAGGACGGGATCGTCAGCCGGGACGCGTGGCTCGCCGCCGGACGCCAGGGGCTGCTGGGCCTCGCCGTCCCCGAGGAGTACGGGGGCGGTGGGAACGACGACTTCCGCTACGCCGCCGTGCTCCACGAGGAGTTCACCCGGGCAGCTGCCCCAGGACTCGCCATCGGCCTCCACAACGACATCATCGGCCCGTATCTGACCTCGCTCGGCACCGACGAGCAGAAGCGCCGCTGGCTGCCCGGATTCTGCACCGGCGAGATCGTCACCGCCATCGCGATGACCGAGCCCGGCGCGGGCTCCGACCTCCAGGGAATCCGTACGACCGCCGTCGACCGGGGCGATCACTGGATGCTGAACGGCTCCAAGACCTTCATCTCCAACGGCATCCTCGCCGACCTGGTGATCGTCGTCGCGAAGACGACCGAGGAGGGTGGTGCGCACGGACTCAGTCTGCTGGTCGTGGAGCGCGGCATGGACGGTTTCGAGCGCGGCCGCAACCTCGACAAGATCGGCCAGAAGGCGCAGGACACCGCCGAGTTGTTCTTCCACGACGTCCAGGTGCCGAAGGCGAACCTGCTCGGCGAGCTGAACGGCGCGTTCCTGCATCTCATGACCCAGCTCGCCCAGGAGCGGTTGGCCATCGCGGTGGCGGGCATCGCCGCGGCCGAGCACCTGCTGGAGATCACCACGGAGTACGTGAAGGAGCGTGAGGCCTTCGGGCGGTCGCTGTCCAGGCTGCAGCACGTCCGGTTCGAGATCGCCGAAATGGCCACCGAGTGCGCCGTCACCCGCGCCTTCCTCGACCGCTGCATCGAGGACCATGGGCGCGGGGAACTCGATGCCGTGCACGCCTCGATGGCCAAATGGTGGGCGACCGAGCTCCAGAAGCGCGTCGCCGACCGCTGTCTCCAACTCCACGGCGGCTACGGCTATATGACCGAGTACCGCGTCGCCAAGGCCTTCACCGACGGCCGTATCCAGACGATCTACGGCGGCACCACCGAGATCATGAAAGAGATCATCGGCCGCTCCCTGCTCGGCTGACCGCGGACGACATCCCTCATCTCCCCGAAAGGCTGCTGACCTTGAGCACCGAAGCGTACGTCTACGACGCGATCCGCACACCGCGCGGCCGCGGCAAGTCCCATGGCGCACTGCACGGCACCAAGCCGATCGATCTGGTCGTCGGGCTCATCCACGAGATCCGGCGCCGCTTCCCCGGACTCGACCCCGCCGCGATCGACGACGTCGTGCTCGGCGTCGTCAGCCCCGTCGGCGACCAGGGCTCGGACATCGCCCGGATCGCGGCCGTGGCGGCCGGGCTGCCCGACACGGTCGCCGGCGTACAGGAGAACCGCTTCTGCGCCTCCGGCCTCGAGGCCGTCAACCTCGCGGCGGCCAAGGTCCGTTCCGGCTGGGAGGACCTGGTCCTCGCGGGTGGCGTCGAGTCGATGTCGCGGGTTCCCATGGGGTCCGACGGCGGCGCCTGGGCCATGGACCCGATGACCAGCTTCGACACCGGTTTCGCTCCGCAGGGCATCGGCGCCGATCTCATCGCCACGATCGAAGGCTTCACTCGCCACGACGTGGACAACTACGCCGCCCAGTCGCAGGAGCGCGCCGCCGAGGCCTGGAAGGACGGCCGCTTCGAGCGGTCCGTGGTGCCCGTCCGCGACCGCAACGGACTGGTGGTCCTGGACCATGACGAGCACCTGCGGCCCGGCACCACCGTCGAATCCCTCGCCGGCCTCAAGCCCTCGTTCGCGGCGATCGGCGAGGCGGGCGGCTTCGACGCCGTAGCCCTGCAGAAGTACCACTGGGTCGAGACGATCGACCACGTCCACCACGCGGGGAACTCCTCCGGCATCGTCGACGGAGCGGCCCTCGTGGCGATCGGGAGCCGCGAGGTCGGCGAGCGCTACGGGCTCACCCCTCGCGCCCGCATTGTCTCCGCCGCCGTCTCCGGCTCGGAGCCGACCATCATGCTGACCGGCCCCGCGCCGGCCTCCCGCAAGGCCCTGGCCAAGGCCGGCCTGACGATCGACGACATCGACCTCGTCGAGATCAACGAGGCCTTCGCCGCGGTCGTCCTGCGCTTCGTCCGCGACATGGGCCTCAGCCTCGACAAGGTCAACGTCAACGGCGGGGCCATCGCCTTGGGCCATCCGCTCGGCGCGACCGGGGCGATGATCCTCGGCACGCTCGTCGACGAGCTGGAGCGCCGTGATCAGCGCTACGGCCTGGCCACGCTGTGCGTCGGCGGCGGCATGGGCGTCGCGACGGTCGTCGAACGGCTCTGAGTCCGCAGCCCGGCCCCCGACAACACCCCGATGGAGACCCCCGAATGACCGATCGCACCACCATCCGCTGGGAGCGGAGCGACGACGGCGTCGTCACCCTCGTCCTCGACGACCCCGGCCAGTCCGCCAACACCATGAACCGGGCCTTCACCACGTCCCTCACCGCGGTCGCCGACCGCCTGGAGGCCGAGCGGGACACCGTACGCGGTGTCATCATCACCTCCGCCAAGAAGACCTTCTTCGCGGGCGGCGATCTCAAGGAGATGAGCCTGGTCGGGCCCGAGCACGCCCAGCAGGTCTTCGACACCGGCATGGGCATCAAGCGCGACCTGCGCCGCATCGAGACCCTCGGCAAGCCGGTCGTCGCAGCCCTGGGGGGCGCCGCGCTGGGCGGCGGTTACGAGATCGCGCTCGCCTGCCACCACCGCGTGGCCCTCGACGCGCCCGGCTCCAAGATCGGCCTGCCCGAGGTCACGCTCGGCCTGCTGCCGGGCGGCGGTGGCGTGGTGCGTACGGTACGGCTGCTCGGCATCGCCGATGCGCTGCTGAAGGTTCTGCTGCAGGGCACGCAGTACACCCCGCGCAGAGCCCTGGAGGCCGGGCTGATCCACGAGGTCGCCGCGACACCGGAGGAGATGCTGGCGAAGGCCCGCGCCTTCATCGAAGCCCACCCCGAGTCTCAGCAGCCCTGGGACGTCAAGGGCTACCAGATCCCCGGCGGGACCCCGGCCAGCCGGACGTTCGCCGCCAACCTCCCCGCCTTCCCGGCCAATCTGAAGAAGCAGACGGCCGGCGCACCCTACCCCGGCCCGCGGAACATCCTCGCCGCCGCCGTCGAGGGATCCCAGGTCGACTTCGAGACCGCTCAGGTCATCGAGGCCCGCTACTTCACCGAGCTGGTCACCGGCCGGATCGCCAAGAACATGATCCAGGCCTTCTTCTTCGACCTCCAGGCCGTCAACTCCGGAGCCAGCCGGCCGTCAGGCGTCGAGCCCCGCACGGTCCGCAAGGTCGCCGTCCTCGGCGCGGGCATGATGGGCGCGGGCATCGCCTACTCCTGTGCCAAGGCCGGGATCGAGGTGGTCCTGAAGGATGTGTCCATCGAGGCGGCCGAGAAGGGCAAGGCGTACTCGGAGGGCCTGCTGGCCAAGGCCTTGGCCAAGGGCCGTACGACCGAGGCGAAGCGAGACGAGCTGCTGGCCCGTATCACCCCGACCGCGGACGTGCAGGACCTCGCGGGCTGCGACGCCGTCATCGAGGCGGTCTTCGAGGACCCGGCGCTCAAGCACAAGGTGTTCCAGGAGATCGAGGGCGTGGTGGCGCCCGATGCGCTGCTGTGCTCCAACACCTCCACCCTGCCCATCACGCTCCTCGCCGAGGGCGTCGAGCGGAGCCAAGACTTCATCGGCCTGCACTTCTTCTCGCCGGTCGACAAGATGCCGCTGGTGGAGATCATCAGCGGGGAGAAGAGCAGCGACGCAGCCCTGGCGCGCGCCTTCGACCTGGTCCGGCAGATCAAGAAGACGCCGATCGTGGTGAACGACTCGCGCGGCTTCTTCACCTCGCGCGTGATCGGCCAGTTCCTCAACGAGGGCGTGGCGATGGTGGGGGAGGGGGTCGACCCGGCCTCGGTCGAACAGGCCGCGGCCCAGGCGGGCTACCCGGCCAAGGTACTGTCCCTGATGGACGAGCTGACCCTCACCCTGCCGCGCAAGATCCGCGAGGAGTCGAAGCGGGCCGTCGAGGACGCGGGCGGGACCTGGCAGGCGCACCCGGCCGAGGCGGTCATCGACCGGATGGTCGACGAGTTCGGCCGCCCGGGCCGCAGCGGCGGAGCGGGCTTCTACGACTACGACGAGGACGGCGGACGGGCGGGCCTGTGGCCGGGCCTGCGCGAGCACTTCGTGGGGTACGGGGGTCGTCCCCCGCGAGATGGCAGCAGCGGGCCGGACACCTCGGTCCCCTTCGAGGACCTGAAGGAGCGGATGCTCTTCGCCGAGGCCCTCGACACCGTCCGGTGCCTGGAGGAGAAGGTCCTCACCTCGGTCGCGGACGCCAACATCGGCTCGATTCTCGGCATCGGCTTCCCCGGCTGGACCGGCGGCGTCCTTCAGTACATCAACGGTTACGAGGGCGGACTGCCCGGCTTCGTGGCCCGCGCCCGCGAACTACAGGCGGCGTACGGCGACCGCTTCGCGCCGCCCGCGCTGCTGCTGGACAAGGCGGAGAGAGGTGAGCTGTTCACCGACGCCCGACCGGAGGGTGACGCCTGACCGGATGCCGTGGACGCCAGGGGCGACGGGCGGGCGGGTCTCACGACGGACCGGGCCGCCCGTCCGCGTCGGCGGCGCGGGTCGCGGCCTCGCCCAGCCAGGTCCGCAGCTCCTCCTTCATCGACCGCTGGAAGGCGGTCACCAGCGCCTGAACCACGAGCGGTTGCATGTGCGCGGACAGCGACTTCGTCCGTGCCACCCGCTCCGGGCCGGACTCGTCCTCGCGCGACGGCTCCCACACCTCCTCCCGGAAGAGGCGGCTCAGCTCACGAGCGGCCGACCGCGTGTGCTCCACCATGACCGTGCGCGCCGCGCGGATCCCCTCCAGCGAGATCGGGACGTCCAGCAGCCGCGCACCCAGGGCGAGCAGGCCGGGGTCGACCTGGAGGACGTCGGGGTCGTCGGTGCGTACGAGGACGCCCATCGCCGCGAGCCGGTCCAGGTCCTCCTCCGACACCGCCCGGCCGACGCGCCGCTCCAGCTCTGCGCGGGTGGCCTCCTCCGCCGTGTCAGGGACCCAGGAGGCCACGACGGCACGGTGGATCGCCAGGTCGTGCGGGCTCAGGTCGGCCGGCAGCCGCTCGAGGTAGCGCTCGATGGCGGCCAGGGTCATGCCCTGGTGCTGCAGCTCTTCGATCAGCGCCAGGCGAGAGAGGTGTTCCTGGCCGTACCGGCCGACCCGGCGCGGGCCTATCGCCGGCGGCGGCAGCAGACCGCGGGTGCTGTAGAAGCGGACCGTACGGACGGTGACACCGGCACGCGCCGCCAGTTCGTCGACCGTGAGGGACGTGTCGGCGGGGGCGGCGTCCGGCGTCGTCTGCTGGCTCATCGGCTGCGCCTCTCTCTCCGGCATCCGGCCGATGCAACAGTAATGCTGTCTCACTGCCGATGTGAAACCTCCCCGTCGTACCACCCGCCGCGGGGGCCGGGGGCCACGAGCGTGGCCCTCAGCCCCCGGTGCCGGTCCCGGTGCCGGTGTCAGACGTCGCCGCCGACGACCGGGTAGTGATCGGAAAGATTGGTGTAGGTCTTCTTTTTGCCCCAGCTGGTGACACCCCAGGGGTCGCTCGTCTCCTTGATGACGTTGTTCCGCCAGTCCGCTGGGCGGGCGTGGCCCCGGCGGTGCAGGACGTAGTCGAGGTCCTCGCGGGGGTCGTCGGGGTAGCGCTCGGCCGCGATCGAGTTCTCCTGGGTGTCGAAGGAGTACGGGTGGCCCGTACGCGCCTCGGCGGCGTCGAGACCCAGGTCCGTGAGCATCGAGGCGTACTCAGGGGTGCGCGAGTCGACGTTGAGGTCGCCCGCGACGACGACCTGCTCGCCCGCCGGGATGGCCTTCGCGTCGAGGAACGCGTCCATCTCGCGGAACTGCTTCGCACGGATCGCCGCCGCTTCGCCCGGGTCGCAGCCGGGGTCCGTCGACTGCGCATGCGTGCCGACGACGTGCACCTTCGCTCCGTCGACGTTGAGAATCACGTAGACGAAGCCCTTGTTGGACCACCAGTCGGCACCACAGGCGTCCTTGTAGACGAACTGTTCCTTGCGCACGATGGGCCACTTGCTGAGCACCGTCACGCCGCCGTCCTCCGGCGTGGTGGCCGAGTACGCGCCGCCCGTGGCGTCCCAGCCGCTCTTGCTGCGCCCCATCACCGGTGTCTGGTGCGGGTACTGGGCGGACGCCTGGCTCATCAGGGCATCCGAGGAGGAGTTGTCGAACAACTCCTGGAGCACCACGACGTCGTTGCCGCGGAAGAAGTCCGACGCGGGTATCGCCTTGGCCCGGTGATCCTGGCCCCAGTTCGGATAGATCGCCTTGTTGAACAGGAAGGCGTTGTAGCTGAGCACCTTCATCTGCGGTGTTGCCGTGGTCTTGGTGGCCTCGGTCGCGTCGGCGGACAGCGCGGAGACGGCCAGTAACGTGCCCACCGCGAGCACGGTGGCGATCGCGGCCCGCTGCGTCCGGCGGAGGGGGGTGGAGTGCGACACTGCATCTCCCGTCGGGAAGTGGTCAGTTGGCCGGTGATGACCGGCGCCGGACATCCAAGCAGCTGGAGATTCCTTCAGGTAACAGGTCGGCGTGCAAAAGATTGACGGGGATCACCGGTGATCGGCGGAACACGCCGTGACGCCCACGCAGGCCCGGCGGACCGTGGACACCGTGGACAGCGCGCCGCCCCGATGGGCCGGCACGGCACCGCCGGGCGGCCCGATCATGGGCGAGGGATGATGGTGGTGTGACCCCCGCGCACGAGGCGGCCCGGGCGCGCTGCGGCACCGCCGATCCCGTACCACCTCCCGTCGGCGGGATGCTCTGGAGCCTCGCCGGGGAGGTCCGGGCCGTGCTGGCGATGCCCGCCGCGCTGACGATGCAGGTCGCGCACCCCGCGGTGGGCGCCGGCGTGGACGATCACTCCGTCTTTCGGACCGACCCGTGGGGGCGCGCCCGGCGCTCCCTCGCGTCCGGGCAGCTGTGGGTGTACGGCGGTGCGGCGGCGGCCGAGGAAGGCCGCAGGCTGCGCAGGCTGCACGAACCGATCCAGGGCGTCGACGCCCACGGCCGTCCTTACCACGCGCTCACTCCCGCCTACTACGCGTGGGTGCACGCCACCGGCTTCCCCGTCTACCGGCACACGCAGCGCGTGCTGGGCCGCCGACCGTTCACACCGGCCGAGGAGCTGCAGCTGTACGCCGAGTGGCTGCAGGTCGGACGGGTGCTGGGAATCAGCGACGCCGACATGCCGCAGACGCTCGAGGAGTTCTGGCCGTACTACCGGACCGTGCTCGAGCACGAGCTGGAGGCGACGGTGGTGGTGCGGGAGCTGGTCGCCATCGACGTCTACGTGCCGCCGCCGGACGGGCGCCTTAGGCCTCTGCGCCTGCTGCTGCACGCCGCCTGGCCGCTGCTGCTGCCACCGCTCCTGCGGGTGCGCCGCTTCCTCACCATCGGGCTGATGCCGCCCGACGCGCGCGAGGCCATCGGGCTGGAGTGGACCGACCGGCAGGAACGCCGGCTGCGGCGCTTCGGACGGGTCGTACGCGTCGTGGTGCCGCTGCTCCCGGAGCGACTGCGCTATCTGCCGTACGCTCGGGAGGCTCGCCGCGGGGCGAGGCGCTGACCTCGTAGCGCGCCTGCGGCGCGGGGCTCTCCCACCCACCCGCCCTTTCAAAGGGCGGGTGGGTGGGAGAGCGCCGATCAGGCGGTCAGTGGTCGTGCCCCGTGCTGCCGGCGGCGGCACGGGAACCGTGGTCGTGCACGGTGTTCGTCGCGGCGATCTTCTTCCAGGACTTGGGCTTCGCCGGGGCCTTCTTCCCACTGATCTCCGCGCGGGTCGCGGCGGGGGCGGCCGGCTTGGAGTCCGCGTAGAGCCAGGTCTTGAAGAGGTCGGTGAGCTGCTTGCCGGACACCTTCTCCGCGTACTGGACGAAGTCCCCGACCGATCCGTTGCCGTACGCGTTCTCCTTGGGCCAGCCCTTGAGGATGGCGAAGAAGTCCTCGTCGCCGATCTCGTTGCGCAGCACCTGGAGGGCGAGCGCCCCCCGGTCGTAGACCGCCAGGTGGAACTGGTTGGCCGGACCCGGGTCGCCCGGCCGGACCTTCCAGAAGGGGTCGTCGGCCGGGCGGGAGGCGTAGACGTAGTCGGCCAGTTCCTGGGCCGTGCCCTCGCCCTCCTTCTCCGACCACAGCCACTGCGCGTAGCGGGCGAAGCCCTCGTTGACCCAGATGTCCTTCCAGCCCTTGACCGAGACGCTGTCCCCGTACCACTGGTGGGCCAGTTCGTGGACGACGACGGAGACGTTGGCTCCGGAGCCGAACTGCCGGGGGCTGTAGAAGGGCCGGGTCTGGGTCTCCAGCGCATACCCGGTCGGCACGTTCGGCACGTAACCGCCGAGTGCGTTGAAGGGGTAGGGGCCGAAGATCTCGGTCAGCCACTCGGTGACCTCGGCGCTCCGCTCGAGGCTCGCCCGGGCGGCACTCGCGTTGTCGCCCAGGTCCTTGCTGTAGGCGTTGAGCACGGGCAGACCGTCGGCGGTCTTGTCGGTGGTGATGTCGAACTTGCCTACGGCGAGGGTCGCGAGATACGTGGCCTGCGGCTTGTTGGAGCGCCAGCTGAACCGGGTCCGGCCGAGACGGGAGCTCTGTGAGGTCAGGACGCCGTTGCTGATCGCCTGAGTGCCGTCCGGCACCGACACCGAGACGTCGTACGTGGCCTTGTCGAGGGGATGGTCGTTGCTCGGGAACCACCACCAGGCGGCCTCGGGCTCATTCGCCGCCACGCCGCCGTCCGGGGTCCGTAGCCAGGAGGTGAAGCCGTCGACCTCCACCTTGGACGGGATGCCGGAGTAGCGCACGACGACGCTGATCGGGGCGCCCTTCGCCAGGGGCGCCGCCGGGGTGATCTCCAGCTCGTGGGCGCCGGACCGGGCGAACGCCGCCTTCCTGCCGTTCACCCGGACCTCGCTCACATCGAGCGCGAAGTCGAGATTGAAGCGCGACAGCTGCTCGGTGGTGGTGGCGATCAGGGTCGCGGTGCCGTCGATGCGGTCGCTCTCCGGCTGGTACTTCAGGCGCAGGTCGTAGTGCGAGACGTCGTATCCGCCGTTGCCGTAGTCCGGGTAGTAGGGATCGCCGAGGCCCGGCGCTCCGGGCGCGCCCCCCTCAGGGGCCGTCGCCGCGGATGCCGGGATCGCCAGCAGCAGGCAGGCGGCGAGTGCGCTCGGGGCGAGGAGTCTGCGGTGCACGAGTCAGTCCTCCAACTGGTCGGGGAGAAGGATGCGTTCGAGACCCTATTCGGACACGTGTCCACCGTCAGGCATACGGGCTTCTTGTGTCATGAGATCGCCATGCGACGGACATGACCGGTCTGTTGGCACCTCGTACCCGGCCCCGGGTATGCGGCAGGACGGTGCCCAGCATGCCGAGTCGGCTCGGGGATCTCGAACGGGCCTTCTATGGAACGGGAGTTGACGGGTGTACCGTCCCGCTCGTGGCGATACGTGCGCGGGTCACCCGCAACCAGTGGAGAACGCTCGTGCCGGCGGCCCTGGCCGCCCTGATGGCCGTGCTCGTCCAGCCGGCGGGAGCCCAGGCGGCCCCGCCCGCCCCGACCGAGAGCAGGCCCATCTACTCGTACGACGACGCGATACGCGAGTCTGTATGGGTCGACACCCGGATCGACGGCGACGCGGACGGCAAGGCCGACCGGGTCGCCGTCGACATCGTCCGGCCGCGTGAGCCCGCGCAGCAGGGCCGCCGGATCCCCGTCATCATGGACGCGAGCCCGTACTACGCCTGCTGCGGGCGCGGCAACGAGGGCCAGAAGAAGACCTACGACGCCGCCGGAAAACCGGTTCAGTTCCCGCTCTTCTACGACAACTACTTCGTGCCGCGCGGCTATGCGACGGTCCTGGTCGACCTGGCGGGCACCAACCGCTCCGACGGCTGTGTCGACGTAGGCGGCCGCTCCGACGTCCAGTCCGCCAAGGCCGTCGTCGACTGGCTGAACGGCCGCGCCCGCGGCTACAGCTCACGCACCGGTGGCACAGCCGTGACGGCCGCCTGGTCGACCGGCGCCGTCGGAATGATCGGCAAGAGCTACGACGGCACCGTCGCCAACGGAGTCGCCGCCACCGGTGTGAAGGGGCTCAAGACCATCGTCCCGATCGGCGCCATCAGCTCCTGGTACGACTACTACTTCGCCAAAGGCGCCCCGCTCTTCGACAGCGGCCCCGACTGGCTGTCGAACTACGTCGAGTCCCCGGACGCCCGGGCCCGGTGCGCCGCCGTACAGAAGCGGCTCGTCGAGGAGGCCCCGCGCAGCGGTGACTGGACCCGGCTGTGGAGCGAGCGCGACTACGTGCCGGACGCGGACAAGGTGCGCGCCAGCGTCTTCGTCGTCCACGGCATGCAGGACCTCAACGTCCGGGCCAAGCACTTCGGACAGTGGTGGGACGCGCTCGCCGAGGCGGGCGTGGAGCGCAGGATCTGGCTCTCCCAGACGGGCCATGTCGATCCCTTCGACTTCCGCCGCGCGGACTGGGTGAAGGCCCTGCACCGCTGGTTCGACCACTATCTGCTCGGCATGGACAACGGCGCCGAGCGGGAGCCCATGGCCCACGTCGAGCGCGCGCCCGACCGGTGGTCCACCGACCGAGTCTGGCCCGCGGACGGCACCCGGTTCACCACGCTGCGTCCCCGCGCAGGCGACCAGCCCGGCGTGGGCGCACTCGGACTGCGCCCCGCCCCCGCCGGCAGCACCGAGACGTTCACCGACGACCCGAAGCTGAGCGAGACCGACTGGGCCGCGCACATCGACGCACCGACGGCGAGCAAGGCCGGATTCGCCACCGGCCCGCTCCGCGAGAACCTGCGTCTGTCCGGAGCCGGAACGGTCACCGTCACCGCGACGCCGTCCACCTCCAGCGCCCATCTGTCCGCCGTGCTCGTGGACCTCGGTCCCGACACCATCCGCGACTACGCCGCCCCGGGCGAAGGCATCTCCACCCTTCCCGAGCGCACCTGCTGGGGGAGCAGCACCGCGGGTGACAGTGCCTGTTTCAAGGAGACGCGGGCGAAGACCACGGACGTCGACTACACGGTCTTCAGCCGTGGTTGGGCCGACCTGGGCAACTACGCGTCCGAGCACACCGGCCGCCCGCTGGTCCCGGGGAAGAAGTACACGATCACCCTGGACCTGCACGCCAGCGACCACGTCGTGCCCGCCGGCCATCGCCTCGGCCTGATCGTGGCCGGCACGGACGCCGGGCTGATCGAGCCGCCCGCGTCGACTCCGCGGCTCACCCTCGACCTGGCCCGTACCTCGGCCGAACTGCCGCTCATCGGCGGCGCACCGGCCTTCGGCCGAGCCACCCGGGGTGTACCGCAGGCCGCTGACGTCGAGGACGGCCCGCTGCGCGGCGTACGCGACCCGCGCACGGTTCCGCCGGTCCCGTTCGCCACCGGCCCGGCCGGCCAGGGAGGTGCGTCGGCCCCGTGATCCCCCGGTCCCGCGTCCTCGGCGGGCCGGTCGGCCCAGGCCTGCTGAGGGCGTCGGGCCCGAGGCGCGGCGGAACACCCGGCTGGGGCCGCGGGACCGAGGTACGGTCCGCAGCCCTGCCGGACCCGGGTTCAGCGGCGAGCCGCGGACCCGCGCCGGAGCACGTAGGTGCTGATCAACGGCCAGAGGACCACCACGGCCGCCACCGCGTACAGCACGACGGCGACCGGCTCGCTCCACAGCCCGCTGACCGCGCCGTTGCTCAGCTGGAAGGTGCGCCGTAGCTGCTCCTCCGCCAGCGGACCGAGGATCACCCCCAGGATCAGGGGCAGCACCGGCAGCCCGAACCGCCGCATCATGAAGCCCAGCAGCCCCAGCACCAGGAGGATCACCAGGTCCACGGCCTGGGAGTTCACGGCGAACGCACCCAGCGCGGAGAAGAACAGGATGCCCGCGTAGAGATACGAGCGCGGCACCTGCAACAGCTTCGCCCACACCGGCGCCAGCGGCAGATTCAGCACCAGCAGCAGCACATTGCCGATGAACAGGCTCGCGATCAGTGCCCACACCAGCTCGCTCTCCCGCTCGAACAGCAGCGGACCCGGCTGGATCCCGTACTGGGTGAACGCGGCGAGCATCACGGCACCGATGGAGTTCGCGGGCAGGCCCAGCGACAGCATCGGCACGAACGACCCCGCCGCCGCGCCCTTGTTGGTGGCCTCCGGACCCGCGACCCCCTCGATCGCTCCGCGCCCGAACTCCCCGCCCGGGCCGGCCAGCCGCTTCTCCGTGGCGTACGAGATGACGGTCGGGATTTCGCCTCCGCCGGCCGGCAGCGCACCCATCGGGAAGCCGATGAACAGCCCCCGCAGCCAGGGCTTCCACGAGCGGCGGAAGTCCTCCCGGCTCATCCACGGCCGCCCGACCGGCACCGGCTTCGGCGGGGTGTGCCGCAGATGGCCGGCCACCCAGAGTGCCTCGCCGACCGCGAACACGGCGACCGCGACGACCACGATGTCGATGCCGTCCGCGAGCTGTGGCACCCCGAACGTCAGCCGCTGCTGGCCGGAGATCGAGTCGATGCCGATCAGTCCGATCGTCAGGCCGAGCGCGAGCGAGGAAAAGCCACGCACCCGCGAGGACCCGATCACGGCCGTCACCGTGGTCAGCGCCACCACCATGATGGCGAAGTACGCGGGGGCGCCCAGCGTCACCGCGAACTTCACGACCAGCGGGGCGAGGAAGGCGAGCATCGCCGTACCGATGGTCGAGGCGATGAACGAGCCGATCACGGCGGTGGCCAGCGCCTGTGCCGCCAGCCCGCGTTTGGCCATCAGATTGCCCTCGATGGCGGTCACCACGGATGCCGACTCACCAGGGGTGTTGAGCAGGATCGAGGTGATCGCGCCACCGAACATCCCGCCGTAGTAGATGCCGCCGAACATCACGAATGCGGCGGTCGGATCCATGCCGAAGGTGACGGGCAGCAGCAGCGCCACCGTCATCGCTGGACCGATGCCCGGCAGGACGCCGACCGCGGAGCCGATCAGCACGCCGACCAGCGCGTAGAGCAGATTCACGGGGGAGAGCACGGTGGCGAAGCCGCCGAGCAGACTGTTCAGGGCGTCCATCACAGAATCCCCTCCAGTACGCCGGGCGGCAGCGTGATGCCGAGCCCGAAGGCGAACGCGTAGAACGAGCCGACCGAGAGCACGACGGACACCACCGCGTCGCGCAGCCAGGTGCGGCTGCCGAGCGCGTACGCGATGCCCCAGAACAGCAGCGCGCCCGAGATCACCCAGCCCAGCGGCTCGATGAGCACCGCGTTCGCCAGGAAGAAGGCGATCACCAGCAGCACCGCGCGCCAGTCCAACGGGGCGGTGAGATCGATGTCCTCGCCGCCCTCGGCTTCGCCGCGTCCGCCGCGCAGCACGTCGATCGCATGCACCAGCGCGCACACCAGCAGGCCGCCGCCCACCCCGTACGGCACGGCCTGCGGGCCGATGGGCCCGGCGGCCGTCGCCGCCGTGCCCATCGTCGCGGCATCGACGACCACCACGGCACCGAGCACCGCGAGCAGCGCGGAGACCAGGAGCTCCGCGCGGCCACCGGCCTCCTTACCGGCAGCCGTGCCGACGCCCTCGTCCTCCCGTTCGTTGGCCGTCATAGCGCTCACTTGGTCAATCCCAGCCGCTTGAGCGTTCCTTCGACCTTCTTGCCCTGGTCGACGAGGAAGTCCTCGAACTCCTTGCCGTCCAGGAAGGCGTCGGTCCAGCCGTTGCGCCGCATGGCCGTCTGCCACTCGTCCGAGTCACGCATGGTGCGCAGCGCCTCGACGAGCTGGTCGCGGCGCTGCGGGGAGATGCCGGGGGCGGCCACCACGCCGCGCCAGTTGATCGCGGAGACATCGATGCCCTCAGCGGCGAGGGTGGGCGCGTCGATGCCCTTGATGGTCGTCTTGCCGGTGGTCGCCAGCACCCGTACGTCGCCGGTGGCGATCTGGTCGACCATCTCCCCGATGCCGGTTGCCGCCACGTCGATCTTGCTGCCGAGCAGCGCGGTCAGCAGCTCGCCGCCGCCGTCGTAGCCGATGTAGCGGACCTTGGCCGGATCGACCTCGGCGGCCTCGGCGACCTGCATGGGCAGGAGGTGGTCGGGACCGCCTGGCGAGGAGCCGCCGCCGACCGACAGCCGGTCGGGGTCGCGTCGCCATGCGTCGAGGAAGTCGTCCAGGGTGCGCAGCCGCGAGCCCTTCGGGACGACGATGGCGCTCGGGTCCTGGATCAGCCGGGCCAGCGGGGTGGTGTCGCCCAGCGCGACGGCCGACTTGTTGGTGAAGACGGCGCCGACCACGCCGAGGCCCATCATCATGAGCATCTCGTCGTTGCCCCGGGCGTTCACCAACCGGGAGAGGCCGATGGTGCCGCCCGCCCCGGAGATGTTCGTGACCTCCAGGCCGCGGGCGGCCTTGGAGGCGGTCAGGGCCTTGCCGACCGTGCGGGCGGTGATGTCGTAGCCGCTGCCCGGGCTGTTGCCGACGATCATGCGGAGCCCGGTGAGCGGGCCTTTCGCTCCGGCCTGGCTCTTTCCGGTCGCTCCGCAGCCTGCCGTGGCGGCCGTCACGGCCGGGGTGAGTGCCGCCAGTGCGGCAGTGCGCAGTAGTGTCCGTCTGTTCACAGGGGACTCATTTCCTCGGCGAAGGGGGGCGGTGCGCCGACCATCCCAGGAGATGTGGGCCCGGTCACTATTCGCAAAACAAAGGTCGTTGAGTAACTTGTGGTCCTCATGGAGCTCAGTGTTCTGATCGTCGACGACGACTTCATGGTCGCGAGACTGCACAGTGCGTGCGTCGGCCGGACTCCCGGCTTCCGCACGGCCGGTGTCGCGCACACCGCCGCCGAGGCGGTGCGCGAGGCCGTCCGCCTCCTGCCTGACCTGGTGCTGCTCGACCTCTACCTGCCCGACGGCTCGGGGCTCGACGTCCTGCGCCGCATACGCGAGGACGTTCCCCGGACGGACTTCCTGGTGATCAGTGCAGCCAAGGACACGGACACGGTGCGGGAGGCCCAGCGGGCCGGGGCGGTCAACTACCTCATCAAGCCGTTCGAACTAGCCGAGCTCCGGGCCCGGTTGGGCCACTTCCGCACCGCCCACCTCGCGCTGGCCGGTGCCCACAGCACCGACCAGGCCCACGTGGACCGGCTCTTCCCGGCTCCGGGCACAGCGGGGGTCCCCGCCCGCTCGGACGCGCTGCCCAAGGGCCTGAGCGCCCCCACCGCGGCTCTGGTGGCGAACGCGCTGCGGGCCGCGGACACCGCAGGCCTCTCGGCGAGCGAGTGCGCGGCCGGCACCGGTCTGTCACGGGTGAGCGCCCGCCGCTATCTGGAGCACTTCGCCTCGGCCGGCCGTGCCGAGGTCCATCTGCGCTACGGCACGACCGGCCGCCCCGAACGGCGCTACACCTGGCGTTCCTGACACCGATGCGCGAAGGAGGCACGGATACTGGCTGATATGCGCCGATTGATCCCGACTCCCACGACCCCGACTCCCACCCCGGATCTCGACGACACCGCACTCCTGGCGGCGTACGCGTACCCCGCGGAAGCGGCCACCCGTCCGTGGGTGCGGGCCGACATGGTCTCCAGCGCCGACGGAGCGGCCCAGCTCGACGGACTCTCCCGAGGTCTCTCGGGACCGAGCGACCAGCGGATCTTCCACCTGCTGCGCGCCCTCGCCGATGTGGTCCTGATCGGCCAGACCACCGTGCTGCGGGAGACCTACGTGCCGATCCGGCCGCGAGCGGAGTTCGCCGGACTGCGGGCGGCGAACGGACAGGACCCGGCCCCGGCCATCGCCATCGTCTGCGACGACCCCACACAGCTCGACCTCACCGCGCCCCTGTTCACCGCGGAGCGGGCGCGAACGGTGGTGATCACCACGCACCGGGCGGCCGCCGACCCCGCCTGGGCCATTGCGGCGGGCACGGTGGACACCGTCATCGCCTCCGCCCCCGGCCACGACGACCGGGTCGACCTTCCGACGGCCGTCACCGCGCTGGCCGAGCGCGGCTGGACGCGGGTGCTGTGCGAGGGAGGGCCGACACTGCTCGCCCAGCTGGCAGCCGTCGGACTCCTCGACGAACTGTGTCTGTCGCTCTCGCCGAGGCTCACCGCCGGCCCCGGCAAACGGATCACCCACGGTCCGACGCTCAAGCCGCCACTGCCCCTGGAGCTGGTCGGACTGCTGGAGGAAGACGGCTTTCTCTTCACCCGCTATCGCAGAGGGTGAGCGCAACTCCGCGCCGCTGCCCGGCGGGTCGGGTCATCGAGCCGCCCCCGCCTCGCCTCCCGCGACCACCCACCACGCGGCTTCCTCCGCGCATCCCCACGCTACGGTGATCCCCGCTCCGCCGTGCCCGTAGTTGTGCACGCACAGCGCCCCGCCGGGTAGCCGCTCCACCTCGATCCGTACGACGGACCGGGACGGGCGGAGCCCCACACGGTGTTCGAGTACCGGGGCCTCGGCGAGCCTTGGATGGACAGCGGCGCACCGGCGCACGATCGCGGCCGCCGTCGCCGGATCGGGCGTCCGGTCCCACACGCCCTCACGTGCCGTACCGCCGAGGACGACCCCGTACGACTGCGGCAGGATGTACGTCGATTCCGAGGCGCCAGCATCAGCCGCCACGAACCACTGGTCGATGCCCGGGTTCTCCACCACCACCAACTGCCCTTGTACGGGCCGGACATCCAGGTCCGGCACCAGTTCGCGCGCCCCCAGCCCGGTGCAGTTGACGACGAACGGCGCGTCCCGGCCCGCCTCGTCGAGCGACGTCACCTCGCGCCGCTCCAGCACCCCGCCCGCAGCGATCAGCCGCTGCTCCAGATAGGGCAGATACGCGCGCAGGTCGATCAGCGGCACGCGCGCGTGCAACCCCGTCTCGTATCCGTCGGGCAGCTCCTCGGCCCGGGCGGCGCGCAGCCCGGGAACGCCCTCGGTCCAGGCGCGAGGCTGCCACCCACCCGCGTCGGCCATCGTGCCGGTGACCAGCCTCACCCCTGTCTCCTCCGGCCGTTCTGCCAGCTCGGACAGGACGTGGAAGGAGTGCAGTGACCAGGCGACGACCTGCGCCTCGGGCTGGATGCGATAGGGCCAGCACAGCCCGCCCGCCACGGCCGACGTGGTGTGCGCGGCGGCCTCTCGGCTCCACACTCTGACCCGTTGCGCGCTCTCCGCGAGGACGACCGCCGTGGTCAGTCCGACCACCCCGCCGCCCACGACGATCACGTCGCTCTCCATGCCGGGACGCTATCCCGTCCCACCTGCCGGGGCGAGAGCCGACACGGCGCCCGGAATCCGCCCCCCCGTGCCCACAAATGAATCGATGTGCGCGGCTGCGCTCCAAAGTCATCCGCGATGGAGATACTCAGCACATGTCTGCCGAGCCCGCCTACGCGACCTTCGGCCTGGCGCCAGCGATGCGCGCCGGAGGTGTCCTGTCCAACGGTGCATACCAAGCGCACCGGGACTTCCTGGACTTCATCATCGACGGCAGACCGCTGCTGCTCCGCCTCGCGGACCTCGATGCCGTATCGCCCCTCGCCACCGACCTGGGGCCGTCCATCTTCACGGCGCACGTCCGCCGGCTGCTGCTGGAATCCGAACCGCCGCTAGCCGACGGCCGTTACGTCATCTACGGCTGCCCCGAGTGCGAGGGCCTCGAGTGCGGGGCGGTGACCGCGATCATCGAGCGGGACGGCAAAGACATCGTGTGGCGGGACTTCGCCTGGCAGACGAACGAGATCCCCGATCTCGTGCTGAACGGCTACCCCGGCATCGGACCGTTCCGCTTCCGCGGGGACCAGTACCGGACCGAGCTCGAGCACCTGCTCGCGGAGGGCGGGCCGGGGCCCGGCCGCCGCGTGCTGCTCGTCGGCCAGCGGGTCGCGGTACTGGCCAGACTCGCCGCAGCGCTCCGCACCATCGGCGTCGGCGCGGAGATCTCCCGGGACGCGGCCGGGGCGCACGCCGACGAGCTGCGGACGTACGGCGCGGTCGCGTTCGGACGGGCCATCGACGAGGAGGAACGGACAGCGGTGCGCCGTGCCTTCGAGGCGGCCGGGGCGGACGCCGTCTTCGTCGAGGGCCTGGCCCCGATCATCCCGCTGCTCGTGGCACAGATCGAGCAGGCCCTGGACCGCAGCCCTGCGGAGCGGCGGCGGCTCACGGCGCTCTCCGCGGAGGCCGGTCGCATCACCGCGGAGGTCGCTGCCCCGTGCCGGGTCCAGGTGCTCGCCTATCGCCTCGACCGCCTCTACCGCACGCACACCCACGAGGTCTTCGACGGGCTCCTCGAACCCGGCAGCCACGTGATCGACGCCGATCGCAACGCGCTCAAGGGGGAGTCCCACGTGGTCGCGCGCACCACGGGCGGCGTGCTCGTGTCGCCGGTGCGACGCGGCTGAATCTCGATGAGACCCCCGACCCGTCTCAGCGGCGCTTCGGGTCCACCAACCCCGCCCGCCGCAACGCGTCGGCCATCGCGCCGTTCGCGGGCGCGTCCTGACGCGCGCCGCCGCGCCCGCCGCCCCCGCCGCGCCCTCCTCGCTGCTGCGGCGGACGCCCGCGGCCATCGCCGCGGCGCTCGCCGCGCCCTTCGCGACCCTGCGGCCGCCCGCCCGCGCCGGACGACGACTCGTCGTCCAGGCGCAACGTGAGCGAGATCCGCTTCCGCGGAATGTCCACGTCCAGAACCTTCACACGCACGATGTCACCCGGCTTCACCACGTCCCGCGGGTCCTTGACGAAGGTCTTCGACATCGCCGAGACATGGACCAGACCGTCCTGATGGACACCTACGTCCACGAACGCCCCGAACGCCGCGACATTTGTCACGACCCCCTCGAGGATCATGCCGGGCGCGAGGTCGCCGATCTTCTCCACGCCTTCCTTGAAGACCGCCGTCTTGAACGCGGGCCGCGGGTCGCGCCCCGGCTTCTCCAGCTCCTTGAGGATGTCGGTGACCGTCGGCAGACCGAAGGACTCGTCCACGAAGTCCAGCGGCTTCAGGCCGCGCAGCACCGCCGTGTTGCCGATGAGCGTCTTCACCTCCCCGCCCGTGGAGTCCGCGATACGCCGCACCACCGGGTACGCCTCCGGGTGCACGCTCGACGCGTCGAGCGGGTCGTCGCCGCCGCGGATGCGCAGGAAGCCCGCGCACTGCTCGTACGCCTTGGGGCCGAGCCGCGCCACGTTCTTCAGTTCCTTGCGCGAGCAGAAGGGGCCGTTCGCGTCGCGATGCGCCACGATGTTCTCGGCCAGCCCGGCGCCGATTCCGGAAACCCGGCCGAGCAGCGGTGCCGACGCGGTGTTCACGTCCACGCCGACGCCGTTCACACAGTCCTCGACCACCGCGTCGAGCGAGCGTGAGAGCTTCACCTCGGACAGGTCGTGCTGGTACTGCCCGACACCGATCGACTTCGGGTCGATCTTCACCAACTCCGCCAGCGGGTCCTGGAGCCGCCGCGCAATCGACACCGCGCCGCGCAGCGACACGTCGAGCCCAGGAAGCTCCTGCGATGCGAAGGCCGAGGCGGAGTAGACCGAGGCGCCCGCCTCGGATACCACCACCTTGGTGAGTCCCAACTCGGGTTGGCGCGCGATGAGATCGGCGGCCAGCTTGTCCGTCTCCCGCGACGCCGTGCCGTTGCCGATGGCGATCAGCTCGACGCGGTGCTCCCGCGCGAGCCGGGCCAGCTTCGCCAGCGACTCGTCCCACTTCTGCTGCGGCACGTGCGGATAGATGGTGTCGGTGGCCGCCACTTTGCCGGTGGCGTCGACGACGGCCACCTTCACGCCCGTACGGAACCCCGGATCCAGGCCCATCGTGGCGCGGGTGCCCGCCGGAGCGGCGAGCAGCAGATCGCGGAGATTGGCCGCGAAGACCAGGACCGCCTCGTCCTCGGCGGCCTGTCGCAGTCGCAGCCGCAGGTCGATGCCGAGGTGGACCAGGATGCGGGTGCGCCAGGCCCAGCGGACGGTGTCGGCAAGCCACTTGTCGGCCGGGCGGCCGCGGTCGGTGACGCCGAAGCGGGTGGCGATGGCCTGCTCGTACGAGCTCGGGCCCTCGTCCGGCTCGTCGCCGGGGCCGGCGGGCTCCAGGGCGAGGTCGAGCACCTCCTCCTTCTCGCCGCGGAACATGGCGAGCACCCGGTGTGACGGCAGGTCGGTGAACGGCTCGGCGAAGTCGAAGTAGTCGGCGAACTTCGCGCCGGCCTCCTCCTTGCCCTCCCGGACCCTCGCGGCCAGCCGCCCCCGCCGCCACATCCGCTCACGCAGCTCGCCGATCAGGTCGGCGTCCTCGCCGAACCGCTCGGTGAGGATGGCCCGGGCGCCCTCCAGGGCCGCGGGCGCGTCCGCCACACCCTGGTCCGGGTCCACGAACGCGGCGGCCGCGGCGAGCGGCTCGACCGACGGGTCGCCCAGCAGCCCGTCGGCCAGTGGCTCGAGGCCGGCCTCGCGCGCGATCTGCGCCTTCGTGCGGCGCTTGGGCTTGAAGGGGAGGTAGATGTCCTCGAGCCGGGCCTTGGAGTCCGCGGCCCGGATCTGCGCCTCCAGCTGTTCGTCGAGCTTGCCCTGTGCCCGGACGGACTCGAGGATCGCGGTGCGCCGTTCCTCCAGCTCCCGCAGATAGCGCAGCCGTTCCTCGATCGAGCGCAGCTGCGCGTCGTCGAGCGTTTCGGTGGCTTCCTTGCGGTAGCGCGCGATGAACGGCACGGTCGAACCGCCGTCGAGCAGCTCGACGGCCGCCTTCACCTGCCGTTCCCGTACGCCGAGCTCCTCGGCGATCCTGCCCTCAACCGACGTCGTCACGTTCCGTTCCGCCTTCTGCAGTGAACTTGAGCCTGCATTGTGGCAGGCGACGCCGACAAAGGTGGGGCTCACGCGTGGCGGGTTGCCGCGCACGCCGCCCGTAAACCGCGTCCGTGCCGCGCCACCAGCCGTGCCACAGCGTCCATGCCCGCCGCCGCGCGGGGGAGTCAGCCCTTGCCGAGCAGCTCGTCGGGGAAGGCGCCCGCGGCGAGCGCGGTCATGGTCCAGCCGCCCGCCAGTTCGGTCAGCCGCGCCACGCCCGCCTCGCCGAGGTGCTCGTACGGGGCCCGGTCGAGCCGGTCGGTCTCCTCCTCGATGCGCTTGCGCAGTCCGACGCCCGCCTCGGTCAGCTCACCCTCGGCGGCCATGAGTCCGCGGGCACGCAGCCGGTCCTCGGCCGCGGCCCAGTTCTCCGGCGCCCAACCACGGGTCCGCAGCAGCCACTTCGGCGCCTGGCCCTTGCCACTCGCGGTGTGGCTGACGATCGCCTCGAGGGCGTCCAGTTCGGCGCCGACCAGCACCGCCACATGACCGTCGCCGCGGTGCTCGCGCAACAGCGTCGCCGCGTGCCAGAGGGCGAGGTGCGGCTCCTCGGGCACCGGCAGGTCGGCGTGCGCCGCGTACAGGGGCCGGGCGGACCGGGTGCAGGCCTCGGCGGCGCGCAGCGCGAGCCGCGCGGCCTCCGCCATCTCCGCGGAGGCGACGGCCTCCGCCCCGAGCAGCCGCCGCAGCGTGGCGTCGGCGGCGCGGTCGCGGGCGGCCAGGGCGTCCTCCGGGGATGCAGTGCGCCAGATCTGCGGTATGTGCCGGGCCACGAGCTCGTGGTTGAAGTTGAAGAAGGTGGCGGTGACCGCGCCCGCGCCCACCGGCCCCATTGCAGCCGCGCGGGACGCGAAGTAGGCGGCGGACGGATGGTCGTGGCCGATGGCCGCCATCTCCTGGGTGAACTCCGGTGCGAAGTAGACCGCCGAGTGCAGCACGTTGAGGACGTTGTGACAGCGGCGGCCGGCGCGGGCGGGCAGAGGAGTGCTCATGTCCGCACGTTACCCGCAAGTACGAGATGGCTGAATGCCAAGGCCGCGACGGCAGGGAAGGCGGGCGCCGCACGTACGTCGGCCCGCCCGAGATCGTCGCGGGAGTCTCCGCTGGAGCGGCCGGTCCTTGAGGAATCAGGACGGACCGGACCAGGTGAAGCGCGGTGTCCTGCGCTCCAGAAACGCGGCGACGCCCTCCGCCGTGTCGCCGCTGCCGCGCGCCTGCCCCGCCCAGTGGGCCTCCCGCTCGGGTGCCACGGGTCCGGCTGTGAACTCCTTGGCCGCGGCCTGGGTGAGCAGCGACCGCGAGGCGAGGGTCCGTACGAACTCCGCCACGCGCTTCGCCAGCCCGTCCGCCGGCAGCAGCTCGTCCAGCAGGCCGGTGCGCAGGGCCCGCTGCGCGTCGATCAACTCCGCGGAGTAGAGCAGGTACTTGGCGGTGGCCGGGCCGACCAGCCCGGTCAACCGCCGGGTCGACGAGGCCGGATAGACGATGCCGAGCTTCGCCGGAGTGATCCCGAAGGACGAGCCCTCGGCGGCGAACCGCAGATCGCACGCGGCGGCCAGCTGGCAGCCGCCGCCCACGCAGTAGCCGCGAATCGCTGCCAGGCTCGGCTTGGGGAAGGCGGCCAAGGCTTCCTCCGCGGCCACGGCGAGGGCCTGCGACTCGACCGCCGACTCCCTGAGGGTGCCGATGTCCGCGCCCGCGCAGAAGGTGTCACCGGCCCCGGTCAGCACCAGCACCCGTACGCTCGGGTCGTCCGCCAGCCGGTCCAGGAGCCCTGGCAGCTCCCGCCACATGGCCGGGGTCATGGCGTTGCGCTTGGCAGGGTGGTGTATGACGACCGTCGCGACGCCGTCGGCGAGGTCCAGGTGCAGTCCGGGCTCCATGACGCCGGATGCTATCCGGCTGATCGCCGGGCTCCGCGGGCTGCGGACCTCGGGACGGGCTGTGCAGGAACGTTCCTGGGGTCGCGAAGCGACGAACAGGATCAGTCGTGCAACCGATCCTGGCATACGCCATCGATCAGAATCCGTCGAAAAGTGCCGACTTCCGAGCAGCGGACCGGTTGGACCAGCGCGTTCCCGACACTCGAGTTATGAGGCGGACTCGGCCGTCGCATCCCCGGTCGTTCCGGTGCTGCGGCGCCGGAGCTGCGGGGATCGTCGCGTGCAGTCGTGAGGGTCCCCCATGTCGAAGACCAGCGGAGGTGCCCGACATGGAGAGCGGCGGAAGCGTACCTCCCCCAGCTAACGCTGGGTGGGGGTCCCCCCGGCGCAGCCAGGGGGCGTGCCCCCAGACGCCGGGGCAGGGCCTGTCCACCGCCCCGGTCGCGGACGGGCTGACCGCTCCACCGCCGTACGAGGGTGTCTGGCGCTTCACGGCACCGGCCCTGGAGTCCTCGGTTCCACAGGTCCGCCACGCCGTCCGCGACCTGTTGCGCGACCAGAGTGTGCCGGTGCAGGACGACACCGTCCACGGGCTGATGCTGATCCTCTCCGAACTGGTCACCAATTCCGTCCGGCACGCGGCCCTGCTCTCCCCCGAGATCGCGGTCGAGGTCTCCGTCGGCGCCGGGTGGGTACGGGTCGCGGTCGAGGACGACCATCCGTATCGGCCGAAGGCCCTGGTGGCGGACCAGGGACAGACGGGCGGCCGGGGGCTGCTCCTGGTGAAGGTGATCACCGCCGAGGCGGGCGGCGTCTGCGACGTCGAGCACACGACGAGCGGAGGCAAGGTGATCTGGGCCGCCCTGCCGCTGACCGGGGACTGACGGCGCCGGAGGACTCGGGATCCGGGCGCGGACCGGGGCTACCAGCCCGCCGAGGCTCCGGTCAGCTCCCTGATCGCCGGGCGCGCGGCGTCCAGCACGGTCATGAACCACGTCGAGAACGGCCGCTGAGCGTGCAGCCGCGGCAGCTCCTCTGCGGTCACGAAGGCGGTCCCCCCGACCTCTTCGGGATCCGGCTGCGGCTCGGCTCGTACCAGCCCCACGAAGAGGTGGTTGTACTCCTGCTCCACCAGCCCCGAGTCCGGGTCCGGGTGGTTGTAGCGCACCGTGCCCGCCTCGCGCAGCAGCGATGGGGACACCCCCAGCTCCTCCGCCGTACGCCGGGCGGCGGCCGCGAACGGCGCCTCGCCGGGGTACGGGTGTCCGCAGCAGGTGTTGGACCAGACACCGGGGGAGTGGTACTTGCCCGGAGCGCGCTGCTGGAGCAGCAGCCGGCCGGAGGTGTCGAAGAGGAAGACCGAGAAGGCGCGGTGCAGCCGGCCGGGCGGCAGATGGGCGGAGAGCTTCTCAGCGGTGCCGATCGTCGTGCCGTTCTCGTCGACGAGTTCCAGCATGATCGGTGCTGCGGAGCCGTTCGACGAGAGGTCCGCGTCCGCCGTGGAGGCAGGTGTGGTCGGCATGGCCATCCTTCGGTTGGGCTTCGACCTTTCAGTCTGCCGCACGAAACAGGCGCGGCCCGGCTGCTCGCCCCGCATGTCAGCCTGATAGGCGGCTCGTGCCACCGATGGCGGAGCGGACGAGCACCGCGCTCGGCTCGGTGGGCTCAGTGACAGAGCTTGACCTCGTGCTCGGCGTGTCCGGCCGGCTCCAGCTGGAAGGTGCAGTGGCCGACATCGAAGTGCTCACCGAGGCAGCCCTGGAGATCGTGCAGCATCTTCTCGTGCCCGATCGCATCCAGTACCTCTTCGCGGACCACCACGTGCGCGGACAGCACCGGCAGTCCGGAGGTGATCGTCCACACGTGGAGGTCGTGCAGGTCCTCGACGCCTGGCAGGGCCAGTATGTGCGATCTGACCTCGGCCATGTCCACGTCCCTCGGCGCCGCCTCGAGCAACACGTCCAGCGCCTCGCGCAGCAACTTCCACGACCGGGGCACGATCATCACGCCGATGGCCAGGGAGGCGATCGGGTCGGCCTGCCGGAAGCCGGTCGCCATGACGATCACCGCCGAGACGATGACGGCCAGCGAGCCCAGCGCGTCCGCCATCACCTCCAGGAAGGCGCCGCGGACATTGAGGCTCTCCTTCTGCCCACGCACCAGCAGAGCCAGCGACAGTGCATTCACCACCAGGCCCACCAGACCGAAGACGACGGTGAGCCCGCCCTCGACCTCCGGCGGTGAGATCAGGCGCCGTACGGCCTCGTAGAGGATGAAGCCGCCGACACCGATGAGCAGCAGACAGTTGGCGAGCGCGGCGAGGATCTCGGCGCGCGCGTAGCCGAAGGTGCGGCGCTCGCTCGGCGGGCGAGCGGAGAAGTGGATGGCCAGCAGGGCCATCGCGATCCCGACGGCGTCGGTCGCCATGTGCCCGGCATCGGCGAGCAGGGCGAGGGAGTCCGCCAGGAGTCCACCGACGATCTCCGCGACTAGGACGGTGAGGGTCAGGCACAGGGCGATGCGCAGCCGTCCCCGGTAGGCCGTCGCCGCCGTGCCGCCCACTCCGGGCGGCGGGCGATGCGCATGCCCGTGGTCGTGGCCTGCCCCCATGCCGTTCCCTCCCGAAAGCAAGTGATCAGAAATCGTCGACCGACTGCCGACTGTGATCAGTGAACTACGGGTGGGGGGTGCCGGGCAACATGGCGCTGAACACCGTTGTCATGTGCTGTGACCTGCGGCTTCGCGGCGCAGGCACCAGCCCTCCCAGGCCGACTCGACCATCTCGCGCACACCGCGCCGGGCGCTCCAGCCGAGCTCCTGGGCGATCAGGTCGGCAGCGGCGACGACGCGCGCCGGGTCCCCGGCCCGCCGTCCGACGACCTTCGCGGCCGGCTCCGGCACACCGGTGACCTCAGCGATCAGATCCGCCATCGCGCGGACGGACACGCCCCGGCCGGTCCCGATATTGACCGTCAGATCGTCCGCCTCGGTCCTGGAGCGCAGTCGGCGGGCGGCGGCGAGATGGGCGTCGGCCAGGTCGGAGACGTGGATGTAATCGCGGATGCAGGTGCCGTCCGGGGTCGGGTAGTCGTCGCCGAAGATCAGCGGGGGCTCGCCGCGGGTCAGTGCGTCGAAGAACATCGGGACGATGTTGGACACTCCGGTGTCGGCGAGCTCGGGACGTGCGGCGCCGGCCACGTTGAAGTAGCGCAGGCAGGTGGTGGCGATGCCGTGGGCGCGGCCGGCGGCCCGGACGAGCCGCTCGCCCGTGAGCTTCGTCTCGCCGTACGGGTTGATCGGCCGGCAGGGGGTGTCCTCCGTGACGAGGTCCACATCGGGCATGCCGTAGACGGCGGCCGAGGAGGAGAAGACGAGGCGCCGCACCCCGGCGGCGACCACGGCCTCCAGCAGCACGGTGAGGCCGTGCACGTTCTCCCGGTAATAGCGGAGGGGCTGCTCGACGGACTGTCCGACCTGCTTCCTGGCCGCCAGGTGTACCACTCCGGTGATGGAGTGCTCGGCGAGCGTACGGTCCACGAGTTCGCGGTCGAGGATCGTGCCGCGGACCAGCGGGACGTGGGCCGGGAGCCGCTCGGGGAGCCCTGACGAGACGTCGTCCAGCACGACGACGCGCTCCCCGGCGTCGGCCATGGCCCGGGCCACATGGGACCCGATGTAACCGGCACCACCGGTGATCATCCATGTCATGCCTGGCAGCGTAACCGGCCGTGTGCGGCTCCGGGCAGCTGCGCTTGTCGCGGACCGCGATGATCGCCCATGATGCGAAAGACGGATCTCTCCGGTCGACTCCCGCACCTCTACGGTCTTATCCGGGCGTAAACGGGCGATGAACGGTCGCTTCCGAGAATCCGATAGCCTCTCCCGACGTGCCGCCCGTGCGCGTCGGAGCCGGGGCGTGCCACGACCGCTGCCCGGACACCCCTGACTCCCGGCGCGGCCATGCCAGCTTCCAAGGAGTGAACGCGTCTGTCGACCGCCATCCTCACCGGTCCGCCGGTCGCCGGGTCCCAGCTCGAGGGCGACCTGCGATCGCTGGGCTTCGCCGTGGTCGCGGTCCCGGCGGGCGACGACCTCGCGGAACGGGTCGCCGCGGTCCCGCCGTCGGAGCGCGTGGCGCTGGTGGACCCGCGCCTGGTGGCCCACCGGCACGCCCTGCGGCTGGCCCTCACGGACCCCCGCTTCCCGGCAGCCGCGATCCCCGGCGCGCTCACGGCCCAACCGGATGCCCGCCCGGCCCTTCTCGCCGCACTGACGTCCACGACAGCCCCCCGCCCTGCGGCTGCCCTTGCCGGTGTCGAAGCCGACGCGGCAACCGGCGCCGCCGCTCCCGCACGGGGCACCGGCCCGCAGGCCGGGCCGGGCGACGCCGCCCGCCCGGTGGCCGACGACGAGCCCGCTGACGTCCGAACTGAACGAGCGGATGGGCAAGCCACCGTCAGTGGAGCGCTCACCGGCGCTGACCCGACCGGTGTAGGCGTGGGTGCTCCGGCAGCCACCGAGGGGCAGCCGACGAAGGATGGCTTCGCCGCTGGGGCGGCGGAGGGCACCGACGTGCCGTCCGGCGCGGAGGTACCGCGGACGGTGGCCGACGCCGTCGCCGAGGCGCTCCTCGCCGCGGGCGTCCACGTACACCGGCCCGAGCTCGGGGTGCTCGTCGCCACCGTGGCCGGCGACGACGCGGAGCGGGCCGAGGCCCAGGCCGTCGTCGACGGAGTCGACGACGAGCAGGTACGGCTCCGGACCGCCGTGAAGGCACGCGACGGATTCTTCACGACCTTCTTCATCAGCCCGTACTCGCGCTACATCGCCCGCTGGTGCGCCCGCCGCGGCCTGACCCCGAACCAGGTCACCACGGCCTCGCTGCTCACCGCCCTGATCGCCGCGGGCTGTGCGGCCACCGGCACGCGCCCCGGCTACATAGCGGCGGGCGCGCTGCTCATCGCTTCGTTCATCCTCGACTGCACCGACGGCCAGCTGGCCCGTTACTCGCTGCAGTACTCCACGATGGGCGCCTGGCTGGACGCCACCTTCGACCGCGCCAAGGAATACGCGTACTACGCGGGCCTCGCCCTCGGCGCTGCCCGTGGCGGTGACGACGTCTGGGCGCTCGCCCTCGGCGCCATGGTGCTCCAGACCTGCCGCCACGTCGTGGACTTCTCCTTCAATGAGGCCAACCAGGACGCCACGGGCAACAGCAGCCCCACCGCCGCCCTCTCCGGCAAGCTGGACCGCGTCGGCTGGACCGTCTGGGTGCGCCGGATGATCATCCTGCCGATCGGCGAGCGATGGGCCATGATCGCCGTCCTCACGGCCGTGGCCACGCCTCGTATCGTCTTCTACGCCCTGCTGATCGGTTGCGCGTTCGCCGCGTGCTACACCACCGCGGGCCGTGTGCTGCGCTCCCTCATGCGGCGTGGCGCCCGTACCGACCGGGCCGCCCAGGCGCTCGCCGACCTCGCGGACTCCGGCCCGATCGCCGAGGGGACGGCCCGAGCGCTGGGAAGGCTGCGGTCCCGTGAGCCCGTCGGCTCCAGGGCACTGCTCGCCTTGCAAGGCGTTGTGCCGCTGCTCGCCGCCGTGTGGCTTGCGCCGGTCGGCAGCTGGTGGCCGGTCCTCGCCGCCGCGTTCTATGCGCTGAGCTCCGGTGCCGCCGTGGCGCTGCCCCTCAAGGGCCCGCTCGACTGGCTCGTGCCGCCCCTCTTCCGCGTAGCGGAATACACCGTCATTCTTATACTCGCCGCCCGCTCCGAAGTGAACGGCGCCTTGCCTGCGGCTTTCGGGCTGGTGGCGGCCGTCGCCTACCATCACTACGACACGGTGTACCGCATCCGCGGCGGCACCGGCGCGCCCCCGCACCTGCTGGTGCGGGCAATCGGCGGGCACGAGGGGCGGGTTCTGGCGGTCACGGTCGCCGCAGCTCTGCTGCGCGACACAGATTTCACCATCGCGCTGACGGCCCTTGCGACGGCCCTGGCGCTGGCGGTGCTCAGCGAGAGCATCCGCTTCTGGGTGTCCTCCGGGGCACCCGCCGTACACGACGAAACAGGAGAACCCGCATGATCGGCCTCGTGCTGGCAGCCGGCGCCGGACGGCGTCTGCGCCCCTACACCGACACCCTGCCCAAGGCTCTGGTGCCGGTTGATGGCGACACCACCGTCCTCGACCTCACCCTCGGGAACTTCGCCGAGGTGGGTCTGAAGGAGGTGGCCATCGTCATCGGCTACCGAGGCGAGGCCGTCGTGGAGCGCCGGGCCGCCCTGGAGCAGAAGTACGGTCTGAAGCTGCACCTGGTCGAGAACGACAAGGCCGAGATCTGGAACAACGCCTACTCCCTGTGGTGCGCGCGTGACGTCCTCAAGGAGGGCGTGATTCTCGCCAACGGCGACACCGTGCACCCGGTCTCCGTCGAGAAGACTCTGCTCGAGGCCCAGGGCCGGGGCCAGAAGATCATCCTCGCCCTGGACACGGTGAAGCACCTCGCCGACGAGGAGATGAAGGTCGTCGTCGACCCGGCCAAGGGCGTCCAGCGCATCACCAAGCTGATGGAGCCCTCCGCCGCCACCGGCGAGTACATCGGCGTCACCCTCATCGAGCCCGAGGCGGCGGACGACCTCGCCGACGCCCTGAAGACCACCTTCGATAAGGACCCCGACCTCTACTACGAGGACGGCTACCAGGAGCTGGTCAACCGCGGCTTCAAGATCGACGTCGCCCCCATCGGCGACGTCAAGTGGGTCGAGATCGACAACCACGACGACCTCGCGAAGGGCCGGGAGATCGCGTGCCAGTACTGACCCGACTCATCCCCTCGCCCCTCGTCGTCGACATCCGAGCCGGGGCCCTGGATGATCTCGCGGGTGTGCTGGCGGACCAGCGCATCTCCGCATCGGGGAAGCTCGCCATCGCGATCAGCGGTGGCTCTGGTGCGGCGCTGCGCGAGCGGCTCGCCCCGGCGCTGCCCGGCGCCACCTGGTACGAGGTCGGCGGCGGCACACTCGACGACGCGGTCAAGCTCGCCGACGCGATGAAGTCCGGCCACTACGACGCGGTCGTGGGCCTGGGCGGCGGCAAGATCATCGACTGTGCGAAGTTCGCCGCGGCCCGGATCGGTCTGCCGCTGGTCGCCGTCGCGACGAACCTCTCGCACGACGGCCTCTGCTCGCCGGTCGCGACGCTGGACAACGACGCGGGCCGCGGCTCGTACGGCGTCCCGAACCCGATCGCCGTCGTCATCGACCTCGACATCATCCGCGAGGCCCCGGTCCGGTTCGTCCGCGCCGGCATCGGTGACGCGCTGTCGAACATCTCCGCCGTCGCGGACTGGGAGCTCGCCCACCGCGAAAAGGGCGAGCAGATCGACGGACTGGCCGCCGCCATGGCCCGCCAGGCCGGCGAGGCTGTGCTCCGCCACCCGGGCGGCGTCGGCGACGACAGTTTCCTGACCGTGCTGGCCGAAGGCCTCGTCCTGACCGGCATCTCGATGTCGGTCGCGGGCGACAGCCGCCCGGCCTCCGGCGCCTGCCACGAGATCAACCACGCCTTCGACCTCCTCTTCCCCAAGCGCGCCGCGAGCCACGGCGAGCAGTGCGGTCTCGGCGCCGCCTTCGCGATGTACCTGCGCGGTGCACACGAGGAGTCCCGCCTGATGGCTGAGGTGCTGCGCCGCCACGGCCTGCCCGTGCTGCCGGAGGAGATCGGCTTCAGCGTGGACGAGTTCGTCCAGGTGGTGGAGTACGCACCGCAGACCCGCCCCGGGCGCTACACGATCCTCGAGCACCTGAACCTGTCCACCGACCAGATCAGGGACGCATACGCCGACTATGCCAAAGCCATCAGTAGCTGAACTCCGTCCGGTCGTTCACCCCGAGGGCGTGAAGGACCGGCGCAGCGGTGAGCACTGGGCCGGGCGCCTGTACATGCGAGAGGTCTCGCTGCGCTGGACCCGACACCTGGTGAACACCAGGATCAGCCCGAACCAGCTCACCCATCTGATGGTGGTCGCGGGCGTCCTGGCCGGGGCGGCACTCCTGGTGCCGGGCCTGCCCGGGGCGCTCCTCGGCGCCCTGCTCATCCAGCTGTATCTGCTGCTGGACTGCGTGGACGGCGAGGTCGCTCGCTGGCGGAAGCAGACCTCGATCACCGGGGTCTATCTCGACCGCATCGGCCACTACCTCTCCGAGGCGGCCCTGCTGGTGGGTTTCGGCCTGCGCGCCACCGACCTCTCCGCCCACGGCGACCCGGCCTGGCTGTGGGCCTTCCTCGGCACCCTGGCCGCACTCGGCGCCATCCTGATCAAGGCCGAGACGGATCTGGTGGATGTCGCCCGGTCCCGCAGCGGGCTGCCCGCCGTTCGGGACGAGGCCTCCGTGCCCCGGTCCTCGGGCCTGGCCCTGGCCCGCAGGGCGGCGGCCGCGCTGAAGTTCCACCGCCTGGTCGGCGGCGTCGAGGCCTCGCTGGTCATCCTGCTCGTGGCCATCCTGGACATGATCAGGGGCGACCTCTTCTTCACCCGTCTGGGTGTGGCGGTGCTCGCCGGCATCGCGATCGTGCAGACCCTGCTGCACCTCGTCAGCATCCTCGCCTCGAGCAGGCTGCGATGACCGGGGCGGCCGACCTCAAGCTCGGAGCGGTTGTCCTCACCATGGGCAACCGCCCCGACGAGCTGCGCGCGCTCCTCGACTCGGTCGCCAAGCAGCACGGCGAGCGGATCGAGGTCGTAGTCGTGGGCAACGGCTCCCCCCTGCCCGAGCTCCCCGAGGGCGTACGGACCGTGGAGCTGCCCGAGAACGTCGGCATCCCGGCGGGCCGCAACGTCGGCATAGCGGCCTTCGGCCCCGGTGGCAGGGACGTGGACGCCCTGCTGTTCCTCGACGACGACGGCCTGCTGCCGAGTGTCGACACCGCCGAGCTGTGCCGCGAGGCCTTCGCCGCCGATCCGCAGCTCGGCATCATCAGCTTCCGGATCGCCGACCCCGAGACCGGCACCACTCAGCGCCGCCACGTACCCCGGCTGCGGGCCTCCGACCCGATGCGCTCCTCCCGGGTCACGACCTTCCTCGGTGGTGCGAACGCCGTCCGTACCGCGGTCTTCCAGCAGGTCGGCGGGCTGCCGGACGACTTCTTCTACGCCCACGAGGAGACCGACCTCGCCTGGCGGGCGCTCGACGCGGGATGGATGATCGACTACCGCGCGGACATGGTGCTGCACCACCCGGCGACCGCTCCCAGCCGGCATGCCGTCTACCACCGCATGGTCGCCCGCAACCGGGTCTGGCTGGCCCGCCGGAATCTCCCCGTCCCCCTGATCCCGCTCTATCTCGGCGTGTGGCTGCTGCTCACCCTGGCCCGCCGGCCCTCCCGGCCCGCTCTCCGTGCCTGGCTCGGCGGATTCAAGGAGGGCTGGATCACACCGTGCGGTCCGCGCCGGGCCATGAAGTGGCGTACGGTATGGCGGCTGACCCGACTGGGCCGACCTCCGGTCATCTGACAAGCTTCGTGTCTGAGAGCATCGGTCGTACGGCGGGGAAACAGACTGTCGTCACCAGGCCCGCCTACGCCCGATACGGCTGCGCATCTTGAAGACGAAAGTTTCCATTTGTGAGTGAGACAACCCATGACGGTGCGGTCGCGGTGAGCGCCCCTCCATCCCCGGACGGGGGTCTGTCCCCGGCCGAGCTCGCGGCGAAGTACGGGCTGGCGGTCAGCGGGGCGCGGCCCGGCCTGCTGGAGTACGTCCGGCAGCTGTGGGGCAGACGTCATTTCATCCTCGCCTTCTCACAGGCCAAGCTGACCGCCCAGTACAGCCAGGCGAAGCTCGGCCAGCTGTGGCAGGTGGCGACCCCGCTGCTCAACGCGCTGGTCTACTACTTCATCTTCGGCCTGCTGCTGGGCACCAGCCGCGGCATGGAACAGACGATGTACATCCCGTTCCTGGTGACAGGTGTGTTCGTCTTCACCTTCACCCAGAGCTCGGTGCTCGCCGGTGTCCGGTCGATCTCGGGCAACCTCGGGCTCGTCCGGGCGCTGCACTTCCCGCGCGCCTCCCTGCCGATCTCGTTCTCGCTCCAGCAGCTTCAGCAGCTGATGTTCTCCATGATCGTGCTGGTCGTGGTGGCCATCGGCTTCGGCAGTTTCCCCACCTGGTCCTGGCTGCTGGTCGTACCGGCCCTGGCCCTGCAGTTCGTGTTCAACACCGGCCTCGCCCTGATCATGGCCAGGATGGGAGCCAAGACCCCGGACCTGGCGCAGCTGATGCCGTTCGTGCTGCGCACCTGGATGTACGGCTCGGGCGTGATGTTCAGCATTCCGCACATCCTGGCGGACAAGGACCTGCCGGGCTGGGTCGCCGACGTGCTGCAGTGGAATCCGGCGTCCATCTACATGGACCTCATCCGCTTCGCGCTGATCGACGGCTACGACGCGGACAAGTACCTGCCCCCGCACGTCTGGGCCTTCGCCCTCGGCTGGGCGGTCCTCATCGGTGTCGCCGGCTTCGTGTACTTCTGGAAGGCGGAGGAGCGGTACGGCCGTGGCTGAGCAGAACAGTGCCGTCCAGGCGCTCGTCCCCACCGTCATCGCGGACGGCCTGCACATCGTCTACCGCGTCAACGGCGGCGCCCGCGGCCGGGGTACGGCGACCGCTGCGCTGAGCCGGATGCTCGGCCGTAAGGGGTCGCCGGGGATGCGGGAGGTGCACGCGGTCAAGGGTGTGACCTTCACCGCGTACCGGGGTGAGGCGATCGGGCTGATCGGGTCGAACGGGTCGGGCAAGTCGACGTTGCTGCGGGCGATCGCGGGGTTGCTGCCGCCGGAGCGGGGCCGGGTCTACACCGATG